>JBGPSQ010000049.1:0-14475 GCA_041490205.1 Gallionellaceae bacterium
CAGCAACTCACCGGCGCGCGCTTCGGCGGTGTAGCCGTCGTATTCCGCAAACACCGCCTCCAGGTCGGCGGCGCGCATATAGTCCTCTTCCGAGGCATCGGGATTGGCGTAGATCGCATCGCGTTCCTGCATCGCCGCCCACATGTCATCGTGGCCCATCATCACCACGTCCAGCACGCGGTTTTCTTCGTAGGCGAACTGGTCCTGGCGCAGCTTGCCGAGGCGCTCGCCCCGATCCAGCATGACTTCGCCGGAAGACTGTTCAAGATCCTTTCCAAGAATCTTCATGAAGGTGGACTTGCCGCAGCCGTTGGCCCCGATCAGGCCATAGCGGTTGCCGTCGCCGAACTTGACGGAAACGTTTTCAAACAACGGCTTGGCGCCGAACTGCATGGTAATATTTGCCGTAGAAAGCATGGTTGTGTCTTAAGAAGGTGCCTTAAATGAAGGGGCGCATTCTACCACTAGGCGCCATCGGCATCGCGGGCTCCGCGCTATAGGCTAAAATGCACGAGTTTGAATCTCCCGACTTTGAATCCCCGGACACAATATGGTTCCCCACCTTTCCACCGCCCAGAACGGCCCGCTGCTCGATCTCGAGCAGCGCATCCTCACTGCCCAGCCCGCCATCGAGCATTGGCTGCGCACCCAGTGGCTGGAGCACACGCCGCCGTTCTATTCGTCCGTGGACCTGCGCAACAGCGGCTTCAAGCTCGCGCCGGTGGACACCAACCTGTTTCCCGGCGGCTTCAACAACCTCAACCCCGATTTCCTGCCGCTGTGCGTGCAGGCCACGCAGAGCGCCATCGAAAAAATCTGCCCTGAAGCGCGCGGCATCCTGTTGATCCCGGAAAGCCACACGCGCAACCAGTTCTATTTGCAGAACGTGGCAAGGCTGTCCACCATACTCAAGCTGGCCGGGCTGAAAGTGCGCATCGGCACCCTGCTGCCCGAGATCACAGCGCCCACCGTGCTGCCATTATCCGATGGCAAAAGCCTCACGCTGGAACCGCTGGTGCGCAAAGGCAACCGCCTGGGCGTGGAAGGCTTCGACCCCTGCGTGGTGCTGCTAAACAACGACCTCTCCGCAGGCGTGCCGGACATCCTCAAGAACCTGGAGCAAACCGTCCTCCCCCCGCTGAATGCCGGATGGACCACGCGCCGCAAGTCCTGGCACTTCGCGGCCTACGACAAGGTGGCGGAGGAATTCGCCGAGCTCATCGGCATAGACCCCTGGCTCATCAACCCTTATTTTGCGCATTGCGGCGAAATAGACTTCCAGGCGCAGACCGGCGAGGACTGCCTGGTGTCCAAGGTGGATTTCGTCTTGCAGCAAATCCGTGCCAAATATGAACAATACGGCGTGAAGAACGATCCGTTCGTCATCGTCAAGGCCGATGCGGGCACCTACGGCATGGGCATCATGACGGTAAAGGATGCCAGCGAAGTGCGCGGTCTTAACCGCAAGCAGCGCAACAAGATGGCGGTGGTGAAAGAAGGCTTGCAAGTGCATGACGTGCTGGTACAGGAAGGCGTGTACACCTTCGAACACATCAATGAAGCCGTGGCCGAGCCGGTGGTTTACATGATGGACCGTTACGTGGTGGGCGGCTTTTACCGCGTGCATACCGGGCGCGGGGTAGATGAGAACCTCAACGCCCCCGGCATGCACTTCGTGCCGCTCGCCTTCGAGACCAGTTGCACCCTGCCCAACCCCGACCGCGCGCCGGACGACACGCCCAACCGGTTCTACGCCTTCGGCGTGGTGGCGCGGCTGGCCATGCTGGCGGCGGCGCGGGAGCTGGAGGGGATGGAATGAGTGGTCCTACTTGCCCGATCTGCGGATTAGCAACGCCAGACTTCATTCCTTCAAATGGAGCGTGCACCATTAACTATCCATGTTGCGGAAAATTTCTTATGAACATAGATGCACTGTCTCGGGGCTGCGATACATGGACCGATAGGCAAAAGGCAAACATAAGTGGCTGGGTTTATGAACATCAAGAAGAAGTTATAACGCTTGAAAAACTAAAACATTTACAAAACATACCTACCCCTAGTTATGAAGAACGTAAGCGCAAATTGATCCATTGGCTTGCCAAAAAAACAGAAAAACTTGGCGAGGAAATTGAGTGGCGGACTGATCTGAGTCTTATCTCAGCTAGTTACCTGCAGGACTGGGATGAGGCATCGTTTTTGTTACAAACTCTGAGTGAGGAGGGCATTGTACAAACACAATTCAAGGATGTTCACGTCGCCAATTCACCGATACACCTTACTGCAGCAGCCTACGATTACCTAGCTCAGCAACTGATTAATCCTGATAGCCAAATTGGGTTTTGCGCGATGTGGTTCCACAAGAGCATGGATGACTTATGGGAAAAGGCCATAGAACCAGCAATTGGTAATGCAGGGTATCAGCCCCACAGAATAGACAAGAAAGAACATAACAACCGCATAGATGATGAAATATTTGCGGACATACGGCGTAGCCGATTTGTAGTTGCCGATTTTACGCATGATGAAAATGGGGTGCGCGGTGGGGTATATTTCGAGGCAGGCTTTGCCCAAGGACTGGGGTTGCCTGTTATCTGGACTTGCCGTGAAGACATACTCTCCGAGGGCAAATTACACTTCGACATCCGACAATATAACTTCCTCAGTTGGACAGAAGACAATCTCGACGACTTTAGGGATCGCCTGCAAAAACGTATTGAAGCCATTCTTGGGCGTGGTTCTTGGAAGTCGGATATTCAATGAAAAGTTTCTCTGGCCCGTCATTCCCGCGAAAGCGGGAATCCAGTCGTTTGAAAAATTCCCGCGTAGCGGGTCAGCAATGGGGTTTTGTCCGCTTCGCGGAGAATTGGTCTTGCTGGATTCCCGCCTGCGCGGGAATGACGGTTAGCTGGAGGGCATGCTTCGTATTGCTGGGCATGGCGTTTGCCCTTACCGCTTGCGCTAAAAAGGAACCACCCACCTACCAGGAACAAGGCTACGTATTCGGCACGCTGGTGGAAGTCAGCGTATACGGCGAGGAAGACGCCAGGGCGCGCCAGGCGGTGGCGGCGGTGATGCAGGAATTCCAGCGGCTGCACAATATGCTGCACGCGTGGAAACCTTCCGAGTTGAGCGACTTGAACGCGGCTTTTGCGCAGGGCAAGAGCAGGCAAGTGTCGCCCGAGCTGGAAACCATCCTCAAGGATGCGGCGGGGCTATCGAAGCAATCGGAAGGGCTGTTCAATCCGGCCATCGGCGGATTAATTCAGGCATGGGGGTTTCAGGCGGATGAGTTCAAGGCTCAATTGCCGGACGAGAAGAAAATCGAAACGCTGGTGAAGGCAAAGCCGCAGATGAGCGATTTGGTCTTTCCCTTAGAGGGTTCCCTCACCCCCAGCCCCTCTCCCGGGGGGAGAGGGGAGCGGGTTAGCAGCCGCAACAAGGCGGTGCAGATAGACCTGGGCGGCTATGCCAAGGGATATGCGCTGGACCGGGCGGCGGACATTCTGAAAAAAATGGGGGTGCGCAACGCCCTCATCAACATCGGCGGCAATGTGCTGGCGCTGGGTGCGCACGGCGACCGTCCCTGGCGCGTGGGCATCCAGCATCCGCGCAAGCCGGGGCCGCTGGCCACCCTCGAATTGCATGACGGCGAGGCCATCGGTACCTCGGGCGACTACCAGCGTTATTTCGAGTTGGGCGGCAAGCGCTATTGCCATCTGATAGACCCGCGCACCGGGCAGCCGGTGCAGGGCGTGCAGGCGGTCACCATCCTGACGCACGGGGAACGGGCCGGTGTCCTGTCGGATGCCGCTTCCAAGCCCTTGTTCATCGCAGGTGCGCCGGGCTGGCGCCAGGCGGCGCGTAAAATGCAGCTTGAGGAAGCGCTGCTGGTGGATGGCGCAGGCAAGGTACATCTCACCGCTGAAATGCGGAACAGGCTAGAATTCACGGATAAAACCATGACCAACGAGGTTGAACCATGAGCGCAGATAACCGCAATGCCCCGGAGTAGGAGCGCATTGAACGAAACGTGAAGCGCACGGTCGGACAAAGCGCGCTGAAGGAAATCCGCGGCATCGTGGATGAAGAGCAGCGTGCGGAAGCCGGGAACGAGCGCTTCCTGCGGGCATTTGTAAAGTACGGCTGGATCATCATGCTGCTGGTGTCGCTGGCACTGGCACATTTGCTGGGAGCATTTTAATTGGTAGGCATATTGCTGGTGACGCATAGCAGTCTTGGTGACAGCTTCGTGGATTGCGTGGGGCATGTATTCGGTTCCGCGCCGCGCAACCTGATGGTGCTGTCTGTGCGCGCGAATGACGATGCGCGGCGCAAGGAAGAAGAGGGGCGCGCGGTCATTTCGCACCTGGACGATGGCGACGGCGTGCTGGTTCTGGTGGACGTATTCGGGGCCACGCCGGGCAATATCGCCGCGCGCCTGTGCCAATTGCCCAACGTGAAAGGCGTGGCCGGACTGAACCTGCCGATGCTGCTGCGCGTGGTGACCAATACCGGCAAACCGCTGGATGAGCTGGCCAGGATGGCGCAGGAAGGCGGGCGCGACTGCATCATACAAATCGATTCTGCAACCATGGAAAAATGCGATGCTGCAAAATGAAGTATTGATCAAAAACAAGCTGGGGCTGCATGCGCGCGCCTCGGCCAAGCTTTCGCAGCTTGCCGGACAATTTCCCTGCGAAGTCTGGCTGGCGCGCAACGGACGCCGCATCAACGCGAAAAGCATCATGGGCGTGATGATGCTGGCCGCGGCCAAGGGCGCGACCATATCCGTCGAGACCAGCGGCGATAAGGAACAGGAAGCCATGACGGCAATCCAAGGACTGATAGACGACATGTTCGGAGAAGGCGAGTGAGCTTTACCCTGCACGGCATCCCCGTCTCCAGCGGCATCGCCATCGGCTATGCCCACCTGGTGTCGCACACCACGCTGGAGGTGGCGCATTACGTGCTGCCCGCGGAAAGGGTGCAGGAGGAGATCGCGCGCTTTGAGGCGGCGCTGGAAGCCACGCGCCGCGAATTGACGGGCTTGCACGTAAACCGCCCGCTGAATGCGGGCGAGGAATTCGCCGCCTTTCTCGACCTGCACCTGATGATCCTGAACGATGAGCACATCAGCCAGGCGCCGCGCCAGATGATAGAGCACGAGCACTGCAATGCCGAATGGGCCCTCAAGGTGCAGATGGATGACCTGGCCGCGCATTTCGACGCCTTCGAGGACAGCTATCTGCGCGAGCGCAAGACCGACGTGGTGCAGGTGGTGGAGCGCGTGCTGAAATCCCTGCTCGGCCATCCCGGCCACGTGCCGCCCTCGCCCGACCACGACGGCAACGCGATATTGGTGGCGCACGACCTGAGCCCGGCCGACCTCATCCAGTTCAAGCCGCACCAATTTGCCGGTTTCATCACCGACTTTGGCGGCGCCACCTCGCACACCGCCATCATCGCGCGCGGCCTCAATACCCCCTGCGTGGTCGGCCTGCATCATGCGCGCCAATTGCTGCACGAAAACGACGTGATCATCGTGGATGGCGCACAGGGCGTCATCATCGTCGATCCGGACAAGCAACTGCTTGCCGAATACAAGCTGCGCCAGAGCCAGATCGAACTGGAGCGGCAAAAACTGCGCCGCCTGCGTACCGCGCGCGCCAACACGCTGGACGGCGAGGTGATCGAGCTGCATGCCAACATCGAAATGCCGCAGGACGTGGCCGAAGTGCGCAAAAACGGCGCAACCGGCGTCGGCCTGTTCCGCAGCGAATTCCTGTTCCTCAACCGCGACGACCTGCCGGACGAGGAAGAGCAATTCAAAGCCTACCGCGAAGCGGCGGAAGGCATGAAGGGACTGCCGGTCACCATCCGCACGTTCGATCTCGGTGCGGACAAGCAGCTCAACAACGCCAAGCGCGTGGCCAGCAACCCCGCGCTGGGGTTGCGCGCCATCCGCCTCAGCCTGGCCGAGCCGCAATTGTTCCGCACCCAATTGCGCGCCCTGCTGCGCGCCTCGCACTACGGCAATGTAAAAATACTGGTGCCCATGCTCTCCAGCGTGTCGGAAATCAACCAGACCCTGCAATTCATCGCCCACATCAAGCACGAGCTGGATTCGGAAGGCATCGCCTATAACCGCAATATACCGATAGGCGGCATGATAGAAATACCAGCCGCAGCGCTGGCGATGAACGTGTTCACCAAAAAGCTCGATTTCCTCTCCATCGGCACCAACGACCTGATCCAGTACACCCTGGCGATAGACCGCACCGACGAGGAAGTGGCGCACCTGTACGACCCGCTGCACCCGGCAGTGCTGCACCTGCTGGCACATATCATTACGGCGGCGAACAAGGCGGGCGTCCCCATCTCGGTGTGCGGCGAAATGGCTGGCGAGCTGGATTACACCCGGCTGCTGCTCGGTTTTGGATTACGCCAGTTTTCCATGCACCCTTCCCAATTACTGGGCGTCAAGCAGCGCGTGCTTACCAGCAGCCTGCCGGAAATCGTTCCTCTCACGCAAAAAATCTTGCGCGCGGATGATCCGATGAAGATTCGAGAGTTGCTGGACAGGTTGAACGCGGCATAGGGTCTGCTGGGCTATTCGGGTGCGCCCATCATTCCACGCCATTGCCCAGGCGCGAACGCTGCCATAGCAGGATGATGGCGCCCCAGACAAGCGCGATGAACATGGCCACACCGCCGAAGAAATGGGCCAGCCCGCCCCAGAATTGGGCGTGCTGAAGCTGGCCTAGCGTGTTGAGCAGGTATATCCAGTCATGAGGCCCGTCTTCCGCGCCGGTGAGCCCGCCGATCAGTATGAGTTGCGGGTGCAGTGCGTCATAGATATAGGGGGAAAGGTCGACCAGGCTGACGCTCGTCCACCAGATGCAGATGGCGGCGCCGAAGTTATCGCGCCGCATCACGATGAAGGCAACGGCGATGCCGAACGGCAGCAGCAACTGGAACAGGCTGCCGCCCAGGATCATCATGAATTCGCCGAATATCCGGAAAAAAACATGCCCCGCCTCATGTATCGGCAGCAGGATATTGTGCATGAAGGAAATGCCTATTTCGCCGGTGCGGTAATCGTATCTGAACAAAAACCAACTCCAGACTGTCAGCAGGGCCAGCGCGGCGCAACGGCCGTAAAACGATACTGCGTCCATTTTGACCAGCGGCAGGAACAGCGCGGCGAAGAAACCGTGCCGCTCCTCGACTTGCAGATCATCGTCTTCGCCGGTGCAGCGGGCGGCGGCGCGCTCTGGCGACGTCCATTTCATGAAGTATATGCCGCAGGCCGGGCAGTATGATTCGGCTGGCATGGCATGCGGCAGCTTATGCCCGCATTTGGGGCATTGAGTATATGTCATAGACAAACTCCACCTCCCTCGCTTCATGTTGCTGGGGATAGTAATCAGTATCGCATATCTTCTAAAATCAGGCGCAGCTCGGGCTCGAATTACTCTCACCCATCCAGTTGCGATGACAGTACGATTGACAGCACACCGCAAAACCCGGAAACTTCATACCGTGCCGATTTGAGCTCAGCTTGCGGGGCACGTTAAACATACCAGCTAAAGCGAACCGACCCGCTCTAGCTTCAAGCCGAGCGGGTTTTTGTTTTTTGGGTAAGGTAAATTGGATTCATCTGTAGGCATAGTTCAGGCGCAAACCGCGCGATTCGACGCTCCGTTCACCTTCAGGAGCGGTGCGGTGCTGCCGCATTACAAGCTGGTCTACGAGACCTACGGCGAGCTGAATGCCGCCAGGTCGAACGCCATCCTGGTGTGCCACGCGCTCTCCGGCCATCACCACGTTGCCGGGGTCTACAAGGACGAGCCGAAAAACGCGGGCTGGTGGGACAACATGATCGGTCCCGGCAAGCCGATAGATACCAACAAGTTTTTCGTGATCGGGCTCAATAACCTGGGAGGCTGCCACGGTTCCACGGGGCCGTCCAGCATCGATCCGCAAACCGGCAAACCGTATGGCGCGAGCTTTCCGGTGGTGACGGTGGATGACTGGGTGGAATCGCAGGCGCGCCTGGCGGATCTGCTGGGCATCCGGCAATTCGCCGCCGTGCTCGGTGGCAGCCTGGGCGGCATGCAGGCGCTGCAATGGTCGTTGTCCTACCCCGAGCGGGTGCGCCATGTGCTGGCGATCGCCACCGCGCCGCACCTGACGGCGGAGAATATCGCGTTCAACGACGTGGCGCGCAACGCCATCCTTACCGACCCGGATTTTCACGGCGGCAATTTCTACGAGCACAATGTCGTGCCCAAGCGCGGCTTGCGCCTGGCGCGCATGCTGGGGCATATCACCTATCTTTCCGACGATGCCATGGCCGACAAATTCGGGCGCAGCCTGCGCGCGGGCAAGCTCGGCTACAGTTACGACATCGAATTCGAGATCGAATCCTACCTGCGTTACCAGGGCGACAAGTTTGCCGCGTATTTCGACGCCAACACCTACCTCCTGATGACCAAGGCGCTGGATTATTTCGACCCCGCACGCGTCTTCGACGGCAACCTGGACAAGGCATTCGCCGCCGCGCGCGCCGATTACCTCGTGGTGTCGTTTACCTCGGATTGGCGCTTCTCGCCCGGGCGCTCGCGCGAGATCGTGCAGACCCTGCTGCACAACCGGCTGAACGTAAGCTATGCCGAGATCACTTCGACGCACGGGCACGATTCTTTCCTGATGCAGCAAGAGCATTATCATGAGGTGATGCGGGCCTATCTCGACAGAATTACAAAGGAGCTGGCGGCATGATTTCGCAAAGGCAATTTAGCCACGGATTAACACGGATAGCCACGGATAAGAACCGGGTTTTCATCCGTGTAACTCCGTGTTTATCCGTGGCTAATCGGGGTTCCAGAAAATGAGCGCGCACGACCCCGCAGAACTCGCCGCTTCCCGCCCCGATTTCGCCGCCATCGCGGCATGGATACCCCAGGGCGCATCGGTGCTTGATCTCGGCTGTGGTGACGGCAGCCTGCTGCGCTACCTGGAGGAAACGCGCAACGTGCGCGGTTACGGCGTGGAAATAAGCGACGCCAATATCGTGGCCTGCATCCGCAACGGCAGGAACGTGATACAGGGCGACCTCGATTCCGGCCTGTCGGGATTCGAGACGCTGTCGTTCGATTTCGTCATCCTGTCGCAAACACTTCAGGCCACGCGCCATACCGAGGCGCTGGTGTCCGAGATGCTGCGCGTGGGCCGCGAAGGCATTGTCAGCTTCCCCAACTTCGGCCATTGGAAAAACCGGCTGAATATCCTGAAGGGCAACATGCCTGTGTCCGAGGAACTGCCTTACCAGTGGTATGACACGCCCAATGTCCACCTCTGCACCCTGCACGACTTCGAGGCATTTTGCGCCCGCCACCAGGTGCATATACTGGATCGCCGCGTGATGGCGCACGGCATGGAGGTGAGCCTGTTGCCCAACCTGCGGGGCAGCATGGCGGCCTATCGTTTCCGGCGCGCATGACGGGGGCGTGGCGGCAGCTTTTCACCCGGCGCATGCTGATATGCGTGGTGACCGGGTTTTCCTCCGGCTTGCCGCTGTTCCTGCTGCTCAACCTGGTGCCGGCGTGGCTCAAGACCGAAGGCGTTGATCTCAAGACCATAGGCGCGTTTGCGCTGGTCCAATTTCCTTACACCTGGAAATTCATCTGGTCGCCGCTGCTGGACCGCTACGTCGTGCCGGTGCTGGGTCGGCGGCGCGGCTGGATGCTCATCAGCCAAGTCGGTCTGATGGCCTTGATAATCCTGCTCGGCGCATTTTCGCCGCACCATGACATATCCACCATTGCGGTGATCTGCACCCTGTTTGCTTTCATGAGCGCGACCCAGGACATCTCGCTCGATGCTTATCGGCGGGAACTGTTGACTGATGCGGAGCTGGGGCTGGGCAATGGCGTGGCGATCACGGCTTACCGGCTATCTGCGCTGATACCCGGCTCGCTTTCCCTTGCGCTTTCCGAATACCTGTCGTGGAGCGTGGTATTCACCGTCACCGCGCTGTTCATGCTGCCCGGCATGGCCATGGCCCTGCTGGTGCAGGAGCCGCACCGCGCATCCCCGCCCAGGACATTGCGCGAGGCGGTCGTCGAGCCGTTTCATGAATTTATCACCCGCCAGGGCGGTCGCTACGCCCTGCTGATCCTCACCTTCGTGTTCTTTTACAAACTGGGCGACAGCATGTGCACCGCGCTGGCCACACCTTTCTATCTGGAGATGGGCTTTTCCCGCATGGACCTGGCGTTGGTCGCCAAGCATGCCGGAACCTGGCCCAACCTGATAGGCGCGGTGCTGGGCGGATTGTGGATGTTCAAGCTCGGCATCAACCGCGGTCTGTGGGTGTTCGGGCTGGCCCAACTGGTCACGATATTCGGCTTCGCTTGGCTGGCTTCGCTGGGTCATCATGCAGAAGTCGGGGCGCTAGAACGCACCGAGCTTGCGCTGGTCGTGGGGCTGGAGGCATTCGGCACCGGCATGGGCACTGTCGCTTTCGTCGCTTATATTGCGCGCACCACCAACCCTGCCTACACCGCCACCCAACTGGCCTTGTTCACCAGCCTGGCCGCCGTGCCGCGCACCTTCATGAATGCCTCTGCGGGCTGGTTCGTTGAATTTTTGGGTTGGACCGGGTTTTTCCTGCTATGCGCGGTGTTGGCCGTGCCGGGGATGCTGTTGCTGTTCAAGGTGGCGCCCTGGAACGAGAAACCGGGGAACGAAAAGCCATAGCCCGAAAAAGACCCTGTTCCGGCTTGGGGCATAAGGATAGTATTCCTTCCGTATTAGAACTATAATTTACGACCTGTTTGGGGATATTTGACCTAATTTCTGGAAACATGCAGTTATTCGCTTTCGGCATCAACCATCAAACCGCGCCGCTCAACGTGCGCGAGCAAGTCGCGTTCAATGCGGACTCCATGGAGCCTGCGCTGCGCGACCTGGTGGGCCATGGCGCGGCGCGGGAAGCGACCATCCTCTCCACCTGCAACCGCACCGAGGTGTATTGCAGCACGCAGGAGCTGGAGCAGCCCATCCACTGGCTGGCCGAATACCACAATCTCAAGCCCGCGGAGATAGAGCCCTACCTGTACGTCCTGCCGCGCGAGCAGGCGGTGAAACACGCGTTCCGCGTGGCCAGCGGGCTGGACTCCATGGTGCTGGGCGAGCCGCAAATCCTGGGGCAGTTGAAACAGGCGGTGCGCAGCGCCGAGCAGGCAGGCACGCTGGGTTTCTTGCTGCACAAATTATTCCAGCGCACCTTCTCGGTGGCCAAGGACGTGCGCTCGCAGACGGAAATCGGCTCCAACCTCGTATCCATGGCGGCGGCTTCCGTGAAGCTGGCCGAGCGCATTTACCCCACCATCGCCGAGCAGAGTGTGCTGTTCATCGGCGCGGGCGAAATGATTGAGTTGAACGCCGTGCATTTCGCGGCCAGGTCGCCGAAGAAAATCACGGTGGCCAACCGCACCATCGAGCGCGCGCAAGTGCTGGCGCGCCGCATCAACGGCCATGCCATCACGCTGAACGAACTGCCGGAGCAACTGGCGCAGCATGACATCATCGTCACCTGCACCGCAAGCCCGCTGCCCATCCTGGGCAAGGGCATGGTCGAGCGCGCGCTGAAACAACGCAAGCACAGGCCGCTGTTCATCGTCGATCTGGCCGTGCCGCGCGACGTGGAAGCGGAAGTGGCGGAACTGGATGACGTGTTCCTCTACACCGTGGACGACCTGGGCGAACTGGTGCGCGATGGGCTGGACGCGCGCCAGAACGCGGTGAAGGAAGCGGAAGTCATCATAGACGCGGGCGTCTCGAATTTCGTGCACTGGCTGGAGTCGCGCGAAGCGGTGCCCACCATCCGCGCGCTGCGCGACCATGCAGACCGCCAGCGCCGCCACGAACTGGAAAAAGCCCTGCGCCTGCTGGCCAAGGGCGAAGCGCCGGAGAAAGTGCTGGAAGCACTGAGCAACGGCCTCACCAACAAACTCCTGCACGCGCCCACCCATGCACTGAACCAGATGCAGACCGGCGAACGCGAAGCCCTCCTCGAGACCATCCACCGGCTGTACCAGCTGCACACTCCAGAATGAAGCCCAGCATCAGTGCCAAGCTCGCCCAGCTGAGTGCGCGCCTGGACGAGGTCAACCATCTTTTGAGCAGCGAAGGCGCCACGCGCGACATGGAAAACTTCCGCAAGCTCAACCGCGAACGCGCGGAGATCGAGCCGGTGGTCGAGCATTTTCACGCCTGGCAAGCCTGCGAGGCGGACATCGCGGCGGCAAACGAGATGTTTGCAGATCCCGAAATGCGCGAGTTCGCCGAAGAGGAAGTCAAGACCGGGAAAGCGCGCCTGGAAACTCTGGAAGCCGAGCTGCAAAAGCTGCTGCTGCCCAAGAATCCCAACGACGACCTCAACGTGATCCTCGAAGTGCGCGCGGGCACCGGCGGCGACGAAGCCGCGCTGTTCGCGGGAGATTTGTTCCGCATGTACACCCGCTTTGCCGAGCGCAACCGCTGGCAGGTGGAAGTCATCTCCGAAAGCCTGGGCGAAATGGGCGGCTACAAGGAAGTCATTGCGCGCATCGTGGGCCAGGGCGCGTATTCCGTGCTCAAGTTCGAGTCCGGCGCGCACCGCGTGCAACGCGTGCCTGCCACCGAGGCACAAGGGCGCATCCACACCTCGGCCTGCACCGTCGCCGTCCTGCCGGAGGCGGACGAAGTTGCGGATGTGGTGCTCAACCCAGCCGATTTGCGCATAGATACTTTCCGCGCCTCGGGTGCTGGCGGACAGCACATCAACAAGACCGACTCCGCCGTGCGCATCACCCACCTGCCATCGGGCACCGTGGTCGAATGCCAGGACGGGCGCTCCCAGCACCAGAACAAGGCGCAGGCCATGCGCGTTCTGGCCGCGCGCATAAAGGACAGGCAGGAGCGCGAAGCGCACAGTAAGATTGCCGCCGAGCGCAAGTCGCTGGTCGGCAGCGGCGACCGCTCCGAGCGCATCCGCACCTATAATTTCCCGCAGGGCCGCGTGACCGACCACCGCATCAACCTCACGCTGTACAAGATGGACCACATCATGGACGGCGACATCGGCGAGCTGACGGGCGCGCTGATGGCGGAACATCAGGCGGAACAGCTCGCAGCTCTGGCAGAAGAGAATTAAGCCTTGCCGCGCACGATCCGGCATCTCCTGAGCGAGGACGCCGCAAAACTGGCGGCGGTCCTGGCGCTCGATGCCAACGATGCGCGCTTGGAAGCGCAATACCTGCTTCAGCATGTGTTGCACAAGCCGCGCGCCTGGCTGCTGGCGCATCCCGAAGCGATTCTTGAACAAACACAACAGGCATTCTATGAGACCTTGCTGCGGCGGCGCATGCAGGGAGAACCCATCGCCTACATCCTGGGCGAGCGAGAATTTTTCGGGCTTAATTTCAAGGTGACGCCAGCAACGTTGATCCCGCGCCCCGAAACCGAATTGCTGGTCGAGCAGGCATTGCAGCACATTCCACCGGATAAGCCCTGCCGCTTTCTGGATCTGGGCGCGGGCAGCGGGGCAATCGCCTTGTCCATCGCCCATCACCGCCCCAAGGCCGAAGTGACAGCGGTGGATGCTTCACCAGAAGCCTTGGAAGTAGCGCGGCAAAATGCGGCCAGTCTTGGCATCCGCAATGCGAATTTTCTCCACGGCGATTGGTATGCCCCGCTGGACGGGCGGCGTTTTGACCTGATCGTTTCCAATCCGCCCTATATCGCGGAAAACGATGCACACCTGAAACAGGGCGATCTGCGCTTTGAGCCTGCAGCTGCCCTGGCTTCCGGCGCGGACGGACTGGATGACATCCGGCGCATTGTGGCTGGCGCGGGTACGCACCTTGCTGTGGGCGGCTGGCTATTGATGGAGCACGGCCATGACCAGGCCGAGCGGGTGTGCGAGTTATTGCAAAAAGCAGGCTTTAGCAATGTGCGCACTGCGCCCGATCTTGCCGGGATTGGGCGCGTGAGCGGCGGGCAGTTGGGCTAAAAATCTGTCGGCAAATGGCTGCTCGCATTCCGGCTAGCGGCACTCCCTGGGCAACAGGCTTTGTGGAATGTCTTCGCTGGTGCAGCGCCAGCCTCCCATCATCCCAGGGGACGAGTAGAGAATTGATTTCCCGGCGAGGGAGGGCGGCTGGTTGTTGTTGAAGGTTATCGTGAAATCGCCCGTGCCAGGAACGATCTCGACTTTGGCGGCTGAATTGGCGAGCTCGCTGGGGGAGATTCCCGCTTCGGCAAGGCTAGACGGGAGTTTGCCCGTGTTCTGGTAATACATCGCAATCGCCATCTCGGTTGGAACGGCCAGGTTCGCGCCTTGCATGACTTTGGCCTTGGTGCGGTAATCCATGTAAGCCGGGAGGGAGACCGCAGCCAGGAATCCGGCAATGAGGATGAAGAACG
>JBGPSQ010000050.1:0-14377 GCA_041490205.1 Gallionellaceae bacterium
GGGGCGCGCGCCGATGATGTTGGTTGATACACCGTGGTAATCGGACAGGTCTGCATCCGTCATTTGCCGGGGGGCGTCCTTGGCGGTATAGCCGCAGATGAGCGAGGCGCGGGCCAGTTCCATGTCGGTCGGCGCGGGCTGTGTGAGGGGGCTGCCGGTTGCTGCGAGTGGGGAGTGCCCGGCAGGCCGGGGGCATCGCCGGTGGTTGCGGCGCTGGGCGGTGCGGGCTGGCTGGCCAGCGTGGTATGGGGTTGCGTGTTGGTTTCGTTGCCCAGGACTGCTGAAAAAGCATTCATCACGCCGTCCTTGATGGTATCCGGCGTGTTTGCATAGATCGTGTCAGACACTTGCTTGGCGGCATCGCCAACCTGCGAATTCAAATCGCCGATGAATGATCCGGATTCGGGCGAGCCGGTGTCTTGCGGGCTATCGGCCATGGTTTGCCCCTGCCTTGCCGCGTCTTGCGCTGAAAATGGAATTGCCCATCGCCGCCCGCCTAGATAAGAATGGGCTGGATTCTCAGGCGCGGCATGTGGATTAAGGGCACTGCCGCCGTGGCGTGCAGTACAATTCCGTAAGGCAATTCGAGCAGATCACAACATGGACGACCAATCTTCTCCCTCCCCCGATCCCGATTCCAATCTCGATGCCAACGGCTTGATGTTTCCGCCGTGGCTCAAGTACCCGGAGCTTGAGCGCTATTCCATCGGCTGGCGCATGGGCGGCGGCGAGGGGTATATGGATGAATTCCAGCAGTGGTGGAAGGGGCAGACCTGGGGGGTGCGCGAGGCGATGATGCGGGCCTATCCCGCAGAGGGCGAGTGGGCGGGGTTTTATGGTGTTACCCAGCGCGATGCGTTTCGCGGCGCGCTGCTGGGGCTGGCCTGCGGCGATGCGGTGGGCACCACGGTGGAATTCCAGAAGCGCGGCATGTTTTACGACATGACGGATATGGTGGGCGGCGGGCCCTTCGGCCTGCAGCCGGGGCAGTGGACGGACGATACTTCCATGGCGCTGTGCCTGGCGGCGAGCCTCGCGGAGAAGGGCGGTTTCGATGCGCACGACCAGATGATGCGCTACTGCCGCTGGATGGACGAAGGCTACATGAGCAGCATAGGCCGCTGCTTCGACATTGGCATGACCACGCACCGCGCGCTGGACGATTTCAAGATGACCGGCAAACCTTTCAGCGGCCCCACCGGCCCGCTCACCGCAGGCAATGGCAGCATCATGCGCCTGGCGCCCGTGCCGATGTTCTTCTTTGCCAACCATGACAAGGCCATCGAGCTTTCCGGAGAAAGCTCGCGCACCACCCATGGCGCGGACGAATGCATCGAATGCTGCCGCCTGTTCGGCGCCATGCTCCACCTGGCGCTCAATGGCTGCCGGGACAAGCACGAAATCCTGCTCGGCCACGGCCTGGAGTATTTCAAGTCGAAAGCCGTCGCGAGCATCGCGCAGGGCGAATACCGTTTCAAGAACTCATTCGACATACGCGGCACCGGCTACGTGGTGAAAAGCCTGGAAGCCGCGCTGTGGTGCTTCTGCGAGACCGGCAACTTCAAGGACGCCATCCTGAAAGCCGCCAACCTGGGCGATGACGCCGACACCACCGCCGCCGTGTGCGGCCAACTGGCGGGTGCGTTCTACGGAGAATCCGGCATCCCCGCGCACTGGCTGCAAAAGCTCGCCATGGGCGAGGAGATCGGCAAGCTGGCGGAGAAATTGATGAAAGGGTAGGGGGATGGCGGGGGGCGTGTAGGGGAGGGTGAAGGGCAGGCCGCAGGAATACCGGTATTCCGGTATTGATTAATTCTCCCAAAGGGGCAATAAAGGACACCTAAGCAAACGCAGAACAAGTCGTCATTCCCAGATTCGCGTCCGATCCTAAAAATGGAGGGTGCCAGTATGGCAAACGCTTACGGTGACAGCCTCGATTCCCCCAATGCAGGCATTGAATCCGCCAGGCATATTCTGCGCCTGCTGTTCCAGGATTTTGAGGGCGGCATGCGCATCCGCCTCTGGGACGGCTCGGAAATGCGCATCGGCGGCGGCAATCCCAAGTTTGCGCTGGCCTTCCATTCCCCTTCTGCATTCAGCGAAGCTGCACTGTCGCGCGATCCCGTGCGCCTTGCGGAACTCTATCTTCAAGGGGAGATGGATATAGAAGGCGATCTCTACAGCGCCATTCAAATCCGCCATCACCTGACCGCGCTGAAACTGTCGATCCCGGAAAAAATTGTCATCGCCGCAAAGGCACTCTTGATCAGGCCGGAGCATGCGGCACCTGCAACGGAGACTGCGCCCCGCTGGGGCAAGCGCAGCGGGCACGGGGCGTGGCTGCCTTTCAGCCGCGAATTCAACCGCCATGCCGTATCGTTCCACTATGACGTTTCCGATGATTTTTACCGGCTCTGGCTGGATGACAACATGGTCTATTCCTGTGCCTATTTCGAAGAGCGCGGGCAGAGCCTGGAACAGGCGCAGCGCAACAAGCTCGATCTCATCTGCCGCAAGCTGCGCCTGGCGCCCGGCGAAACGCTGCTGGACATCGGCTGCGGCTGGGGCGCACTGCTGTGCTGGGCCGCGGAAAAATACGGCGTGAAGGCGCACGGCATCACGCTGAGCCATAACCAGCATGCACACGTGCAGGAGCTGATCGGCTCACGCGTGCTGGATGGGCAGGTGACGGTCGAACTGCTCGATTACCGCGACCTGCAGGGCGAAGCAAAGTACGACAAGCTGGTGAGCGTGGGCATGTTCGAACACGTGGGTCTGAAAAACCTGCCCGCCTACTTTGCCGCAGTCAACCGCCTGCTCAAGCCCGGCGGGCTGTTCCTCAACCACGGCATCACCAGCGAAGAAGGCGGATGGGAGAAAGGAACGAGCACCGAATTCATTAACCGCTATGTGTTCCCCGACGGGCAACTGGAAACCGTGAGTACCGTGCAGAAAATCATGGAAGACAGCGGCTTCGAAATCCACGACGTGGAAGGTCTGCGCCAGCACTATGCCCTCACCCTGCGCGAATGGGTGCGGCGGCTGGAAGCGCGTCATGAAGAAGCGCTCAATCATGTGACCGAAGCCGTATACCGTATCTGGCGCCTGTATATGGCGGCCAGCGCCCTCCAGTTCGAAGAGGGCGTCACCGGCATCTACCAGATACTCGCCTCGCGGCGCGCGCCCTACGTCAGCCCTGTGCCGCTGACGCGGCGGGATTTGTACCGGGAGTAGGGCAGGGCGGGCTTGAGTATGGCGTTGCCCACCATGGCAGGCTGGCCCGTGCTCACCGCGCTCTGGCGCGCGGTTTGGCCTCGGGGCAACTGCCTTTCCCGTTGAATTCCCGCACCGGATCGTCAACCAGTCCCCACTCCACGAACGAATAGCCGGGGCCTTCCAGGATCTTGTCGTCATCCCAAATTTTTTCGCCTGACCGTGAGAAATAGGTGCGGCGTTCCATCTTCGTGTTATTCACCGCGCCGCCCTTCGTGAGGGCAAAGCGCAGCTTGCCGTTGTCGTCATAGTAAAGCTCAATGCGCACCATGGAATCTTCGGAACCGCCCTCATGGTAATAGATGCGCGGCTTGCCGCTGCGGTCGGTGTAGAGAATGCGGATGTAGCCTTCATAGTCCGGCTCGCGGTTGGCGAAATCGGGGGCCAGGGAGCAATCGAATTCGCGCGCCTTTCTGCGCAGCTTGCCCGCGGCTTTCTCGGCCATGATTTTTTGATAAAGCATCCTGACTTCCACGATCTGAGGATGGCTTGCCCAATTCTTCTCGGTGATGGGCTCATCCGCAAACGCAGAGTGGTTGGCAAGCAACACAAGGCTTAACACCCAAAGCAGGTTTTTCATGGAGTCTCCAATTCAGCATTGTCTGCACTAGTGCGGCGAGATATAGGAAGGCTGGCCGCCGTCGCATTCGCCGCCGAAGGGCGGGGAATTGAATGTCCCGGCCAGGCCCACCAGTTGGTCGTGTCGCGCCGCGCCGGACAAATACAGGTGAACCTGCGGCGGCGCGTCACGGTAATAGAACCGCACATACATATCGCTGCTTATATTTACCTGCGTTCCTCGGAAATAATTGTGGCCAGTTCAATCTGACCCCAATGGTTCCGAGGTAAATATTTCTATATCATCCAAAGCATCTTCAATCTGTCCGGCTATACGCGGATCCCCAAGCCGTTGGCGAAGTGCACCCACAACGCGGTCCTTGTCCATGGGTTTGTGTATTCTGGCGATGTGCCCCAAACAAGTTGCGGCAAGGCCGCTCACATCCGGATCGTCGCTTGCAAGAAATTCCAGGCACTTTTGCTGCGCCCACCGCCAATCGCTTTCGTGGAAGGCAACCGACACGAGCGCACTGCATATCTGTTCTGGATCTCCGGATGCAAAAGCTTTCTCGGCCTCGGCTTTTGAAATTGAGTGTGTGTGCTGAAGTTGCATCATATGTTTTTTTCTACAAGATGTTCCCGTGTTTATCA
The DNA here is from genome assembly GCA_041490205.1 of Gallionellaceae bacterium. Taxonomy (GTDB): domain Bacteria; phylum Pseudomonadota; class Gammaproteobacteria; order Burkholderiales; family Gallionellaceae; genus DATDDB01. The sequence goes on from JBGPSQ010000050.1 coordinate 4,483, forward strand.
ATCAGCCCTGCGCGTCGAAGAGCTTTTAGCATGTCTGGGTTAAGTTGTGTCAACGAACGAACATGTCCGTGATAGCTGTTGTTCCAGGTTATGTCGAATATCATGAACACGCGAGAATCGACATTAATTCCCACTCGGCGCGGGGACGTCGGCTTCACTTGCACTGAATTGTCCAGTGCACTCTCTTCTTCGGAATAACTCGATAGGTGCGCGGCTTCCGGCAGCAATTGCTCAGGCAATAAAGCAAGTTGTGCGCAGGGGATGCCGGAGTCATCCTTAAAAAACTCCACCTCGTATGCCAGCTCCGGCTTCGTGAACTTATAGATCACCACCCCTTCCGTGCCCGCACGCAATCCCGCTTCAGAAATATCCTGTGCCAGAATAACACCGTCGCCGTATTTGAAAGTCATGACTGCCTCATTTTACGTAAACTGTTGTGAGCCGAGCCTTGATTGAGCCAGGATCAAATATCCAGCCCGTACGCACCCACGCGGTATTTCCATTTGGCCAATAATAGGGGTCAGACTCGAATAACCTGTGGAATAATTCGAGTCTGACCCCAATTGTTTTTAATGCCCGCTGGTTCTCAAGATTATCCTGATGTGTGTGTAGAGGTCATATCATGCTAACCCAAGGGGCGATGAATGGCCGAGACCCTATTTCCCGCAGGATGAGGCGCTAGACAAAATCGCCTAGTTTAACCCCAGCATCCGAAGCGCCTTTTGCGCGCCAACATGCCCTTGCGTGGCGGACATGCGTAACCACTTTTCCGCTTCTGCTCTGTTTCTGGTGAATCCTTCGCCGTTCGCGTATATGGCGCCCAGACTGTATTGGGCATCGGCATTTCCTTGCTCGGCTGCCTTGCGTAACCACTTCGCCGCTTCATTCATGTCCACGGGTACGCCCAGGCCTTTCCCATACATGATGCCCAAATTGTATTGTGCCGGGCTATACCGCCTGATCGGCGGCACGGCGTACCTACCTCCCTGCCTCAGCCATGTCCATTGGAACACCCATGCCGACCGCATACATTCCACCCAGCATGTATTGTGCATCGGCATAACCCTGGTCGGCGGCGCGCCGCATCCATTTTTCCGCCTCAATATTATCCTTGGTGACGCCACGGCCAATCGCATACATTCTGCCGAGATTGGCTTGCGCCAATGCATTTCCCTGATCCGCGGCCAAGCGAAACCATCTGGCCGCCTCTACCGCATTCATGGCGACGCCCTGTCCACGGTCATACATAGTACCCAAGTTGTTTTGCGCAACTGCAAGCCCTTGGTCGGCGGCGCCACGATACCACTTTGCTGCTTCTGCCTCGTTCTTGGCGACGCCAGTGCCTTCCTCATACGCGATACCCAAGTTGTGCTGCGCGATAGCTTCGCCTTGCTCGGCGGCAAGGCGATACCATTTCACCGCCTCGGCATCGTTCTTGCCAACACCCCAGCCATTCGCATACATCACACCCAAGTTATGCTGAGCCCGTGCATGACGTTGGATGGCAGCCGCGCGATACCATTTCACGGCTTCGGTATAGTCCTTGGCAACGCCGGCGCCATTCATATACATCAGGCCAAGATTGTTTTGCGCCGACGCATTTCCCTGTTCTGCGGCCATCCTGTACCACTTCACCGCTTCGGCATCATTCTTGGAGACACCCCATCCATTCGCAATCATAAGTCCAAGGTTTTCCTGAGCGCTGGCATTTCCTTGATCGGCAGCGCGGCGGTACCACTTTACAGCCTCGGCGCTGTCCTTGGGGACGCCGTGGCCTTTCTCATACATTACGCCCATGTTGAATTGCGCGTCATCAAATCCCTGATCGGCGGCACGGCGAAACCAACTCACGGCTTGGGCATAATCCTTGGCAGTGCCGGTGCCCTCCATATATATTATGCCCAGGTAGAATTGGGCGTGCGCATCGCCATTTTCCGCCAGCGATTTGAATTCCTTGAGCGCGGCTGGATAATCGCGGAGCTGGTACGCTGTTATCCCTTCATCGAAGCCAGCACGCGCATTGGAAATTACCAACAAGAAGAAAAATATCGCAATAATCAGTTTGAGTTTCATCAGCCCCCCCCGTTGTTTAAAAGTCCGCCCATAATTCATTTTATGTTTGATTGTGCATCATTTAGATGGCTGATTCAACGCAATGGCTAAGGTGGAGAGTGGCAGGTTCCTTGTGGGATAATTTCTTGTTTTTATGTTCAGGTTCAGTCTGCGGTCTTCGTTTGGCTTCAGCTAATAACGCATTTCTGTTCAGGTTATCCACCAGCATTGGGCCTATGCACTCGCGATATGCCTCTGCCTTACTCGCTTTTCCGGGCTCATCTTTTCCAAATTCGAAACCATTGTAGTTTTTATCGCTGATTCTTCCATCTTGGAACTTTTTTTCAAGTAAGGCCCTTGCCTTGGCATCCATCATTTTTTGAGTCGCACCCTTCGACTGCCGCATATGTCTGCCAGATGGTCAGTCCTTCTGCGGCAAAATGTTTTGCCTCTTCGCCTTGGCTTCCATCAGTCGCTTCCGTTTCTCATCATTTTCCTCAATACCTCTCTTGAGATTGTCCACCAGCAGTTGGCCTAGCCCCTCGCGATATGCCTCGACCATTGCCCGTTTCTCAGGGCTCATCTTTTCCAAATTTGAAACCCTTGTAGATTTTTTCGCTGACTCTTCCATCCTGATACTCCTTTTCCAGTAAAGCCCGTGCCCTGGCCTCTAAATCTTTGAACTCGATTTTCTTCGCTTGTTCCAATGATACTTCGTTGATGTTCTCCTTGCCATGGGTGTTGTCCATAAACCTGAACTTCACATCGGGATGATCCTTGTATTCCTCAGCCAGGCGAAACACATTCTTGATCGCGCTGGCGTGAGCTTTCAGGAAGTAATCCAGCGGCACCGTGCGCCCAGAGCCGTATTCTATCTCCTGATCCACCGCGCGGCGTATCGCGCCATTCTCCAAAGCGTCTAGCGGTTTGCGGATGATGAGCGCGACGTCCACAATGCCATCGGCCTCAAGCACCTGTTCCACCATGCCTCTGGCGCTTTCATAATTACTCATGGTGGTGTCGTAGATGATGTCCGCGTTCGCGGCTGCCTTCGCCATTCCGGAATGCTCACTGATCACCGTGGACTTGCCCGACCCCGGCCCGCCTGCGGAGAACAGAACCACGGGCTCCTTGATCGTGGCGAGTTTCTCGGCAAACATTCTCCTGACCAGCGCGCTGGAAAGCGTCTGAATGACTTGCGACTTGGAGCGATCCCTGATGTAATCCGGACACAGTTCGCGGGCGAGGTCGGTGTCGAGCAGCTTGCCGCCTTGCGAGTCTTTGAGACTGGCGTATTCTGCGGTGGCGGCATCAAGGTCGCGCAGCTTGCCGGCAAAGCGTACTGCAATGTCCTGGTCTTCGGGGGGGAATCTTTTGCAGTTCGCTTTGGTATTTCGCCCACTCTGCATCGCTAAAGAGCGGGTGGCCGTTATAGGTGCCCCTCTGCCGATCCGAAGCGCCATCATCCTGTTCATCATCTCCAGTCTCATCGCCCTGCCGCTCAATATTCTCAGTATGCTGCCTGACCAGCGCCTGCGCCTCCGCATGGCTCATCGCACCCGGCTCAATGCGGGCATCTGGCAACACATCTTGCAGGAAGGGATGGACGGCCAGGGTTTCGGCGGGGATGCGCACGCAGCCATTGGTGCGGATGGCCCAGGTCACGCCCGGCAGGATGGTTTCAAGCGCTTCCGGGCTCAGGCCGGATTTTTCCAGGACGGGCGCGAGCGCTTCGCCATCCGCATAAAATTCTCTGAGGGAGCTTTGCTTCGCCATGCCCTGCACGATCCGGCTGAGCGAGGCCGGATCGTTTTTGCTCATGGCGGTGCGCTGCGCCTGGCTGCCGATGTCAACGAGAGTGTCGTGTGCCTGGACGGCAACGCTCGCTCGCGCGCCTTCGGCGAGGGCGGCGCGGGCTTGTTCAAGGCTTGGGGAGTCTTGCGGGGCATTGGGCGATGCATGGGCATCCTGGGGTTCGGGCGCGCCTGCCTCGCTTGCGGGCGGCTCGACGGGGCGCTTAACCGGGATGCCGGAATCCGGCGCGAGACTCCTCCCCGTTCCCAGCGGTTCCGGCGCAGTGCTTGCATTCCTGCGCGCCGCGTCGGCTTTTCCCGCCGTCAGGCGGAGACCTTGCCCACCCAGGTGGAAGCCGAGCATGAACAGGGCGGAATCTCGCGCGTCTTGCGGGATGCGCGCCCAGTATTGGTCGCCCAATTCAGGGTAGCCGCCCGCATGCAGCGTCTGCGCAGTGGCGGTATTGCTCGCTGCCGATTGCACAACGCCCGCTACTACGCGAACATTGAGGGTGGGTCTAGCAATGATGCATCGGCGACTAGTTTGCTACTTTTCTAGACCCTTGATGTACTGTGATGTGCTGCGGCCTACAATTTTTCTCTTCGAAGCAGTTCGAGTTTCACCTCGCTTGATTTAAGCAGCTTTTCGAATTCATACGGCCTTGCGGTATCATTAACGTAAATAATGGTTGGATACATCTTGAAACCACTTTCCATCCACTCATCTTCTTCATATGGGTCTTGGTTTTTTTGGCAAACAACCTCCTCTTCATCGTTGAACTTAAACTTATAGTATGTTCCAAGATAATCGCTATCGCGTTCTACCAGTTTGATACCCAATACCTGCTCTATCTGGGTCTTCACAAGCCCCAGGTTGTCCAACTTACATCCATATAAATCGTTATATAAGTTCATTATTTAATAGGGACGCTCGGCCCCCTCCTCCCCGCAGTTTCCGCATCTATATAGATCATGAAATTTACATCCCTTCCCACTTGATTCTGCAATTTCGCCCGAAGTTCTTTCAATCCTAGCTGTTCGATTTGGTTCTTTGACAACGGGCCTGTACGGGCTCTTTTTGAACACAATTCGATGCCAAGGCCCCTGGCTTTATTAAATATACTTTGCCCAGCTAAGGCAATATCTAAATCGCTGTCGCTATTAAATGGCTCGCCTGTTTTATATCTTTTGCCGGTGACGGAGCTGCCATGCATAAAGGCTTTTACATCACCAAATCCCAATTTGTCCAGCCCCGATTTTAGTGTTGAACTAAAATCCTGGAAATCCTTCAAGCTCGCGAAGCCATGGACTGGCGAACGTATGGGGGTAGAGTTAGACAGGGCATCACCATCAATACTGGCCTCCCTCAGGGTGTTGCTCTCAGTCGCTTCTGCTTTTTGTCTTCCAATTTGCTCTTTAGCTTCCAGGGCATTCTCGCTTGTGCCCGTATGGTTCGCTGCCGCAGCATTCTCCACATGCCGCTCAATATTCTCCGCATGCCACCCGACCAGCGCCTGCGCCTCCGCATGGCTCATCGCACCCGGCTCGATGCGGGCATTGGGCAGCACTTCCTTCAGAAAAGGATGAGCAGCAAGCGCCTCGACAGGGACGCGCAAGCTGTCGTTTGGCGAGATGGTATCGTTCAGGCCGGGCAGGATTGCTTCCATCTCTTCCGGCGAGATACCGCTTTTTTCCAGGACGGGTGCAAGCGCCTCGCCATCAACATAAAAATCCTTGAGCGGGCTTGAATCGGCCATGCCCCGCACGACTTGTTTGAGCAAGGCGGGGTTGTTCTTGCTCATGGCGGTGCGCTGCGCCTGGCTGCCGATGTCAACGAGGGTGTCGTGGGCCTGGACGGCATCGCTCGCTCGCGCGCCTTCGGCGAGGGCGGCGCGGGCTTGTTCAAGGCTTGGGGCGTCTTGCGGGGCGGGGGTTTCCGCTGGCGCGGCATCGCCATGCGGGGCATTGGGCGATGCATGGGCATCCTGCGATTCGGGCGCAGTGCTTGCATTCCTGCGCGCCGCGTCGGCTTTTCCCGCCGTCAGGCGGAGACCTTGCCCACCCAGGTGGAAGCCGAGCATGAACAGGGCGGAATCTCGCGCGTCTGCCGGGATGCGCGCCCAGTATTGGTTGCCCAGTGCAGGGTAGCCGCCCGCATGCAGCGTCAGCGCGGTGGCGGTATTTCTCGCTGCCGATTGCGCGTAGCCTGCCACGGCAGCCTTTGCCGTGGTGCTGCCTAGGCTTTGGAGCCAGGGCGCGACGCCTTCGCCCCATTTCAGGTTGCCTGGGAGGAATTTCTGGGCCGCGCCCAGGATCAGCCCATTCAGTCCGCCCGCGATGGCTGCGGTTAGCGGGTCAACGCCATGATCCTCCAATTGCTGCTTCTCGGCGGAAGCTGTGACGGCGCCCATCACGAACGGCGTTGCTTCCCAAAATGGAGCAAATGTCAGCCCGCTGGTCATCATGCCGGTCCACCTGTTGGGGGTGTGTTCCGGCTCCGCCGCTCGCCGCTGAAGGTGGGCGCCTATGCCATTCACGTAATCCTGCACGTCGGAAACGAGCGGGATGCGCGGTACTGCCGGAACGTCGTTCCCTGTGATTTGCGCACCAATACCCAGACCTATTTTGCTGCCCTGCATCGCGATGGCTGAGGGCATCAGGTCGCCTTTAATGGCGGCCCCCAATATATTGAGCACGGAGTTTTCGACACCTACCCACCCATCCTCTAACAGCGGCCTCTTTTCCGGCTGCGTGGCTTTGCGAAATGTGTTTTCCAGGTCAATGAGTTTGTGCACATCGGGAACGATCTGCCCAGCGCCATGAGGATCGTTCAATATCGCCCGGCACACCGCGTTGGAACCGGGCAGCGCAGCTCTTGTGGTTGCTATCACCCAGCGCCGGTAGAATGCATCGGGGCGCGCGCCAATGATGTTGGTGGAAACGCCAAAGTATCGGGCCAGGTCTGCATCCGTCATTTGCCGGGGGGCATCCTTGGCGGTATAGCCGCAGATAAGGGCGGCGTGCGCTAACTCCATATCGGTCGGCGCGGGCGGTGTGACGGGGGCTGCCGGTTTCTGCGCAGTGAATGGGTTGACCGGCAGGGCTGTGGCATCGCCGGTGGGGGCGGTGCCGGGTGGTGCCGGGTGGTGCGGGCTCGCTGGGCGGTGTGACGAAGGGCTGCATGCCGGGTTCGTCGCCCAGCACTGCTGAATAAGCATTAATCACGCTGTCCTTGATGGAATCCGGCGTGTTTGCATAGATCGTGTCGGATAATTGCTTGGCGTTATGTTTCACCTGCGAGACGGCATCGCTGGCCCAGTTAGACACATCATCACTCCAAGAGCCGATGTCAGTCTGCTCATCGGCCATGAATCGCTCCCGCGCCTGCCATAGAGTTGCCCATTGCCGCCCGTCCTGAAAAGAATGGGCCGGATTCTCCGGTGCGGTGTTTGGATTAAGGGCACTGGTGCCGTGGCGTGCGGTACAATTCCTTTATCGGCGCGCATAGCTGCGCCAGGTGCTGTCATGCAAACCACCCCCTCCCTTTCCCGCGAACTCATCCGTTTCGCCTGGCCCATGCTCATCGCGCAGTTGGCTTTCATGGCGAATGCCGTCATCGATACGGCGATGGCGGGGCGGCTGTCGGCGGTGGATTTGGCGGCGGTGGGCATTGGCGCGGCCATCATGGCCACGGTGGTGATGACGCTGATCAGCGTGCTGCTGGCGATGCCGCCCATCATCGCTCATCTTTACGGCGCGGGGCGGCGCTCGGAGATCGGGCGCGAGGTGCATCAGGTCGTGTGGATTTCCATGGCGCTTGCGCTGGCTGCGATCCTGCTGCTGGTTTTCCCGGAGCCTTTCATCCGGCTCGCGGCCTTGCAGCCGGAGGTGGAGGTCAAGGTGCGCGCCTATCTCGCGGCATCGGCCTGGGGCGTGCCCGCCGCCATCGCCATGCGCCTGTTCTTCGGGCTTTCCACCGGCATCGGCCGCCCGCGCCCGGTGATGACTTTCAACCTGATGGCGCTAGGGCTGAAGATTCCGCTCAATGCGGTTTTCATGTATGGTCTCTTGGGCATGCCCGCGCTCGGCGGGCCGGGCGCAGCCCTGGCCACGGCTGTGGATCAGTGGCTGATGGCGGCGATTGCCTGGGGCTGGTGCCTGAATCATGCCGGTTATGCGGAATTTAAAATACGCGCGCCCTTTGCCAAGCCCGATTGGCAAGCCATCCGCGCCTTCCTGAAACTGGGCATGCCCATCGGCCTCACGTTCATCGCGGACGTGACGGCCTTCACTTTCATGGCGCTGTTCATCGCGCGGCTGGGGCCGGTGGTTTCCGGCGCGCACCAGATCGCGGCCAATCTGGCGGCGGCGGCCTTCATGTTTCCGCTGGCGCTGGGCAATGCCACTTCGGCGCTCACCGGCCACGCTTTAGGCGCGGGCAACCGCGAGCGCGCGCGGCGCATTGCCTGGCGCGGCATCCGTCTCGGGCTATCGGTGGGGCTCATCATCAGCCTCACCTTCTGGCTGGGTGCGCCGTATATCGCCGCGCTCTACACCACCGACCAAGCGGTGCAGGCCGCCGCCATTCCGCTCATCATCCTCGTCGGCTTCTATCACATGGGCGATGCGCTCCAGGCCGTGGCCGTGAATGCGCTGCGCGGCTACAAAAAATCAACCGTGCCCATGGTGATCTACGCGACATTGCTGTGGGGGCCGGGCCTGGGCGGCGGGGTTGTGCTGGGCCTCACCGATTTTCTGGGGACTGCGCGGGGCGCTGCGGGATTCTGGCTGGCGGCAATCGGCGCGCTGTGGCTGGTGGCCGCGCTGATGGCGCTTTACCTTGAGCGGGTGAGCCGGGTGAAGTAGCAGGGCGGAATGCGCTGCATAAAAAGAGCCGGGCAGGGCGCCCGGCTTTTTTATTTTACGCCGCTCAATGCGCGACTTGCTGTGGATTCACCATGACCGGATTGATGACTTTGGGATTGATGACACCGGGTTTGATGAGCTGGGGATTCACGCGAGCCGGGTTCAGTTTTTCAATCGGCGGCGGGTCGCCCGGGTTGTAGAAGAGGGGCGGCTTGGTGCGGATGTGCGGATCAATGCGTTTTATCTTGCCGCAGAATTGAGGGCAGGGGGCCACCGGGTCATTCGCGTCGGTCAGTACCGGGGGCGTGCTGGAGCAGAAGGCGCTGGTCGCCGGGTTGGCGCGCATATTCACTTCCGAGCGCATGAAATTCACCGCTTCGGTTTTATCCGCGGGCGAGAGGCAGCCCATGGTGACGTTGATGTTCCCGTTGATCCAGTTCTTTACCAGCCAGTACTGGATGCCGTAAGGCGAGAGGTTGGCGTTTTCCTCGTAGGTCTGGTCGCAAGCGTTGTTCGGGTTGGACGGGTCCTGGCCGGGGCAGCACCTGACATGGAAGCCGAAGCCGGGATCGCCATGCCGCCTTTCGTGAGCCATGAGCGCGATGAAAGTGGCGATGCCAGCCCACTTTCTCTGGAAGTCGCGCGTCGTGTCGTTCTTGGCGCGCACCACGAAATAATTCGCCGTATCGCCTTGCGAGGCATAAGCCTGCCCGGCCCAATGGTCATAGGTGGCTGTGGTGGAGATGTCGATTCCGCCCACGCCTGCCTTCAGCCAATCGTAAAGCGTGCCGGGCGTCCAGGGCAAATGGCCGTGGCGCCCCTTGTCCATGTAATAAATCGCGCGCAGCGATTGCAAGACCACCAGATCATCGGTCCAGGCAGCGATCGGTATGGCCGAAACCGGCGCGGTGCAGGTCAGCGTGGCAGGGTTTATCAGCACGCCGTTGTTGCGTATCTTGAAATCGTGGATGATCGCCGCAAATGCCGGGTCTGCCGTCGGGCATTGCTCGAAGAATTGCGGGTTGGCGCATATGTCCGCCCGCGCGGCATTCGCCAGGCCCATGCCCATCAGTAAAACACACACTATCAGCCTGCGCCCTGCATTCATCATCATCCCCCTTGAGTGATCGAAAATCCGTTCGATTGTTTCATAGGGAGTATCCCAGCACAACTATCAGAACAGA
>JBGPSQ010000051.1:0-14151 GCA_041490205.1 Gallionellaceae bacterium
GGGGAAAAGTCCTAAACGTGAAGGGGATTCGATAAACGGAAATATGATCCGACGAACGGCAAACCGGTCAGGCCTGCTCCTCCTGCTGTTGCAGCGCCCACATCCGGGCATAAATCCCTTGTTGAACAAGCAGTTCCCTGTGCGTGCCGCGCTCGACGATGCGTCCTTTGTCCATCACCAGAATCTGTTGCGCATCTACTACAGTAGACAGGCGGTGGGCGATGACCAGCGTGGTGCGGTTGTGGGCGATGGCGCGCAATTCGGCCTGGATGGCCTTTTCCGAATGCGAATCCAGCGCCGAAGTGGCCTCGTCGAAAATCAGGATGGGCGGGTCCTTGAGTATGGCGCGCGCAATCGCCACGCGCTGCTTCTCGCCGCCGGAAAGCTTAAGCCCGCGCTCGCCCACCATCGAGTCATAGCCCTGCGGCAGCGATTCGATAAAGGCGTGGATATGGGCCGACTGTGCCGCCTGGATGACTTCCTCGCGGGTGGCGCCGGGGCGGCCGTAGACGATGTTGTAATAGATCGTGTCGTTGAACAGCACCGTATCCTGCGGCACGATGCCGATGGCCGCGCGCAGGCTGGCCTGGGTGACCTGGCGGATGTCCTGCCCCTCGATCAGGATGCGCCCCCCTTCAACATCGTAAAAGCGGAACAGCAGCCGCGACAGGGTGGATTTGCCCGCCCCGCTGGAGCCCACCACCGCCACCGTGTGCCCGGCGGGCACCTCGAAGCTCACGTCGTGCAGAATCTCGCGGTCGGGGTTATACGAAAACGCCACCTGCTCGAAGCAGATGGAAGCTTGGCCCGGCATGAGGGGAATGGCACCCGGCGTATCCTGGATCTCGCGGTGCTCGTCCAGCAGGCGGAACATCTTCTCCATGTCCGCCAGCGAATTCTTGATTTCACGGTACACAAAGCCCAAAAAGTGCAGCGGCATATAGAGCTGAAGCATGTACATGTTCACCAACACCAGGTCGCCGATGGTCATCGTGCCCTTCACCACCTCGTCCGCCGCCAGCAGCATGAGCGCGGTGACGCCCACCGCGATGATCGCGCTCTGCCCCGCATTCAGCGCCGCCAAAGAGGTCTGGTTGCGCACCGCCGCCACCTCCCAGTGCTCCAACTGCTCGTCGTAGCGCCGCGCCTCATAGCCCTCGTTGCTGAAATATTTCACCGTCTCGTAGTTGAGCAGGCTGTCTATCGCGCGCGTATTGGCCTTGGAATCCATGTCGTTCATGGTGCGGCGGAACACCATGCGCCACTCGGTGATGTAAAGCGTGAAAGCGATATACAGCGACAGCGTGATGAAAGTGATCACCGCGAACCACGGGCTGTATTTCGAAAAAAGTATGAGCGCCACCAGCCCGATTTCCAGCAGCGTGGGCAGAATGTTGAACAGCATGAAATTGAGCAGGAAGCCTATCCCGCGCGTGCCGCGCTCGATGTCGCGCGAAACCCCGCCGGTCTGGCGCTCCAGGTGAAAGCGCAGGCTCAAGGAATGCAAGTGAGTGAACACCTGCAGCGCCACCCGGCGGATGGCCCGCTGCGTCACTTTGGCGAACACCGCATCGCGCAGCTCCCCCAGCAGCGTGGAAAACGCCCGCAGCACCCCATAGCCCACCAGCAGAAACACCGGCACCATAAGCATCGCCTTCGGCTGGCCCAACTGATCCACGATCTGCTTGAAAATCAGCGGCACCGTCACATTCGCCACCTTCGCCAGCACCAGCAAAGTCATGGCGAAAATCACCCGGCCCTTGAACTCCATCAGGTAAGGCCAAAGCGAGCGAACAGTGCTCCAATCGCCGCGCATGGCGGGCGAAGCGGGGGAGGGGGCGGCGGTATGGGGGGAACGCATGGACAGGGATTTTCTGACAATCAGGCGGGTATTATAGCTTTGATGGAGGGAGGGAATTTCCCTTTTGATAATGCGGGCTTGCTGAAATAGCCGTGTAACAGATCATGCGTATGCTTCGTCCGGTAAAACCCATCGGAAGGAACGACCATGAACTACGAAACATCACTCACCGCCACCGTTGCCTTCGACACACCCCTCATCGTCCCCCGGCGATTGACGGAAGACGCCGCACAGGCGCTGAAGCATGTCCTCTCCATACTCAGCCTGAACGACGAAACAGAGGTCGAACCGGGCGCGCTGCTGGGCATGAGCCGGGTGCTGGCCCATGCCAGGAGCACCTTGCTGGAAATGAGGGGATGGGGGATAGCGGGTTGAGTTTTTGGTTTGGGTTAGCGCTGGGCGCGTAACCCAACCCGTCGAGGGCCGCACCGAGATGGGCGCGGGGAGCGGACATGTTCCCCTTCCCCCTTTGTAAAAGGGGGACTGAGGGGGATTTACGGGAGACAGCGTAAATCCCTTTTTTGTTTGCAAAAGCAAAACCGCCGGGGATTGCACCTGTAGGTGCGAATTTATTCGCACATCACCTGTATTGCGGGCATGTGCCCAACGAAAACCGCCGGGAGTTGCACCCGCAAGGGGTACGCCGTGGTTGTAAGGGGCTAAAGCCCCAACAACCACGCTGCCCGGCAGCAAGTTACCCTTGGCTCCGACTAACCTAAAGGTAAGTCTACGCCGCAACTTCGTTGTCTTGTCTTGCCAAAAAGGTGAAGGTTGCACCTGTAGGTGCGAATTTATTCGCACATAACTTGTATTGCGGGCTTGTGCCCGACGAAAACCGCCAGGGGCAGCCCGGCAGCTGGTCACTTTTGGCTTCGACATAACCTAAAGGTTAGTCTACGCCGCAACTTCGTTGTCTCGTCTTGCCGAGAAAAGTAACCCAAAGAGGGCGCCCCCGGTTTGCCGCCCCCTTCGGGGGTACCCTGCGTTGTTGGCTTCGACATAACCTAAAGGTTAGTCTACGCCGCAACAAGCCGCTTCGCGGCGTGTTGTCACCTGGTCAGGCGGCTGCGGAACTCGCGCTGCGCGCTCAAACATTCCTCGCCGAAATCCCCTGACCAGCCTGCGCTACTCGGCGGCGTACAGGGGAAAGAAAACAGAAGACGTGGTGTGCGCTTTGCGCACGCTTTTTGTTTGTGTTGCCAGCGTAGCTTGCGCTACGCTGGCAACAGCACCGGAAGTAGGATGTGCTGACGAAGGAAGCGCATCGGTCGAGTCACGCGACCGATGCGGTTCGTGCCTCACCGCATCCTACGCGTTCTATATTTATTATCTAAGTCCAGATTTTTGATGTCCGGATAAAGCTCTTTTAATTTTGTAGCCATACCGTCACTTACGTTGATAAATAACGTGCAGGTACTATCCCAACACACGATTTCCAACTGAGCACCTTTAGCTTGTGGTTTGAGGCTTCCCTCCCAAAAGTCGGGATTTCCGTCCGCAAAGGGCAGCTCATCTGGTATCTCAATTAATTTTTCCAAATAACCGGAAAAGACCGCCCAAATAAATTGAATACTGGTCTTTTGCAGCACTTGATTTAACGAACTCCCATCAATTAAAACTGGCTCCTGGTAAAACCGAGGATCATCGACGAAGTTGACTTCCAGGTCAGTAATAAGCCAGTTAAACTTTTGCAGCTCGGGAATCGCGTCAAACACCCGATCAAGGTACGTATAGTATTCAACGTATTTCGAGTTTTCGAGGATCAGGTTCATGTGTCCATTCCATTGTCATACGCTGGCTGTGGTACGGCCAAAAACCAAAGGTCATTCAGCGCGCTACGATTAAACTGGGCTCGAATAAAATTCCCGGTTTGCTTGGAATAACTGTACGACTTGAGCAATCCGCCATCAGTCAATTCCTGAATAACATTTGTCAACGTTTCAAAAGAATATGGCTGATTTTCCTTTTTTGCCCATGCAGCGATTTCGGAGGCCAATGTCTCTATGTTCTCATAATCATCCAAGGTGGATTGGATGATACATTCCCTTAAAAATACTTTAGCCTCTTCATTCATTAGTGTTTATATCATGGGTTGTCTTCGCGGCTAAACGGGATGGCAGTCAGCAGGGCGGGCAAAGCCCGCCCTACTTATTCAACACGAACGACCGTGGACGACAGCACATAGTCAAAATCAGGCTTGCCAGTCTTTTTGTCAATTTTGCCCGTTTGTTTCTGAATTTTAGCCGTAAGCGAAACTATGGTTTTTGATGGAACCACGATAGTTTGCATGTTGTCCATTTCAAGCCCTGGAATAAAATCGTATGGTTCCCCATTGAGTAAACTGACCTTTTGGATTAATTCGCCTCCATTTTCGTCCACAACGGTCTCTTTGTTTACGCTAGATGGAAACCGGCGAAAGTTGAGTTCATACAAGTCTCCCTTATCAGGATCAAGCTCAAAATTTCGAGAATTTAAAGATTTAATGTTTACAACCAAGAGGCGCAAATTGTTGTGGTAAGGCAAAACTTTTGTTTCTAGTTTGACGTTTATGGCCCAACCATCCCCGCCCGCTAATTGGTAGAGATGAAATGCCCACACTCCACCAACAACGGCAGCAACGAGAGTCAATATTTTTAGAGTTAATTCTGTTTTGGGGAAAGACGTTGGCTTTTCATTGGCTGGTTTTGTCTTATGTCGAAATGAAACCAAGGTTCTCAATCGCTTCATAGGTGTCATAAAGCCCCCCTTTATAGAATTCTCAAGGCATTCTATAGCAAATTAATCGACGTTCCATGCAGTCCCGCAAGGGGAGTGGGGCGGAAGCTCCCGCTCCCCCGGCCCATGCACCGCTACGTTTTCTTGGCCCGCTCAATCCTGCGCCAATACCCCCCAGCCATGAAACACTTCCATCCCCATTTCAGCCACCCTATCATTTTCGCCGCCAGCCACAGCGCCCATGCCAGCATGGCCAGGCGATATACCAGCAGCGGGACGGACAGGACGTGGAAATCGGGCAGGGCGTCGCTGACGCGGTCCTGATACCACTCGAGCAGCATGGAGTTGGAGCCGTTGCCGGTGATCTGCATTTCCGGCCTGCCCAGCAGGCTGTAGCTCACGGCAAACACGAGCAGGGTCAGCGCGGCCACGGTGAGCAGGCCGAGCGCGATTTGAAGCAGGTTGTGCGTTTTGGTGCCCAGCGCATCGGCGTGCTTCTCCCGCAGGGCGAACGCAAAGAACCAGGCGGCGATGACGACGCTCACGATCACGGACGATTGCGTCAGGCCCAGGCCCAGCAGGAACCAGTCGCGCGCGACCAGCGGGGCGAGCCGCACGCGCCCCAGCGCGTAGGCGATGGGAATGAGCGCCAGCAGCACGCCCCAGAAAAGAATCGCGGGACCGGCGCGCGGGCCGCCCACCCAGAGCACCCAGCGTTCGAGCGGCACATGCACTTGCACGGAGGCATTGACGCTGGGCGTATTGAGTTTCACTTCGGGCGCATGGAGCAGCACGCCCATGCCTTGCGGCTCGCGCCAGGTGATTTCGACATGCTGCGTGCCGGGGACGACGGGCAGCCGCAGGCTATTCGCTTCGAGGCGCAGGGGCTGCGATGCGCCGTTGATCGTGACGCCGAGCAGTTCCACGCCTTCCGGCAGGGTGATCGCATGTTCGCCGCCCCGGCTGCTGCGCAAGGTGAGCGCGAGCTTGGCGTCGGTCGAGCGCAGGCCGGGAGAAAGCTGGAGCGTGCTGTCGTCTATGGTGAGCGCGCGTCCGGCGACGCCCTCCGGGCGCGTGATCTTCGCTTTCAGCGTTTCGCCCGGCCAGGGCTGCCACTCGGGCGACCAGCGCCCGTCGCTCTGATGGTGCACCGGCGCGAGGCCGTCGAACTCGGCATGCCACAGCGCCCCGGTATCGAAGCGCCAGATTTCGACCCAGCCCGTTTGCTTGGCTCCGGTGAGCACGATTTCGGGATGCTCGGCCAGGGTGCTGCGCCATTCCATCGCCTCCGCCTGCGCGGGCAGCACTGCCCGCACCCGTCCCTTCGCGGCGCGCACGCCTTCGCTCACCACGGTTTCGCCGGGCAGCAGCGGCAAGTCTATCGAAACAGGGGAGGTATCGGTGCTCACGCGCACGATGCGCGTGACGAGTTCCCAGCGCAGTCCCAGCGTGAAACTGCGCTCTATGCGGACGAAGGAGGGAATCTGGCCCTGCGCCAGGGTTTTCGTTCCGGCGCGCTTGGTGAGCGTTGAAATGAGCAGGGCATCGGCGGGCAAACCATCCGCGTCTATGCCTTCGACGCGGTGGCCAGCCGCATGCGCGGTTACCAGCCTGGGCTTCATCGGCAGCGAAAGCTGCTGGCTGTCGGCGAGCGGCCCTTCGAGGATGATCTGGTGCGCGCCCTTGGGCAAGAGCATCCAGGCTACGCCCTGCTCGTCGCGCGCGAGCGCGGCGGGCCTGCCGTCGAGCATCGCCTGGCGCGGCTGCCACTGTCCGCGCCGCCCCGGCAGGGGAATGGCCGTGTCTATCACAGCACCCGCGGCAAGCCGCAGGGTGAGCGACGAGCCGGAGGCGTCTATCGTCATGCGCGATATTTCGGCGCAAGCGGGGTGGCAATCCGATTCTGCGGTCAGGCGCTTTTTCAATTCCTCGAGCAGCCTGGAATCGATGTTCACTGCCTCTGTCGTCGGCCCTTCGGCGCGGCTTTCGTGAGGTGCGAACAGGAACACACCGGCCAGGATCGCCACTGCGGCGGTAGCGCCGCCGCGCGGCAGGCGCAGGCGCGGCAGCTTCAAACCGGCGAGGCATAGCGCGGCGAAAACGATCAGCGCCACGCGCGCAAAGTTGAGCAGCACGTTCATCGCGGGGGAGACGAGCCATAGCGTCATGGTCTGCGAATGTTCGACCGGCCCGCTCCATTGCAGCGCATAGGATTGCCAATTCCAGCGCGGCAAGCCCGGGCCGGTCTGCACGATGGCCTTCGGGTCGAATTCATACAGCGTTGCTGCGGTGTTCTTGGACATAACGGCATTTTGCCTGGCGTCATAACTCGAAATTCCGGACATCACGGAGGCTTTTCCCTTCCTTACCGAAATACTTTGGTCAAAGCGCATGGTTTTATCCACCTCGACGTCGGCGGCTTCATTGCTCGCGGCCTCCTGTTCAACTTGTTCCTCGGCGGGCGCGAGCGCAGGGGCGGTTGCGGGAGGCGGCGCGTAGTATCCAACGCGCGCGCGGGTATCCTGGCCGGGCATATACACCCGCTCATAGGGATGCTCAAGCACGGGATAGATTGCCTGCCTGATCTGGCTCACCGCGAACGGCAGCGCAATCAATATGAGCGCGAGAAACAGCGCGTGCCGCGTCCAGCGCGCCGCCGTCTGGAATTTCCCCTCCGGCAGGGCGCGCAGCAGCGCGATGGCCGCGAGCAGCCCCAGCCACACCCAGCGCGGTGCACCGGGTTCGTGCCAGGTCAGCGCGAGCATCGCGAGCATCAGCGCAGCCCAGCGGTTGCCCCAGAGCTGGCGCATGGCGAGCGCGGCGATGAGCACGAGAAAGAAATCGAGCAGCGTCCATTGCGCGGCCCAGGAACCCTCCGCATGGTCCACGCCGGTCGCGGCGAACAGCCGCCATCCCGGCGGGAGAACCAGCTCGGCGGAAACCTGCTGCAAGTCCTGGCGCCAGCCGGTCACCGGCAGGGTGCGCGAGCTGCCCTCCACGCGGCTGTCGGCGGCGAGCGCAATGCTGCCGCGGCGCAATTCGATGCCTGCGGGCGAGTCGGGGCGCAGGCGCGTGATCAGGCGGTCTGCGCCGTCGAGCGAGGCGCGCCCCAGTTCGAATGGCGTTTCCATCTCCAGCCGCCAGGTGCGCGAAAGCGCACCGCTCATCGTATCCTGCACCGTGTAGCCCGCTCCGTCGAAATCCAGCCAAATCCGGCGGGCGAGCCTCAATTTGTCGGGTTCGGGCTGCGGGTCGCCGCGCCGCGTCTCGACGAATGAAAGCTTGTCGTCCTGGCGCATGCGGAATGCCGGATAGGTTTTCCATTCCTGGGGCACGGCGGTTTGCTGCGGGTCTACGGCAGCAGGGCCGCTCGGCGTGGCAAGCCGCAGTTGCGGCTGCGCGGCATAGCTCCATATTTCGTCATCCGGCCAGACGCCGCGCGGCTTTGCACGCGCAAGCTCGGTTACCGGGCCGGGCAGGCGCGCGACGAGCGTGATTTCCCACTGTCCGGGGCGCAATTGCACGCGCAACGAGCCGTCCGCCTCCACGCGCGCGGGAAGTGCGGAATTCAGCGCGAGCGGCACCGCGCCTGGGGGCAGCACGGGGCCGTAGACCGCTTCCTCGTTCTCGCTCGCATCGAGCAATATGCGCGTGGAGACCAGCACCGGCACGCCATCCTCGACGAGACGGAACACGCGCAGCCCCACCGGCCCGGATGCGGTATGCGCGGCGGTGCGCCGCGCAAGCCAAAGCAGGCCGGATTCATCGATGAAAGGCGAGGCGACGGCCTGCCCCTTGACGGTAAGCGCGATCAGCGCTGTTTCATGCGGGAGCGCCAGCTTGTCGGGCAGTTCCTGCCAGGCAAAGGCGCCTGCAAGCGTGTGCTCGCCTGCTGGCAGCCAGATGCCGGGCAGGTCGTTTTTGGATACGATCACGGCAGCGGCGCCGTCGAGCATGACGTTTTGCGGCCAGTGTTTGTTGTCGCCGGGCAGCGCGAACCAGGTCTTGCGAAAAGCCTTGGCGGTCTGGCGAAAGTCGCCGCCCGCGCCGCCAAGCCTCAGTTCCAGCCGCCCGGCCCAGACGCAGCGCTTGTCCTGCGCCCTGTTGTATTGCGGCGGGCAGCCGTGGTCTTTGACATCATGCAGAGCCCACGATACCCATGGGCGCAAGGGGTCGGGAACCGATTCGAGCGGATCCGCAAGGCCCTGCGAGGAAAATATGACGAGTATGGAGAGAAAAAATGCGATGCCGATGGTTTTTTTCATGCACGTCCTCGTAAATTAACCTTGCCGATTGCCGCGATGCGTCAATCGGCGGGGGAAAACAGCCAACGCAACCGAACCTGCCGAAGTATCCCCGGCTTGCGCGTGCCAGTCAAACCAGAAGCGAGTCAAACTATTGAGCTTTCCCAAATACATGACAATGGTGCGCATATCTCCCTCCCTCATCCCCACCCTTCTCCCGGAGGGAGAAGGGCCTTACGTCCCTCTCCCTCCGGGAGAGGGATTTGAGGGTGAGGGAACGAACGGGATGCGAAAATGCTGTCATGTATTTGGGAAAGCTCCATAGAAGCCAGTCAAACTAAAGGCCAATCAAACCCGGGCAATCTCCAGACACCTGCCCTACACCCCGTCATGCTCATGCGAATACCCGACGATGCCGATAATCAGCCGCACTATCGCATAGCTAACCCGTGGCAGCAGCCGCGCCAGGAATATTTTCCGTATCCAGGCCGCATGGCGGATGAGCTGTGCGCCGCGTTCGATTTCCTGCATCAGGCTTGCGCGCAAAACGGCGGCGAATTTTTCGTCGCGCACCACGATGTTGCCTTCGCGCGCGAGCCACAGGCTGAACGGGTCGATGTTGGAGGAGCCGACGGTGGACCAGTGGCCGTCTATCACCGCCACTTTGGCGTGCATGAAGCTGTTGTGGTATTCGTGTATTTCCACGCCTGCGGCCAGCAGTTCGTCGTAGAGCGCGTGGGTGGCGTAGCGCATCAGCGGGTGGTCGGTGTGGCCTTGCAGCATGAGCACCACGCGCACACCGCGCCGCGCCGCGTGCAGCAGCACATGGCGGAACCGGCGCCCCGGCAGGAAATAGGCATTGGCGATGATGATCTCGTGCCTGGCCGAGGCGATGGCTTTCATGTAGGCGTGTTCGATGTCCGCGCGGTGGCGCAGGTTGTCGCGGAAGACGAAGCTCACTTCATGATGTTCCTGCACCGGAAAGCGCAGGCGCAGCTTTTCGCGTTCGCGCCGGACGCGGAAGTTGCTCCACATCACCAGCAGCCACAGGCGGCGCATCGCGATGTGGATGCGCTTCACCGCTTCGCCTTCCAGCTCCACCGCGTAATCCAAGCGCGGCGGCATGTTCACGTCGTCGGAATTGTCGTCCACGATATTGATGCCGCCGATGAAAGCGATGCGTCCGTCGATCAGCGCCTGCTTGCGGTGCAGGCGGCGCAGGCGCTGGCGTTTCAGGGTGAGCCAGGAAATCTGCGGCCGGAAATACAGCACTGCCACGCCCGCCTCGCGCATTTCGCGCACCCATTCGCGCGACAGCCCCGCGCTGCCGAAGCCATCCAGCAGCAGGTGCGCCGACACGCCGCGCTGCGCGGCCTGTTTCAGGGCATCCACCACGCTGCGCCCGCTGTCGTCGTTTTCGAAAATATAGGTTTCCAGGTAGATCGAATGAGTCGCAGAATGGATCGCCTCGATCAGCCGGGGAAAATATTCTTCCCCGCGGCGCAGCAGCCGCACGGTGTGTTCCCCGACCCGGATCGCCTCGCTCATGGCAGGGCAAGCACAGTGGAAAGCGCCGCGTGGTCGGAAATCTTGCGCCAGGGGTGCATCTCGCACTGCACGATGTCCAGCCCGCGCACATAGATGCGGTCCAGCCGGAACACCGGCAGCCCGGCGGGCCAGCTTTTCGCCAGCTTGCCTCCCTTCGCCTCGAATGCCTCGCGCACCTGAAGCTCTTTTTCCAACTGGTGGCTGGCGTGGTTGTTCCAGTCGTTGAAATCCCCCGCGATCACCAGCGGCGCATCCGCCGGGACCACGCGCTGGATGCGCTCTGTCAGCGCGTTGAACTGCATGCTGCGCCCGCGCTTGGTCAGGTCGAAATGCACGCACAGGCAATGCAGCACATCCCCGCCGGGCAGGGCGATCTCGCCATGCAGTATGCCCCGGCTCTCCAGCGGATTGGTGGAGACATCCTGGTTGTCCCAGCGCAGGATGGGAAAGCGGCTCACGATGGCATTGCCGTGATGGCCGTTGTCATAGACCGCGTTCATGCCATAAGCCTGGTGCGGCCAGGTCTCGTGCCCCAGGAACTCGTGCTGCGGCTCGCGGGGATCGGCGGGGTGGGGCGAAACCAGCCGCTCCCCCTGCACCTCCTGCAGGAACACGATGTCCGCATCCAGCTCCCGCAGCCGGTCGCGCAGTTCATGCAGGATCACCCGCCGGTTGAACTGCGAAAGCCCCTTGTGGATGTTGTAGGTGGCGATCTTGAAGGTGGGCATGACTTGGTTGTCAGTCTTTGAGTTTTTGGGGTCGTGTTGTGAGTATATTACCTTAGTTGTGGAGGCGGTAAAAACGTCGTAATCGAGGAAGAGCGCAGGGAAGGGGTGAGGTGCGCACAAAGGTATATGTAGCACCTGTAGGTGCGAATTCATTCGCACAGCAGTTGCAGGGCGGGCTACGCCCGACTACCCGGAGGAGCTTGCAGAGCAGGTAATGCCGGGAGGCAAAGATGGGCGGCCCGGAGGAAGTGGTACGGCAGCTATATACAGAAACCCCCTTTGCGCATGATGACCTAAATCAAGGGCAATCCGAAAAAGACGCTCCGGACTTGATCTAATGACAGGCAGTGTCCGATGATCGGCCAAAGCCGCCATCACAGGTACGTTTGAATTACTTCCGCTAAGTGCAACTAAGCAGACTCTATGAAGTTCGATTGCGTCCGCACTTGCCATTTACTATTATGCGGTCAGCCCAATGCACATCATTGTGTATTTAAACGAAAAACATGATGAAAATTTCAAATATATATTTATTGTTATACGGACGCAAGCGTCCGTATAACAAATGTTGGGCGTCAGAGAACCGGGGGCCATTGTAATACCAAGGGCCTGAAACGAAATCATCGAAAGGAACGATCCAATGATATACAAAGGTAGCTGCCACTGTGGGCAGGTCGCGTTCGAAGCCGAAGGAAACCTAGAGAAAATCATGGAGTGCAATTGCTCAATTTGTAGCAAGCGCGGTTCGCTTCACTGGTTTATTCCCCGCGAGAATTTTCGTTTGTTCACCCCCGAGGACGGCATGAGCACATACACATTCAACAAGCACACCATTAAACATCGCTACTGCCCCAAGTGCGGGTGTGCGCCTTATAGTGAAGGTATAGCGCCTTCTGGTAACCACATGGTTGCAATCAACGCCCGCTGCTTGGATGGTGTCGACTTGTCACCCATCAAGGCGGGGCATTTTGATGGGCGCAGCCTTTGAGCACCCGACGCCCAACCCGGCGCTCATGCGAAATCAATGGGGTCAGAAATCAATGGGGCAGCCAGGTAGAGTGGGCAGAGTTTTTATCTGCCCACGCGGTACTCATACAGCGTGGGCACAAAGACGTGCCCACCCTACTTGGCTAACTGCGCGGTCAGGTAGTTTTGACAACAGCTACATAATGCCGCTTAATTTTGGTTTGTAAAGAAACTGAAATCGAAGAAGTGGGGCTTATCTTTTATCCATTCTTCTCCATATATACAATCTTCCCCCATCGGGATCCCGGTCAACGGTTTTCCGCTTGCGTCCTTGAGTTCCATAACGGATCCAAATCGAACTGAATATGATTTTTTATCAAACGGAATCGCCATCCAGTAGGCTTCGGCAACCAATTCATTTTCCACCGCTGCAACATGCGTCTGCTTTAGGTTGTACCTATTATTTAGCGTACCGTTCTTCTGAAATTTATTCCTCGCTTTGACGCTTATCGCATATTTTTTACCATCCTTCTCTGCGAGAAGATCGGCAAAAGGATAATTTCTTCTTTTGGTATCGTTTAGATGCGAAATTTTTTCAAAGCCATGATCAACAAGAGTCTTAAGCGCGACCAACTCGCCCAGTTCACCCAATGCTTTCTTCCTCATTGCTTCTTTTTGGCTTTTAGTCGTCTCGCTGTCCATTACTGATTATCCTCTGCCGAAATTTAAGTTGGCCTGATAAGAATACAAAACCAATAGTAGCAAAGAACGCTCGCTTCCGAACAGGGCTACACCGAGCCTGTTTTTTCACGATTTTTAACCCCAGCAACACTTAACTACAACAGAGCCTTTTGGAAACACCCGGCGGAACCGCAAGCGTTCCGCCCTACGCGGGCTATTCAGAAAATATTGGGATTATGGCGATTGTTGTACCGGAATTCAAACTCGTTAACGCACAGTGGCAGTTGCAGGTCGGGTTAGCGAAGCGTAACCCGACATTTTCGATGAAAACCACCGCGTGATTTGTCGGGTTACGCCCTGCGGGCTAACCCGACCTACCAGACTGGGGAAAATCAGGATGTTGTTCAAGCGCCCGCAAAACGAAATGCGTCACGTCCTGCGGCAATGACCGGCTGGCCTTGATAAAAGCCGAATGGATATGCCGGATGTCGAATACTCCGTCCGGAACCAAAATGGGCGTTTCCTTGTACCTTCCCAGCCTTTGCTCGCCGTCGTCCACGGCCATGTGGCTGAAGCCCATGGCTGGGCTCTAGGTGAGGGAGTGTTCGTTGCGGTGCTTGTCGTAGCACAATTCGAAGCCGATGAACTCATGGCTGTCGGACAGGCGGACGATGAGGTCGAATTCCTGCGAGGAAAACCAGCGGCGCCGGGGCTCACCGGTATCTGGCGAACCCCGGAGCATTCTTGCATGGCTGGTGCGGCTGACGGCCGGCTAGACCGTCACGGCCTCTTCGGTGAAGTCCAGGTCGATCTTGCCGTCCTTCACGTCCACGGTCACTTTGCCGCCGTTGGCCAGTTTGCCGAACAGCAGTTCGTCGGCCAGCGCCGAGCGTATGGTGTCCTGGATCAGGCGCGCCATGGGGCGCGCGCCCATCAGGGGGTCGAAACCGTTTTCGGCTAGGTGGCTCTTCAGCGCGTCGGTGAACACGGCTTCCACTTTTTTCTCGTGGAGCTGCTCTTCGAGCTGGATCAGGAACTTGTCCACCACGCGCAGGATGACATCCTTCGACAGCGAGTCGAAGGAGACGATGGCATCCAGCCGGTTGCGGAATTCCGGGGTGAACATGCGCTTGATCTCGGCCATCTCGTCGCCGGCGGCGGAGGTCTTGGTGAAGCCGATCTGCACCTTGCTCAAGGCTTCCGCGCCCGCGTTGGTGGTCATGATGATCACCACGTTGCGGAAGTCGGCCTTGCGCCCGTTGTTGTCGGTGAGCGTGCCGTGATCCATCACCTGCAGCAGGATGTTGAAGATGTCCGGATGCGCTTTCTCGATCTCGTCCAGCAACAGCACGCAATGCGGCTGCTTGGTGATGGCTTCGGTGAGCAGGCCGCCCTGATCGAAACCGAC
>JBGPSQ010000052.1:0-14099 GCA_041490205.1 Gallionellaceae bacterium
CGCCGCCGAGTAGCGCAGGCTGGTCAGGGGGTGTCGGCGAGGACTGTTTGAGCGCGTAGCGCGAGTTCCGCAGCCGCCTGACCAGCCGAGCAACGCAGGGTACCCCCGAAGGGGGCGGCAAACCGGAGCGTGTTTTCTTTGATTACTTTCTTTACACGAGTAAAGAAAGTAATCGGCTGCGGGGCCGCTCCCCGCGCCCATCTATGCGCACGGCCAAACCGTTCAGGAAAGTCGCCTATACAAGGGCGAAGGGTGCAATTGCGGGCGCGTGCAACGCGCCCCTACGGGCCTTCCGCAGGTTCAGGGCGAACGGCCTTAAGCCGCCAGGCAACCCCTCCCCCTACTTCCCATTCATCACCGCCGCAAACCTCTCCGCCAAATCCGGCCTGCCCTCAAAGCTATCGAACCGCCCCGTCATCAACTGATCCAGCAAACTCAGCCGGTCCGCCAGCGCCGGGTGGGTCTTGAACATCAGGGCCAGCTTGGTGTCCTTGGCGTTCAGGCTTTGCAGGGTCTGGAGCACAGCAGGCAGGCCATAGGGGTCGTATCCGGCGCGGGCGGCGATTACCACTCCCATGCGGTCGGCCTCGAATTCGTCATCCTTGTCCAGGCCGCGCGCGTAGAGTTCTGTGCCCGCATTGGCAAGTTTTATCAGGTTTTTGTTGCCGCCCTTTTCTTTCACCGCCTCGGAGGCGAACTCGGTCATCAACTCGGTGCGCGCGCCCTTTTTGATTGCATTGAGGTGGTGCTTGCGCAGCACGTGGGATATTTCATGCGCCAGGACGCCTGCAAGCTCAGCTTCGCTCTTCATGTGCATGAGCAGGCCCTTGGTGATGAAGATGTAGCCGCCGGGGGAGGCGAAGGCGTTGACGTCTTCATCGTCCAGCACGGCAAATTGCCAGGGCAGGTCCGGGCGCTCGGTTTGCAGCGCCAGCCAGCGGCCCACGTCGTTCACGTATTTCTGCACCGCCGCGTTTTTCAGCAGGGGCGCTGCGCCCAGCAGGTTGCTGGCGATGCTGCCGCCCATTTCAATCTCTTTCGGCTCGGGCACGTCCTCGGTGGCTTTTTTCACCTGATCGTTCACTTTTTTCGCCTTTTGCAGCGCGTCTTTCAGGTTATCCATGTTGCCGAAATCGAAAGCCGATGCGGGCAAGGCCAGAGTGCTCAACAGGATTACGATAGCGATATTGAATTTCATGTCGTTCTCCTCACTTGGCCGCCGGTGCGGGCAGATAATCCATCTTTCCGGCTGCCAGTTTTCCTGCCTGGGCAAATTGCTGCGCCTCTTCCTTGCTGACTGCCAGGCGATGCATCGCCTCCACTGCCTGAGGGTTGGGCTGCGGGTTGTGCAACTTTTCTTCCGAGAGCCCGCGCACGCCGGTGGTCATGGTGCTGCCGCTGCCGCCGGTGGATGCCACATTGAACAGGGTCTTGAATCCGGTGTCGCCGGTTTTCTGGGCGGCATCGCCCAGGCGCAGGGAAAGCATTTTCACCCACCCGGTCGTATCATTTACCTTGATCTTGTTCCAACTGCCTCGCCGCCCGACTATCTCGACCTTGGCATTCTGCCCCAGGTTATCGAGCGTTTTGGCGTCGGAATAGGGCTTTTCCTTCAATGCCGTGGGACGTACCGTATAGGCAGTCTCGCCTGCCTGCGCCAGCCCGCATGCCAGCGCCAAGCCAGCCGCGAGCATCAATCCTGAAAGCTTCATTTGTTTTCCTTTCTGAGGGGTGCGTATAGTTCCACTTCCTGATCCCGGCCTTTTACCTTGAAGGAGCCGTGCGGCTCGAAATCGAATGCATCGCCGCACAAATCCATGGTATCGCGCGAAACCAGGATGCGCGATACGCCCTTGGTCAGCCCTTCGATGCGGCTGCCGAGATTCACCGTGTCGCCGATGGCGGTGTATTCGCGCCGCTGCTCCGAGCCGATCAGGCCGACCACAGCGGGGCCCGAATGTATGCCGATGCCCACGTCGAAATCCGCGTCCTGTTCGCCCAATTCCCGTTTGAACCGTTGCAGCACATCGGCCATTTCCAGCGCGGCCGCGACGGCGTTTTTCGCATGATCCGGGTCATCTAGCGGCGCGCCCCAGAAGGCCATGATGCAGTCGCCGATGAATTTGTCCAGCGAGCCGCCGTGGCGGAAGACGACTTCCACTTGCAGAGTGAAATAGCGGTTGAGCAGCGAGACGATTTCCTGCGGCGTGCGCTTTTCCGAAAGCGTGGTGAAGCCGCGTATATCCGAGAACAGAATGGTAATCTGGCGGCTCTCGCCGCTGCGGGAGAGCCCCCCGTGCGCGACGAGTTCGCGCACGATGTGCGGATTGACGAAGCGGCTGAATTCCCGCATGGCCTGCTCGCGTTCGCGCCGCTCGCGCAGGTATGCCAGGAGTGCGCTTGAAAAATAATAGCCCCATGCCAGCAGCAGCGGGGTAAGCACCGGCAGCAGGTAAAGACTTCCGGCTTCGATATAGCTGGCGCCCAGCGCCAGCGCCGAGACCACGGCGAGCAGGATGCCTATCCTCAGCACATAGCCGCGGTTCAGCAGCAGCAGGGCCAATACGCCCAACAATGCAAAGGTGAACAGCGGGGTAACCCACTTCGGCGCAAGGTGCGCCATGCGGTGGTTTTTCAGGTTGTCCAGCGCGGTGGCCAGCATTTCCACGCCAGGGTAATCGGCGCCCATCGGCGTCACCCGCAAATCGTGCAGGCCAGTTGCGGCTGTGCCAATGATGACGATCTTGCCGCGCAATTCGTCCTGCGGGCGCTGCGGATGCTTGCGGCCGAAATCCTCATACAGGTCGGCATAGGAAATATGCTTGAACGATCCCTTCTTGCCGCTCCAAGCCAGGATCATGTCTTCCTGCTCCGGCGGCTGGTAGCCGAGGTCGGAAGCGACTCGCGCGGGCAGCGAAGGAACCAGCCAGCCGTGCGCCGAGGGATAAAGCTGGTAGCGCCGCCCCACCCCGTCGGCATCGGGGATGAAATTGATCGTGCCGGTGCGCCAATACCTGGGGGCAATTGCCAGCGGCGGCAGCAAGGCAATGCGCGCATTTTCCTCGGCTTGCGGGGTGCGCAACAGGCCGAGCATGGGCGCGACTTCCGCCAGCGGCGCGCCGCCGGTATCCAGCCCGGGATCGCGCCGCACCATGGGGAAATATATTTTGGTGTCCGTGTCCAGCGCCGAATTGAACTGCCTGTCGCTTTCAGGACGGTACTTGTCCTGCTCGCTGAACAGAATATCGAATACGATGGCTGACGGGTTCTGCCTGGCAATGCCACTCACCATTTCGCCATGCACCGAGCGCGGCCACGGCCAGCTTCCCGCCTCGGTCTCCATGCGTGCCAGGCTATGGTCGTCTATGTCAACAATGACAATATCGGGATCAGGCTGCAAGCCTTGCGCCTGCATGCGCACGAAGAAATCGGACAGGCGGTTTTCCTGCGGCAGCAGGGCATGCAGCCAGGCCGTTTCGGCAAGCGCCAGCAGCAGGAACAGCGCCGTAATGACCAACAGGGGTTTATTGGAAAAAACTCTCATCCGGGCATGATAAATCACATTGGCGATAAATGCACAGGGCATAGAGAGCAATAACACAGGTTGCGGCTTGCCATAACGCATTTTCCCCCTATAATTGCGCCCATAATTCAGAATTACATATGCTCATTTTGCGCCTTTTTTCCCTTTTATCCGCCATCCTGCTTTTGGGCGGTTGCGCATCCACGTCCGGCTACCATAACCCGAAGGATCCGTTCGAGCCATTCAACCGCAGCATGTACAAGTTCAACGACGCACTGGACAAGGCTGTACTCAAGCCTGCGGCAAAAGGCTATACCGCCGTGGTACCGCCGCCCGGCCGCACCATGGTGAATAATTTTTTCTCAAACCTGGATGATGTGGTGGTCACGCTGAACGACGTGCTGCAATTCAAGCTGGTGCAGGCGCTTTCGGACGGCGGGCGGTTCCTGATCAACACCACCCTGGGCGCAGGCGGCATCGCGGATGCGGCGACAAAATTCGGTTTTCCGAAACACAATGAAGATTTCGGCCAGACGTTGGGCTACTGGGGCATCGAGAGCGGGCCTTACCTCGTGATTCCCTTTTTCGGCCCCAGTTCTGTGCGCGACGGCGTAGGACTATATACGGACAGCATCACCTCACCCACGTCCAACATCAAGCCGGTCAGCAACCGCAACCAGACCATCATATTCAACGGCGTCCGGGTGCGGGCAAACCTGCTGGAAAATGAAAAATTGCTGGAGGAAGCCGGGCTGGACCCTTATTCCTTCATGCGCGACGCCTATCTGTCGCACCGCCAGAGCCTGGTATATGACGGCCACCCTCCGCGCCCAAATTATGAAGACGATGAGGGGGACGACACTCCGCCCCCGCCATCCAAACCCCAAGCTGCCCCTGTATCAACCCCTGCCCCTGTCCCTGCACCGGTGTCCGCCCCGGTAGCCGCTTCTGCCGTGCCTGCCGCAGGGCCGGAAGGGAAGTAAGCAGGCCCCGGAGGCTTCGTCTCCCACCCATTTTCGCGGGTTCGGCAACTTCCCAAGATCAGGCGCGGGGAGTGGCATGCGGATTCGCATTCCGAATTGAATCTTATTCATGGAGAAAACCGTGACAACACCCGGTTTCACAGACTTGTTCGCCCCGCTGATGTTCGGCTCAGTGGGGCTGGGCGCATTCGTATACGGCAAGAAAACTTCAAACTGGAAACACATGGCTATCGGCGCGGCGCTGATGGCATATCCTTATTTCATTGACAGCGCCTTGCTGCAGTATTCCATCGGAATTGCGCTGTGCGCTTCATTGTTCGTGTTCCGCGATTGACCGCGGCGCGGCAAACATCAAAGACTGCGCGCGCAAGACACACGAAACATGCCGCTCCCTTCTGCACCACTGAGAGATGGGACAACTAAGTCGCGGAGGAATCTAACCTTCAGGTGATGCCGGAACTGAATACAACCAACTGCGGGGCCGCCCCTCGCGCAAATTCAGTCAAAAACAAAAAAGGCCTTCGTCTCCACAGGCCTTTTCTCCTACCAGCCTCTCAAGAATTACTGCGCCGCCTTCAACGCCTCAATCCGCACTTCCAGCGGCGGATGGGTCATGAACAGCTTCATGAAAGCGCTTCCGCCCGAAATGCCGAATGCGGCCACTTCCTTGGGCAAAGCGGATTGTTCGTGGTTGGCCTTGAGGCGTTCCAGTGCGGCGATCATCTTCTGGCGTCCGGCCAGGTTGGCCCCGCCCGCGTCGGCGCGGAATTCACGATAGCGCGAGAACCACATGACGATCATGCTGGCAAGTATGCCCAGCACGACTTGCGCCACCATCTCTGCGACAAAGCCGCCGATGCCTATGCCGTCGCGGTCATTCTTGAGCAGTATGCGGTCCACTACGAAGCCGATCACCCTGGAGAAGAAAATCACGAAGGTGTTGACCACGCCCTGGATCAGGGTGAGCGTTACCATGTCCCCGTTCGCGACATGGCTGATTTCGTGGCCCAGCACGGCCTCGATTTCGTCCTTGTCCATATTTTGCAACAGGCCGGTGCTCACCGCCACCAGCGCATCATTGCGGTTCCAGCCGGTGGCGAAGGCGTTCACGTCCGGGGCGTCATAAATCGCCACTTCGGGCATGCCGATGCCGGCGGCGGTCGCCTGCCTGCGCACCGTTTCAACCAGCCAGCGCTCTGTGGGGTCGGACGGGGTCCCGATCACCACGGCGCCGGTGGACATCTTGGCCATCCACTTGGAAATGAACAGCGAAATGAAGGATCCCCCGAAGCCCAGCACCAGCGAGAAAGCCAGCAGGAAGCCAAAATTGATCGTGCGGCCTTGGTAGATGACGCCACCATCCAGCCCCAGCAGGTGCAGCACCACGCTCAGCACCAGCAGGATAGCCATGTTGGTCAGGACAAACAGGAAAATCCGTTTCATGCAATTGTCTCCGTTGATGAATATGAATTTCAATTATATGACGAAGGGAAAACTTTTTCCGCCCGCACAGGGTGAAATGAGGGCGCTCCGGCCTTTTTTCAAGTGCGTGCGCAAAATGTTACACTCCGCGCAGCATTTGAGCATCGAAGGGAGAATAAGTTGCACGAGTTATTACAAGATCCCGCCGTACAGGGCGGCCTGGTTCCATTCGGCGTTGCGCTGCTTGCAGCGGTGCTGCTGCGGCCGCTGCGCCTGAGCGGCCTGGCGGTTGCCTTGGCATTCGCCGCCACGGCTTATCTGCATAGCGGATTTTCCTTCGAGCCGCTCAACGCAACACGCAAGATCGTATTGCTTGGCCTGGCCGCGCCTGTCGTCGCCATATTGGCGACTCTCTTCAATGCCGCATGGGTGCGCCCGCTGCTGA
Source organism: Gallionellaceae bacterium (assembly GCA_041490205.1). Taxonomy (GTDB): domain Bacteria; phylum Pseudomonadota; class Gammaproteobacteria; order Burkholderiales; family Gallionellaceae; genus DATDDB01. The sequence continues at coordinate 6,374 of JBGPSQ010000052.1, forward strand.
CGGCGGCAGGGGGCGCATCGGCTATCTGGATGGCGCAAGGCATCCTGCAACGGCAGCCGCTCGACCACATGTTCCTGTGGGGTGCGGGTGTTGCGCTTTATGTAGGTTGGATGGTGTTCTGGACGGACAAGCTGCACGACCAGCCAGTGCGCGCCGGGAGCGCGGGCCTTGCGCTGGGGTTGGGCACGGGATTTGCGGCGCTATTCGGCGCTTCCGCGACGCTCGGCATATACGGCATAGCGCTTGGCGTGGCGGCTGGCACATTCCTGCTGGTGCAGATGATCACCAACCGCCTGCCGTGCGGCTATACATTCACCCTGCCGCTGTCGCTCATTGCCGGACTGGTCGGCTGCCAGGGCGTGCTGGGCGCGGAATTGCCCTGGTATGCGCTGCTTCCGCTGGCCGCCATCCCGCCAGTGGCCCACATCGTGCCCGTTTCCGAAAAAGGCGCACTGTGGTTACAATCCATCTTGCTCTCCGCCGCAACCCTGGTTTGCGCGGCGGGCGCCGTGTTTTTAACCTGGCGTGTGGCCGGTGCGCCGCCGTTTTAACCCTGAGGAGAAAAATAATGCTGAAACGAAATGCTTTGGTTCTGCTGCTTGCCGCACTGCCGTTTGCCGCCCATGCAAGCGATTCCTACACGGTTGACCCTCCACACACTTTCGCCCATTTCACGATCAACCACCTGGGCTTCTCCACCATGCATGGCCGCTTCGACAAGAGCAGCGGTAAGGTGACACTGGATACCGCTGCCAAAACCGGCACGGTTGAGATTTCCATCGAGGCCACCTCCATCAGCACCGGTTTTGCCAAGCGCGACGACCACCTGAAGGGGCCGGATTTCTTCAACTCCGTCGAATTCCCCAGCATCACTTTCAAGTCCAGCAAGATCACGTTCAAGGGCAATGCCCCGGCCAGCGTGGAAGGCGAACTCACCATGCTCGGTGTGACCAAGCCGGTGACGCTGACCGTCACTGAGTTCAACTGCGGCAACAACCCCATGAGCAAGAAATATGAATGCGGCGCCGGCGCTGTTGCGCAGATCAAGCGTTCCGATTTCGGCATGAAAGCTTTCTTGCCCGCCGTGGGCGACGACATCAAGCTGGAATTTGAAATCGAAGCCATTAAAGACTGAGAATATGCGGCAGTATCTTTAAGAATTGTGCCAGGAAACTTCGTGCCCGGCACTATTTCGATGCGAGTTATTTGAAGATGCGCCAATCAAGCCAGGTCTAGTCATTCCCGCAAAAGCGCGAGCAGTAACGCCGCGGGAATGACGCTTTGAATTCTTCCATCCTTGCCGATGCTGAGTGATATTACGAAGCAATGGCACGCCCAAAGGGCGCTACCCTTCCGCAATTCCGTTCCGGATGGCATATTTGGTCAACTCGGCTATGGAATGCAGGTTGATCTTGCGCATGATATTGCGGCGGTGCACTTCGACGGTGGAAGTTGCCAGATGAAGGTCATGCGCAATGCGGATGGACGAACAGCCTTCGGCGACCATGTGCAGGACTTGCAACTCCCGGTGGCTCAACCTGGCCATGGGGGATACGTTTGACGGGGCATGGCGCACAGCATCCTCCACGTGAACCGCGACGCACGGACACAGGTACTTCTTCCGGCTTTGATATACGGCATGGATGGCGCGCATGATTTCCTCTGCCGGTTCCGATTTGGTGACATAGCCGGATGCTCCGGCATCTATCATTTCCATCACGTAATGCGGGTCGGAATGGGCAGACAGCCCGATTACCCTGGTTGAGGGGCTGATGGCAAGCAGGCGCCGCGTCGCTTCCATTCCGTCCATCCCCGGCATGGAAATGTCCATGCACACCACGTCAGGCGCGGTCTGACGCGCCAGCGCAATCGCCTCGAGCCCTTCGGCAGCCTCGCCCACAACCTCGATATTCGGATCTCTTTCCAGAATGAACCGGATCGCCTGCCGGACCATTTGGTGATCATCCGTGAGCAGCACTTGCACTTTCATATTGGTTCTCCTGAAAAATTCGCAATTTTTCGAGGAAAATCCGGATAATCCGTTTGTCCGGACGATCCGGATGGCACTCCCTGCGGATATGCCTGTTATTCATCCGCTTTCTTCCGTGTTATTCGGGTGCAGGCAAAAATGGCTGTCTCCGAAATGCACGGCATATTCGCAAATTACGCGATTCTTGCTTAAGCAATAAACCATGCCACCCATCCCGGATTGCGTGGCTCCGCTGGTGTGGATCCCTATGCATTTTTCAAGCAATCCGGATGACTCAACTCCCGGCAAGTCCCTTTTATTGTGGCTGCTCATGTGCACGCCCCTTGCGTTTATGCGGGGGAGATAAAAATTTATACTGTAATGAATGTTATAGATAGCCGTACAAATACCTATGGACATGTACGTGCAAGCCGGTCGAAATAACCATTTCTCAAATCTGGTTTTTCGAGTGACGAACACCCGGGCAGCTTGCTTATTTCCCGCGTTGCGCGGATTTTGGGCGGAATGCAGCGATGATGTCCTGATTGGTTTCGATATAAGGTCCGCCGATCAGGTCCAGGCAATAAGGCACGGCGGCGAAAATGCCGTCCAGCGTTTCCTTGATTGCCTTGGGCTGCCCCGGCAGGTTGAGTATCAGGCAAGAGCCGCGCACCACGCCGACCTGGCGCGAGAGGATGGCAGTGGGAACGTATTTCAGGCTCACCGCGCGCATCTGCTCGCCGAACCCGGGCAGCACTTTGTGCGCCACGGCCAGCGTTGCCTCCGGCGTAACATCGCGCGGTGCGGGACCTGTGCCGCCGGTGGTGAGAATGAGGTGACACCCCTCGATGTCGGCAAGCTCGATCAGCATCGCCTCGATCAGCGTTTGCTCGTCCGGGATCAAGCGCTTGATGCCTTGCCACGGGCTGGACAGAGCCTTGACTAGCCATTCTTCCAGCGCAGGCAGACCTGCGTCCTGATAGGCGCCGCTGCTGGCGCGGTCGCTGATGGAGACGAGCCCCACTTTTAACATACCGGATTCAGACATGATCGTTATTCCTTTCCTCTCCGATATTTCTTTCATAAACGGGTGGGTTACCCCCTCCCCCGGGTCGCCGCATCCAGATCTTCAAGCGAGTTGATGTTGACGAACGCCTCTGCGTCGTCGAATACGGCTTCGCGCACTTGCAGCGTGTCGAGCCATCCTGACACCTTGCGCTCGCCGCTGTCGAGATAGGCATTCAGCTTGGGCAGCACGCTTTTTCGGTATAAGGCGATTGCGGGCTGCCGCCTGCCGTTCACCACGGCCACAGAAGCTTCCGCGGGGCCTGCCGCTGCCAACAAACGCTCAATCAGATCATCCGGCAAAAACGGGGTATCGCACGGCACGCAGGCAACCCATTCGCCACTCGCATGATGCATGGCAGACTGCAATCCGGCCAACGGCCCGGCATAGCCGGGCAAATAATCGGAAATCACGGGGTACCCTAAATCCGACAAGGCAGCCTGATTGTCATTGGCGCTGATCAGTATTTCAGTGCCCTGCGGCATGATGGCGCCGATCACCCATTCGATCAACGGCAGGCCGCGCAGGTCGCGCAGTGCCTTATCGCCGCCCATGCGGCTGCCCTGCCCACCCGCGAGTATCACCGTGGTGACTGAAAGCCCGGTTGCCATCGCCTCACCCGCCGGTACGCGACATGAAGCGCATGACGCTAGCCCGAGGTCGTGACAGGTCGAACTCATGCGCTTGCGGCTTGGCGGTTGCTGCTTTCAGGATCAGCTCGCGCAGGCCCGCCTCATCGCCGGCGCGCGCCGCAGGCAGCAGATCCACCATGGTCTCATTGCCCAGACAGGGAAACAGCTCGCCGCGCGCGGTAACGCGCATGCGGTTGCAATCGGCGCAAAAATTCCGGCTTTGCGGTGAGACAAAGCCAATACGCGATTCATGTCCGGGAATGCGCCAGTAACGCGCGGGACCGCCCGTGGTCTCCGTGCTGGGGATCAATTCGAAAACGGCCTTGAGATGAGCCAGCGCTTCATCGTTACCCAGGTAGGAAGCAGCGTGATGTTGCCCGGTTTCGCCCAGCGGCATCTGTTCGATGAAGCTGATGTCCACGCCGCGCTCCAGCGCGAAGCGAACCAGGCCAGGTAACTCGTGGTGATTGATACCGCGCAGCAGCACAGTGTTCAGCTTGATGCGGCGGCTGCCCCATGCGGCGATCGCGGCATCCAGGCCCGCCAGCACGCGGTGCAGGTCACCCACGCGCGTGATGCGCCGGAAGGTTTCCGGAACCAGGCTATCGAGGCTGATGTTGACTCGATCCATCCCTGCCTGCGCCAGCGGCGCGGAAAACTCTGCAAGACGGGACCCGTTGCTGGTGAGCGCGAGTTCGCGCAGGCCATCGAGTTCGCGTATACGCTCCGCCAGCCAGGTAAAATCTTTGCGCACCAGCGGCTCGCCGCCGGTCATGCGTATTTTGTCCACGCCGAGGCCGACGAAAGTCCTGGCAATCAGCAGGCACTCTTCCAGCGAAAGAATTTCGGTGCGCGGCAGGAAATGCATTTCCTCCGCCATGCAATACATGCAGCGGAAATCGCAGCGATCGGTCACCGATAGACGCAAATAACTGATGTTCCTGCCGAAGGAATCTTGCAACTGGCTGCTCATTTTTACGGGCTAAAAAACGGGGTTCCAATGATTCCGATGTTCCGTAAAGTTAGCACAAAAACTGTGCACAAGGATATTACACAGGTGGGCTATAACCAATTACTGCGCATGACACCAATTGGATTCTGTGCTCATAGGCATGAACCCGAAAAAAGGGCGGTTCCTCCGCCCTTCGTTCAAAGAACTGCCCGCGTTAGATCAAATTGCCAACACAAACGCCGTTGCCACGATGGCTGCGGCGGCCATTTCAACATAAAACGCGCGGTCTTCCGGCGGCAAGCCAGTCATCAATTGTTTGGGGTTTCTCATGATTGCGCACTCCTGTTAATAGAGATTGGAAACAACGAGAAGTGGGAGGTATCCTGCAGAAAGTGCAACGATGTGGGGCTGCAACTGTTTGCGGGAAATTCCCGCCAATCGCAATGTTTATTATAATAACCAGAGCAAATAAGTCAAGTTAATAAGCTGCCAGTTTATTCAGCCAGCAATGCATCGAACCAGTCTTTCCAGCGCCGGTATTTCTCCTCCAGGGCATGGTCGTTTCGTTCAAGTTGAATTTTGACTGCGCCGCTGCGCTGCGCCGACTCCATCCCCGCTGCGGCCAGGGCCGCGCCATGCAAGCTGGAATCTTTCTGCTCCAGGCGCAACACCTCGCATGGCGCGCACTGCACAATACCTTGCTGCAAGGCTACCAACTCAGACAACCCGCCCGAAAGCAAAACCCGCCCGATGGGCGCCGCGCGGTGAAAATCCTCCAGCATCCGCGCTACGCGAAAGACTATCCCCTCCAGCAACAGACAACCCACCCGGTGCTGGGACAAATGCCCCACCGGCGCGGAAAAACGCATGCCCAGATCATTCCTGAAATAAGGCGCACCAAGACCGCTGGGCTCGGCAAGGCAAAAAATCTCATCGCGCGCAAAATCCGCGCTGCCGCACTCGCCCACTGGATAAGGCGCGAGCGCCGTCGCCAGCGAATTGAGCGTGCCCTCCATGGCGACATGGCCGTGCGACCGGCTGTCCTGATAAACCAGCGTGAGCAGATAGCCCGCCAGGGCCGCCTCGCCCTCTTCCAGATAGCGCATGGCAAAACCGCCCGTACCGAGATTGACGAGGACATCCCGGCTGTTCCCGCCGACGCTGGCCATGAGAGCGGCAGATTGATCGCCCATGCTCGCTTTCAGGGTCAGGCCGTTGTCCAACGGCAAATTCAAGCCCAGTGAAGGCTTGATCTCGGGCAACACGGAAAGCGGAATGCCGAATAAATCGCATAGCGTGGGCGACCACCGTTGGCTGCGCATGGCCATCAGCAAAGTGCGCGCAGCCATGGAAGCATCCGTGACAAAATGTCTGCCGCCACTCCAGCGCCAGATCAGGAAAGTATCCAGCATACCGGCAAGCAACTCGCCCCGCTCCAGCCCTGCGCGCAATTCCGGACGCTCAGCAAACACCACGCGCAGCTTGGGAGCGAAATAGTAAGGTGCAAGGCGCAGGCCGGTCAGCTCGCGGATTACCCCCTCCTCTTGACGCAATGCCTCACAGCTTGCCGCACCTCGATTATCCTGCCAGGAAATGAGCGGCGAGACTGGTTGGCCAGTAGCGCGATCCCAGATCAGGAAAGAAGAGCGCTGGCTGCACAAACCAAGCGGCAAAACGCCCGCCAGGACACGACACTCCCCAAGCACCTGCTCCGCAACTTGGGCATAGGCCAGTGCATCGCTCTCATAACGCCCGCCATTAACTGCCACCTCCGGCGCGGGCCGGGATACAATACCGCCGAGATTGCCGCTTTCATCCAGCAATCCGGCCTTTATCGCCGTAGTGCCAAGATCGAGCGCAACGGCGAGGAAGGTGGAAGTAGCCATGAAGGCAGATGTTATCAAAACGGGGCCATTCACGCCCGGCACGGGGAAGACTGAGGCCGGCCGAGGTTATCCCTAGACCTGCCCCATGACACAAAAACCATTTTGACGGCTGGCCGCAAGTGTGTATAATGCGCGGCTCTGTAAAACCGCATTTAAAGCGAGGCAGTTATGTACGCAGTAATCAAGACTGGTGGCAAGCAATACCGTGTTTCCTCCGGTGAAACCCTGAAAATCGAAACCGTTGCCGGCGACGTCGGCAGCGCCGTGGTGCTGGACAAGGTGCTGATGGTAGGCGAAGGCGACAAGGTAACTGTCGGCAAGCCCCTGATCAGCGGCGCCTCTGTCAAGGCAACCATCGTTTCCCATGGCCGTGGCGAGAAGGTGAAAATCTTCAAGATGAAGCGCCGCAAGCATTACCAGAAGCACCAGGGCCATCGTCAAAACTATACCGAGATCCGCATTGACGGGATTTCCGCTTAATATCGAAGGAGCACAAACATGGCATCGAAAAAAGGCGGCGGCAGTACCAGTAACGGCCGCGACTCACACTCGAAACGACTGGGCGTAAAGAGCTACGGCGGTGAATTGATTAGTGCGGGCAGCATTATCGTGCGCCAGCGCGGCACTCAAGTTCACGCAGGCGATAATGTCGGCATGGGCAAGGACCACACCCTGTTCGCCAAGATCACTGGCAAGGTGGTGTTTGCGGTCAAGGGCGAGTTCAAGCGCAAGACCGTTTCGGTTGTTCCAGCGTAAGCGCACCTTACTCAAGCACAATGAGCCCTATCGGACGGTAGGGCTTTTTTGTTTTTAGAGGCGCCCTGATAGCCATGAAATTTATAGACGAGTCCAAAATCGAGGTCATTGCCGGAAACGGGGGCAATGGCGCGGCTAGCTTCCGGCGCGAAAAATACATCGCCAAGGGCGGCCCCGACGGCGGCGACGGCGGACGCGGCGGCAGCATCTTTGCGCTCGCAGACCGCAACATCAACACGCTGGTGGATTACCGCTACGCCCGCATCCATCGCGCCAAGAATGGCGAATCCGGACGCGGCGCGGACTGCTACGGTAAGGGCGCGGACGACATCACCCTGCGCATGCCGGTGGGCACTGTCATTACCGATTTCGAAACCGGCGAACTCATAGCCGATCTCGCCCACGACGGCGAGAAGGCCCTGCTGGCCAAGGGCGGCCAGGGCGGCTTGGGTAACCTGCACTTCA
>JBGPSQ010000053.1:0-14012 GCA_041490205.1 Gallionellaceae bacterium
AATCGCGCGACATGGACAGGCTGATGGATAGTGCCTCGCCCAAGGCCATTGCGCAATCCGCCAAGAAGCACGGCAGCAAGAGCGTGGCGTTTACATACAACGATCCCGTGGTGTTTTTCGAGTATGCGCTGGACACGGCCGACGCCTGCCATGAACAGGGCCTGAAGACTGTTGCCGTGACCGCTGGTTACATCCACGATGCGCCGCGGCGCGAATTTTTCGCCAAAATGGATGCCGCCAACATCGACCTCAAGGGCTTCACCGAAGAATTCTATGTGAAACTCACCGGCGCGCACCTGAAGCCGATTCTTGAAACGCTTGTCTACGTTCACCACGATACCCACTGCTGGCTGGAAATCACCACATTGCTCATTCCCGGCCATAACGATTCGGATACGGAAATCGCTGCGCTGACCAAATGGGTGGCGAAGGAACTGGGACCGGATGTGCCCCTGCATTTTTCCGCCTTCCATCCGGACTGGAAAATGACAGACATATCGCCCACGCCTGTTTCCACCCTTACCCGTGCGCGCCGCATCGCGCTGGATGCAGGGCTGCACCATGTCTATACCGGCAATGTGCACGACGTCGAGGGTGGGACGACCTTTTGCACCGAGTGCCATGCTCCGCTCATCGTGCGCGATTGGTACAAGATCAATGAATACCACGTGACGGAAAGCGGGGCTTGCAAGCAGTGCGGCGCCAAACTGGCAGGGCGCTTTGGCAAATTTGCCCAGCCGTTCGGGCCGAGACGCATACCTATCTTCATGAACGGTAGATGATCTGCTGCAAGAGTGGAGCAAATCACCGGAAGGAGGAATCATGTTGCGAGAAACTATAACCATTCCGGCAGACCAGGCTGATCTTGAGGGCGAATTGGTATTGCCGCTAAACACCTCGGCAGTCGTTTTGTTCGCGCACGGCAGCGGCAGCAGTCGTTTCAGCCCGCGCAACAATTATGTCGCTTCGGTGCTGCAGCAGGCAGGCATCGGCACCCTGCTGTTCGATTTGCTGACACGCGAGGAAGACCGCGATTATGAAACGCGCTTCGACATCTCGTTGCTCACCCGGCGGTTGCTTGCCGCCACGGGATGGATACGGAAAAATCCGTCCACGCACACACTCAATACCGGTTATTTCGGAGCGAGCACCGGAGCGGCGGCAGCCCTGCAGGCAGCGGCAGAAATGGGAGGGGTCATCTCGGCGGTGGTATCTCGCGGCGGCCGCCCCGATCTTGCCGGTGCCCCGGCCCTGAGAAAGGTCAGCGCGCCTACGCTGCTGATCGTGGGCGGCGAAGACCATGGCGTGATCGAACTAAACCAGGCCGCCTATGCTTATCTGTGCTGCGACAAGCAACTGACCATCATTCCCGGCGCCACTCATTTATTCGAGGAGCCGGGCACGCTGGAACAAGCAGCACACATAGCCGCGACATGGTTTGTGAAGCATCTCACAGGATCAACGCCAGCTTGAACCTTCCGTGTACTGACGGCTAGGCTTCACCCAGCGCGTTCCATGCAACCAGGAGTATTTTGGCTTTCTCAGGCTCCTTGTTGCGTATGCTGTCAATGACGGTAAAAACGGCATGGCGCAGTTCGGGCAGGGAGCAGCAGCTTTCCACTTTTGCAATATGAGGCGCGGCTCGAAGTTTGAATGCCTCGATCAGCGCCCCGGACATTTCCCTTTTCGCCGTTTCAAAGGAAACAGCCATTTACTGCGCCTCCTCTGCTGCGGTACCGGTTTTGAATTTGCGCATGGATTTGCTCAGGGCACGCAAGTCGTTAATGATGTCCTCCATACCCGCCCCGCCCCTGGCTCGGTCAAGTGCGCCCTTGGCCTCTTCATTGATGCCGATCACCAGACTGCGCATTTTCATCTGCATCAGGAGAAGTTGCGCGGTCAGTGACGATTCGTCATCGGGATCATGCGAGGCGATGGTCGTGGTGAGGTCGCCATTGGATATTTTTTCGGCGACCGCTCTTAACACCACAGGCTCCGAGCCCAGCACCGTCATGATCTGGCGGACCGCAAAGATGCCTGCGGCGGCCATCATCATGATCAGCAAGCCTGCGACTAGGTACAGTTTGGTTGATACTTCGCCGTGCATTTTCAAGGCAGCCACCATTGCTGCCTGCGCAGTGGCTTCATTCCGCTGGCGGACAAAAGTGGCTATTTTGTCTATGTCGGCGGTCAATTCACGGTCAATTCCTCTTACGGCTACATCAGCGGCCAGGCCATCGCCACCGGATTTCTTTTCGCCGATCAGCTTTGTATACAACTCAATCGCATCGCTGTATTTCAAACTGACTGCCTTGTGGTCTTCGGCAAGGCGCTTTATCGAGTCAGCAACAGGGCCATATTCCGCAGATTGCATCTGACCGGAAACCTTTTCGATCTCAGCCGTAACCTTGTTCAGGTTGGATTCATATTCACTCCTGTACCGGGCCAGCAGCTCAGGATCCTTGCCGCGCAGCAGGACGTCCTTGAAAGCCTGCACCTGCCACTTGAAATCAATCTGCAACATGCGCACCTCGTCCACCAGTGCGCCAGTCTTGATGAGGGCTTCCTGAGTTGCGGCAGCCTCCTCGATCAATCCCCTGGAAAGATGGTCTTGGAGTACGGCTGACAACCCTGCGAATCCCACCATGGTAAAGATGAGCGCTAACAATATAGACTTGATTTTCATTTCTCGGGATTTCCCTTGTTTCGGTTTAAATTGGAGCAGGCTTGGTTGGCCGGCGTTATCGTTTTTCAGGGAGGGTTCAGAGAATCGCACCGCCTCGGCTTAACGACCTTTTCTGCTCCCTTAGGTCTTTCAATCCATGCAAGGCAATGTTAACAATGTTGAACCCAGCAAAAAATATGCCATTCGGACTAGGGGAATCCACCTAAGGCATAGGGGGTGTACTGAAAGTATAAGGGGCGGTAATCGCTTCCGAGACGGAATGGAATATTACTGCCTGTGTGGTTCGAGCTTTTTTTTGCGTTTCGTGGGTTAGTCGATTTTTCCGGGATGCTCCCGGCTGATCAACTGGACGCAATTTTCTGCCTCGCGCTCAGTTGCCGCCTCATCCCAGCCCAGAGTGGGCGCGACCATGGTGGAGAGCCGCCGCAATTCTTCTTTATCCAGCCGGGACAAAATCAGCAAGGGCATGCGGCGCCGGAGCAGGTCTTCCAGGTGAACAACCATTTCATCGCGGGCGCAAAGCAACAAGTCAGCATAGATAAATGGCACATCCGGCACAATGCGGTTTGCCAGCTTGAAGTCGTCAGCGATGATGTGGAATATTTCCTCAATGCGCTTGCCGTGACGGCGGATTAACCAGCGGAAGCATTCCAGATCAATGCCGAATTGCTGGGCTTGAGCTTCCATGGCGGGAAACCTTCCCAGGTTATCTTCCCCCGGTGCCCAGATTTCCGGCATTTTGGGAGCTGCCAGCCAGCGTAGCGGCATCGCAGATGGAACAGGCACCCAAGGAAACGGTTTCCCTTTGGTGGCGCAGGACTCATGTATACCCAGCCGCTCACAGACTGTATCTACGATGACTGCCGCATCTTCCCGCGCCGAGGTGAGCTTGCCGCCTATGGAATAATGCACGCCGTTATTTGCGGTCTCCAGTTTCCAGTCACGGCTGGCGGCCGATGGCGCCGCCACGTCGCTGTATTTCAACGCTCGCAATCCGGCATAGCTGCCGATCACATCGTTTGCGTTCCAGCCATTATTCAGGTAGCGGTTGGCCTCCGCCAGTAGGTAGGCAATGTCTTCAGTTTCGACCGCCACATGGTGGAGACTGCCGCGGTAATCGGTGTCGGTGGTGCCAATCAGCGTGCGGCCATACCAGGGAATGATGAAAAAAACCCGGCCATCCGATTTAGCGGTCAACAATAATGCCTCGCTGACGCCGCATCCAGGCAATACCAGGTGCACGCCCTTGGTCAAACGGACGCGGCCACCTCCCTCTTGTGTATTCCCCTCTTCTTTTGCGATCCAAAATCCCGTCGCATTGACGATCTGCTTGGCAAAAACTTTGCATTCCGAGCCGTTGCTGCGGTCTAGCACCACTCCCCCGATGGCTTTTCCATCCTGCTCGATCAGGCGTTCCAGGCGGCAGTAGTTAACACATGCCGCGCCATGGGAGATGGCGCCGTCAACAATTTCCAGCACCAGCCGTGCATCGTCTGTTTGAGCATCGGCGTAAGTAAAGCCGCCCTTCAGCCCCCCGGTTTCGAGAATGGGGAAGCGCCTGGAAAAATCATCACGGCCATAACGGTGGTGGGACATGGAGGAGCCCGGAAAGCCTGCCAGAAAATCATAGAGGAAGAGTCCAGCCTTCAGCATCAGCGAACCGACCCTGCTATCGACATACACCGGTACGCCGAAGCGTAACGGCCACACTCGGTGGGGCGCGGCTTCCAGCAGCATTTGCCTTTCCGCCAGCGCCTTTTTTACCAGCTTGAAATCGTATGTCTCGAGATAGCGCAAGCCGCCATGTATCAACTTGCTGGATGCGGATGAGGTTGCCCCGGCCCAGTCGCCTTGCTCGATGAGGGCGACCTTTAGCCCGCGCAAGGCGGCATCATAAGCAGTCCACGCACCGTAGATGCCCCCGCCGCAAACCAGCAGATCGAAGGTCTTGTCCGCCAGTTGTCCGAAATCCCGCTTCATGCATCCCTCATCTGCAAGGCTTTTTGCGGCAGGTCGGTAATGAGGATGTCCACGCCAAGCTCAAGCGCCCGGCTGATTTCGGCATCGCTGTTGCAGGTGTAAACAGCGATGGATTTGCCGTGGCGGCGCAGCATTTGAACCATGGATTCATCCAGTGTGCGCTTGTGCAGGCAAAGCCCGTGCAGAGAGGGATGAGCTTCCAGCACTCGTTCCGCGCCGGAAACAGTCTGCCAGGATTCGCAATTGTAAACCAGCGGAAAATCCGGCACGCACTGGTGGGCGTATATCAGGCTGGGCAAGTGGAAGGAGGATGCCAGTATCCGCCCCTCCCCTACATTTCCGGCCAGTTCCAGCGTCTGCCTGATCTTGGCTTCGCGCCGTGCGGGCTCTTCCTCATCGCGGCTCTTGATTTCCAGCAGCAGACGGCAGCGCGGTTTGTAGGCGTCAACGAAGTCGCGCAAGCCCATGATGCCTTCCGGCTTTGCGCCTCTACCGAAATGCGCGGCAAAGTCCATGGTCTGCAGTTCGCGATATTCGTAGTCGTCTATGCGCCTGGCGGGCAGGCCCAGTTTGTCGAGAGTCCAGTCGTGCCACAGCACGGCCACCCCATCGCGGCTTAGCTGTACATCGGTTTCCATGCCATCTATAGGATAGGCCAGCGCCAGGTCGAACGCGGTGCGGGTGTTTTCCGCCGCTTCCCGGTTGGCGCCCCGGTGGGCATAGATCATGGTTTTATTCATAACGTCCATGGGGTGGCGCTCATGGCAGGCATTCGAGGAATTTTCGCAGGGAGGCTTCAAGCGCCGTGAAATGCGGGTTGTATGCCAGGCGGCGCATTACCCCGGCGCGCAGGTTCTTATCTGTCACCTCCCCCTGCAAGGCAGGAGGGGCATTCCTGCGGCAAACGGCGTATTTTTCCCTGTCATTCGGATAATAATGCAGGCAGTTGGAATATTCACCTGCTACGCCATAGTGCCCGTCTTCCGGCGGCAACAGGATGGAGAGGTGTGAAAAGCTGACGATGTTCTGCTCGGGAACCACGCTGTTCACCAATTCAACCCGGCTCTCCGGAATGCCGGAAAGATGTCGCTTCGTATCTGTAGTGTAATAAACCAGCTTGCTGCATGCATGGCGCGCGCGCGCCATGAATTCCACGGTCGCGTAACTGTCAACCGTGGCATCGTCGGCGCTGGCGGCAGTAAATACGGGGATTTCCAGTCCGCGATCCCGCAGGTGCGCGTGCAAATCAGCGATCAGGGCATGCATCTGGAACGCGGCATTCTTGGGGAATGACTCGTATTTGTAGCCATCCGTGTCCGGTTGGATGTTCACCCATTTGGCGGAAGGCATCAACCAGCTATAGATTTTATGCAGGTTGGCGTGGGCCGCGCGCGGTGAAACTTTGAGTGCCGGGGAAAACAGGAATAGTCCGCGCACCCGCTCATCGAGCAGGCTGTGGCGTACGGCCAGAGTGGCCCCGGCGGAATAACCCGCGAGATAGACTTCATCTGTCTCTTCGGCCAGCCGGTCAACGCCCCAAGCCACGGTGTTCGCCCATTCTTTCCAGTGCATTTCCAGAAGATCCCCTGGTTGCGTGCCGTGCCCCGGCAATAGCACCGCCATGACGCGGAATCCGTGCCGCCGGAAAAATTCAGCCAGGGGACGCATGAAATAGGGAGAATCGGTGAGTCCGTGCACGAGCAGTATGCCGCGGCGATAGGGTTTTTCCCGCCCTGCCGGAAAATTCCCTTCGGGCTTGAGTTCAAACGGCGCATTGCCTTCCACTATTCTTTCAGGATCACTGGATGTCATGCCGGAATGCGCCTTGCGCAGCATTTCCCGGCATGCAGCCACATGATCTGCAAAATCCAACTGGCCGCCGGTGAATTTCGAATTCAGGCCGGAGGGTTGGTGTCGAGACTCAAGCACAGGCTTTGGCGATTCCGGGGTGTTCCGGCCTTGCTTCATGGGTTTATTCTCATTCGATTGGCGCAGGTTGCGCGTGCAGGAGCATGAAAAAGGACATTTTTTTGGGGTATAAGCGTATATCTATATATTCATGCTACTGGCATATGGTTTTCTTTGATGGTAAATTCTACTGGCTGGTATTCGGGCAAGCTCCATTATATTTGTTTTATTATAAAAAGCCTGGCATGAACAATATCTCCAAGGGAAAAAATGGAAGTTTCTTACGAGGACATACCCCCTAATTTGCGTCGTATCAAGCTTGCCGGCCGCCTGGATATCCAGGGTACCGAGATGATTTCTGCTCGTTTTGCGGCGCTATCCACCGAGTCAAGGCGCAATGTTTTGGTTGATTTCACGGGGGTCACTTTCCTGGCCTCCATTGGCATTCGGGCTCTGATTTCAAACGCGAAAGCCGTGCACAAATTGGGGGGGCGCATGGTGCTGGTGGTGGGGGACAATACTTCGGTGGCCAGGACACTGGCCGCCACCGGCATCGATGTCCTGCTGCAAATGTTTACGAATCTGGACGATGCCGAAAAGGCGTTGTCCGGCGTGGCGGCCTGAACGCAGGGCGGACTACTCTGCCCACCCTCGGCTACGCCGTTTATGTGATTTTGCTGGCGGGTAATTATGGCTATTGAACACAATGACTTGAGCGGTGGCTTGCGCCACATTGTCCTGTCGGGGCGCTTGGATTTCCATGGCGTCGAAAAAATCATCGGGCAACTTTCCTCGCTGCTGACAGCATCCGGGTCGAATGCCCTGATTGACCTCACTCAGGCGACCCTGATTTGCTCGATGGGCATACGCGCGTTGATCCTGAATGCGAAAAACATGCAGCAGCGCGGTCGCCGCATGGCGCTGGTAGTGGATGACGGCACGATCGTATCGACCACCCTGAAATCCGTCGGGATAGACTCGCTGCTGCCGGTATTCACGAGCCTCCCCGATGCGAAAAAAGCCATGCTGCAGTGACGGGCCGGAAGCATGGCCCATTTGCATGAGTCTCGCCTGGAGCTTCAACCCCCTCATGATTCCAGCGTGCTGTACCGCGCTTCGGAGTGGCTCAAGGCGGAGGGAAACAAGCATGCTATTCCGGACGAACAGCTAGACCGTCTCGACCTGTTCCTGAACGAGGCTCTGGCCAATGTGATGGATCATGGCGGTGCATCCGCCCTCGCCTCGCCGATACGCCTGAGCACCAGTTTCGCGCAACTACCAGGCCAGAACGAGGCAACCATCACCATATCCGACGCCGGCACGGCCTTCGATCCCCTCGCCCATTCCCCGCGGCCCGCACCGAAATCCCTGGACGAGGCGATTCCAGGAGGATTGGGCATTCCGATGATACGCAGTCTCGCCGACGAAATGGGTTATGCCTACCGGGATAGCCAGAATCACTTGTCATTTACCGTCCGCTGGAAATTAGCCACGCCCATGGAAGTTGGCTCCGCCGGGATACCGGGCATCCGGGTGCGGCCTTTCAAGCGCAGCTATGCCGATTCCTCCCCGGGCCGGAAGGAGAGGCGGCGTCCTGGCGTGAGCTGGATGCAATTGTTTCGCGGCACTGACGAGGATGCCGTCCTCAGTATCCTGAACGAATGCGATGTCCTGGTAATGCCCCCCGGAACCCCGTTGCTGAAGCCCGGCGCGGCGAACGATGCCGTATTTGTGCTGCTGAGCGGAAGCCTTTCCGCCTGCCTCGACAGCGACCTGAATCCTGACGCCGCCATTCCGATCGCACCCGGGGAATGCATAGGCGAGATGTCCGCCATTGACGGCAAGTCCGTGACGGCGCTGGTTGAGGCAACTGCCGAGGCGCGCGTGCTGAAAGTTACGCCGGAATTATTTTTCAACCGCCTGTTAACTATTCCAGGTGTCGCCCGCAACCTGTTGATCGCCCTCACCGAACGGATGCGCCGCACCAACGAATCCATGATGGAAGCGCAACGCAAACAGCTTGCGCTGCAACACCTGCACAAGGAACTGGAAGTCGCACGCCAGTTGCAAGCCAGCATGCTGCCGCTGCGCAATCCGATGTTCCCGGAGCGTGACGACCTGGAAATCGCCGCCCTGATGGAACCCGCCTCGGAGGTCGGTGGCGACCTGTTCGACGCCTTTTTCGTGGATGACCAGCATCTGTTCATTTGCATCGGCGACGTATCCGGGCACGGTATCCCGGCCGCTCTGTTCATGGCCCGCTCGATCGGGCTGATGCGCATTGCCGCGATGGGCACGATGCACCCGGATGATGTCATCGGAAAAATAAACGATCAACTCTGTTCAGGAAACGAAACCAATCTTTTCGTAACTCTGTTTTGCGGGTTCCTCAATGTATCAACCGGGCGGCTGGTATATTCCAACGGCGGACACTGTGCCCCCATCCTCGTGAGCGGAAACAAGGCTTCCAGCATCCCCATACCCAAGGGCACCTTGGTGGGAGCTATTCCCGGTCTGGCCTACTCGTCCTTCGAAATGGTGCTTGATCCGGAAGATACGCTTGTTTGTTATACCGATGGCGTCACGGAAGCACAGCCCGTATCGGGCGAGGAATTTTCCGAGGAGCGCCTGATAGAACTGCTGCGCAATAATAGAAATCAATCTCCTGAAGCCATGGTAGAAACCGTGCGGCATGAAGTGACAGAATTTACCGGAAACAATGCATTGGATGACGATTACACTCTCATGGTGATTCGCAGGCACCCAATGAAAAAATCAAACCAATCTAGCGAAGGAACGCAATGATCAGCCTGAAATTCTGGATTCGAAAGAACGATGAATCTCGCCAGCCGGATCAAGCTGCTGGCGGGTCAGCCAGGATTCTGGGCACATTCGAAGTAATCAGGGAGATAGGCCGGGGCGCAATGGGCGTGGTTTATCTGGGGCGTGACGTGGGATCGGGCCGGGACGTGGCGATCAAGACCATGAACCTCGCTAGCGAGTTCAATGCATCTGTGCTGGAAGATACCAAGGAGCGCTTCATGCGAGAAGCGGAAATCCTTACGTGGTTGCATCATCCAGACATCGTCACCATCTATGATGTTGGCGAAGAGCACGGCCTGGCCTATATCGCCATGGAATTCCTAAAAGGGGTGGAGTTGACCGCATACACCGCTCCGGACAAGCTGCTGCCCCTGTCCAAGGCGCTGGAAATCATGGCCCGGGCTGCGGATGCTTTGGGCTATGCGCATGAAGAGGGGCATGAAAAGGGCATCGTGCACCGCGATGTCAAGCCGGGCAATATCATGTAC
Organism: Gallionellaceae bacterium; assembly: GCA_041490205.1. GTDB lineage: Bacteria > Pseudomonadota > Gammaproteobacteria > Burkholderiales > Gallionellaceae > DATDDB01. Next base: position 9,886 of record JBGPSQ010000053.1, read on the forward strand.
GACCCCTCCGACAATTCGGTCAAGGTGACGGATTTCGGCATTTCACGGCTGATTGACTTGAACGCGACAAAGGTTGGACTGGTGCTGGGCACCCCACTCTACATGTCCCCGGAACAGGTGATGGGTCAACAGATAACCGGGGTTTCCGACCTGTTTTCTCTCGGCTCCACTTTTTACCAGTTGTTGTGCGGGCGATTGCCGTTCGAGGGAGAAACCGAATTCGAGGTGATGACCCGCATCGTCAAGGAGCCGCACACCGATATTTTATCCATCCGGCCGGACCTGCCTGCGGACGTATGCACGGTCATAAACCGGGCGCTGGAAAAAAACCCAAAAGACCGCTACCAGAGCGGCGGTGAAATGGCAGTGGCAATACGTCAGTGCGCGCAGTATCGTTCTGACAAATAGGGGGTAATTTTTCGATTGGGGGAGGTGATCTCATGATCTCACTCCATTCTCAATGCCATGCCGTTCATGCTGCTATTCGGGTCAGAATGCCACGCCTAAGCCAAGTTTGAACGTAGTGTACCGGGACCAGCTGTCTGGCTCCCATTCGACGAATCCGCCTCCGACCGGGTACGGCGCACTCATTCCATACCTGAAGCCAGTGTAGTCAACTGCGATGTTCCCGTGTACATGTTTCGTGAATGCATAATCTGCCGCTGCCCCTATCCGGAACAGCGGCGAATTGCCAAGCGGTCCCGAAAAACCGGTCAATCCGGGGCCGGAGTTAACAACAATGTACGAACCGAAAGTGCGGCCCAGCATCGCGTTGACTGAAAGCACCATCTGGTCTTTCGGAGAATATTGTCCAAGCAATCCCAAGCCGTAGTAACTGTGTATATATATCTCGCCGTAATTGACGCCCCTGTTCCATTCATGGCCGCCAAATTCAAGGTAAGGTGTCAGCATGAATGGGCCGCGGGAATCGAAACCCTTTCCAAGCCGGGCGTCATAATTCGACATTGTTGCACTGGAAATGCCCCTCACCGTACCGAACGTGCCGCCCATGAAGGCCCCGGTATAATGCGTATGGCCGGTGGAATGATCATATCCCGCGTGGTAATAGAAATTTTCAGGCCCGTCCATGACGGATAACGATAATGCGACGCCGGGTACGGGGCCGGTTTCAATGTCCAGCAACTCGTTGGGTGTCCCGAGGAATCCATTGCCAGTTTCTGCGTAATTCACTCGAGTTGCAATAAACTGAACGCCAGCCTGGTTATTAGAGGCGAGAATATCGGCTGACCCAGCCAGAGCGTTTGCTGAAAACAGCAGGCAGCAGGCAGCTGCGGCAATATTTCTCATCATTCCGGAAATTTCACGTATGAGGTTGCCCATAATGCGCACGCGATCCATATTTAGCAGGGAACTGCTTGGCACTGCCTTTCTTGGGCATGCTTCGGCTGTTGTATATCACCACGCTATCCATTATCCTTCTAACTTTAGCATGGCTCACATATGTCCGTCAGCATTAAAACCCCGCAAGAAATAGAAAATATGCGCCTTGCATGCCGTTTGGCAGCAGAAGTGCTGGACTACATCGCGCCATACGTGCAGGCCGGCATCACCACCGGCGAGTTGGACAAGCTCTGCCATGATTACATGGTGAACGTGCAGAAATGTATCCCTGCGCCGCTCAACTACGCACCATCCGGGCACAAACCGTATCCCAAATCCATCTGCACCTCGATCAACCACCAGGTATGCCACGGCGTGCCGGGCGACAAAATACTCAAGAACGGCGACATCCTCAACATAGACATCACCACCATCAAGGATGGCTGGCATGGCGACACCAGCCGCATGTACTGTGTCGGCGAAGTCTCAATCCAGGCGCGCCGCCTGTGCGAAGCAAGCTATCAAGCCATGTGGTGCGGCATACGTGCGGTTCGGCACGGCGCGCACCTGGGCGACATCGGCCATGCCATCCAGAGCTACGTCGAACCGCTCGGCTACAGCGTGGTGCGCGAATTCTGCGGGCACGGCCTGGGCAGGAATTTTCACGAGGAACCGCAGGTGCTGCATTACGGCAAGCCGGGCACCGGCCTGAAACTGGAAGCGGGCATGACATTCACCATCGAACCGATGATCAACGCCGGCAAGGCAGGCGTCAAGCAACTGGGCGACGGCTGGACCATCGTGACCAAGGATCACAGTCTCTCCGCGCAATGGGAGCACACCATCCTGGTCACCGCGACGGGCTATGAGGTGCTGACGGTTTCTGCCGGTTCGCCCCCTCCTCCCGCAGCGTAAAGCCATGACCAGCGTAGCCGCCTTACGCGACAGCCTGCGTTCGGCGCGCGCCGCATTGCATCAGGGCTTTGGTCCTCGTTCTCGTCCGGCGCATTTGTTGCGTGCCCACGCAAAACTAGTGGATGAACACCTGCGCATTGTGTGGAGCGAACTGGCGATGCCGCCGGAACTGGCAATGGCGGCAACCGGCGGCTACGGGCGCGGCGAGCTATATCCCAAGTCTGATATAGATATGCTGATCCTGCTGCCGCACGAGCCGGACGAGACCTTGCAACTGTGTCTTCATGAACTGGTGCAAATGCTGTGGGACATCGGTCTTGAAGTGGGCCATAGCGTGCGCACCGTGGCGCAATGCCTGGCCGAATCCTCCGACATCACAGTGCAGACCAACTTGCTGGAAGCGCGCCTCATCACCGGCAACCGCAAGCTGTTCACAGAGATGCGCGAAGCGCTGTCCGATCATCTGAGCCGCCGCGCATTTTTCCTTGCCAAGCAGCAGGAACAGGAAAAGCGTTACACACGATTCCTGGATACCGACTACAACCTCGAACCCAACCTGAAGGAAAGTCCGGGTGGCCTGCGTGACTTGCAAACTGTGCTGTGGATCAGCCGCGCCTGCGGCTTCGGCAATACCTGGAAGGAACTGACCGGGGCAGGCATGATCACCGCAACGGAAGCGGCCGCCATTGCGCGTCACGAATCGCTGCTGCAAAACTTGCGCATCCGCCTCCATTATCTGGCGGGACGCCGCGAAGACCGCCTGCTGTTCGATTACCAAACTGAAATGGCTCAGCAAATGGGCATCGATGCCACCGCCACACGCCGTGCCAGCGAGCACCTGATGCAGCATTATTACCGCACCAAGCAGGCAGTGCAGCAACTGAATTCCGTATTGCTGCAAAACATGCGCGCCAGCCTGTTCCCGGAATCCGGCGAAACCCGGCCGATCAATGCGCGTTTTATTGCGCGCGGCAACTTGCTCGATGCTCGCGATGAGCAGCTATTCGAAAGAGAACCGTCTGCCATCCTGGAAAGCTTCTTGCTGCTGGAACAGCACCCCGAGCTTGAAGGATTTTCTGCCGCCACCCTGCGCGCCCTGTGGCGCACGCGTCATTTGATGGATACAAAATTCAGGAACGATGCGCAAAACCGCGATCTGTTCATGGCCATCATGCGCCAGCCGCAGGGGCTCACGCATGTGCTGCGGCGCATGAACCAGCACGGCATACTCGGCGCCTACCTGCCCGCCTTTGGCCGCATCGTCGGCCAGATGCAGCATGATCTGTTCCATGTCTATACCGTGGACCAGCACATCCTGATGGTGGTGCGCAACCTGCGCCGCTTCACCTTGCCCGAGCATGCTCACGAAAACCCGTTGTGCAGCAAGTTAATCAAGGAATTCGCCCGCCCCGAGGCTTTGCATATCGCCGGGCTGTTTCACGACATCGCCAAGGGGCGCGGCGGCGACCATTCGCTCAAAGGGCGCGCCGATGCGGCGCGTTTCTGCAAACAACACGGACTGGGGCGCGAAGACAGCGATCTTGTGGTCTGGCTGGTGGAAAACCATCTGACCCTCTCCGCCACGGCACAAAAACAGGACCTGTCGGACCAGGACGTGATCGCCGCCTTTGCCTCGAAAATGAAGAACGACCGCTATCTCGTCGCCCTCTACCTGCTCACCGTGGCGGACATACGCGGCACCAGCCCGAATGTGTGGAACGCATGGAAGGCCAAGCTGCTGGAAGACCTGTTCTGGGGGGCGCGGCGTTATATGGCAGGCGGCAAGATCGCAGACCAGGCCGGAGAAGTGCGCCGCCTCGCCGCAGAGATCCTCGACGCGTACCCGCGCCTGGACGTGCTGGTCAACAACG
>JBGPSQ010000054.1:0-13715 GCA_041490205.1 Gallionellaceae bacterium
CAACGCGGGCGCGCTGGCTGGCAACATGCAGCTTTCGCAAGGCCGCGCTCAATCGGTCGTCCAGGCGCTGGTCAGCACGCATGGCATTGCAGCCGCGCGGCTGAAGGCATTTGGCGCGGGCCCCTATTCACCCGTGGCCTCGAATGACAGCGAAGAAGGACGCGCGAAAAACCGCCGCGTCGAGCTGGTGAAGCAATAACCGCTGAGGGCTGCCATGACACGTTCGATTTGTCTGTTAGCTGCTTCGCTTGCCTTCTTGTTTTCGCTTGCTTGGGCCTTGGCGCTTCCTGCCCAGGCGGCCGATCAACTGCCGCTGCGGCGCGTGCCGCTCATCGCCGGAGAGATGGGCGTGAACGTGCTGGTGGAAGTCGATGGCACGGTGAAATCATGGGGATACACGGATGGGGACGCCACCTATCTCGGCGGTGGCACCGATGGGTCGCGCAAGACTCCCGGCCCGCTTCCCGGCGTGAGCGGCATCGTCGATGCGGCGGTGGCGCCGGGCCACGCCCTGCTGCTGCAGCGCGACGGCACGGTGCTTACCTGGGGCCGCAACCGGAGCTGCGAGCTTACCGTTACCGACGACAGGAAGCGGCTCACGCCTTTCCCCGTGCCGGGCGTGCACGATGCGGTGCAGGTGGCCGTGGGCACGATGTTCTCGGCTGCCGTGCTGCGCGACGGAACGGTGATGGTCTGGGGCTCCAATGAAGGCGGCTTCCTGGCGAACGGCAAATCGGGCTGGGGCGAGCCGTGCGCGATCATGCCGGTGAAGGTGGAAGGGCTCACTGGCGTGAAGAAGATCGCCATCGGCAATTCCGTGATGGTGCTCAAAGCTGACGGCACGGTTTGGGGATGGGGGCCTAACAAGAACGGCGAGCTGTGCGACGGCACGACCGAAAAGCGCAACCGCCCGGTGCAGATGAAAGGCATCGCCAATGCGGTGGACATCGCCATCGACCACGATTCTGCGGTGGTGCTGGCTGACGGCACGGTCTGGCGGTGCGGCTCGAACGTGTTCGGAGAAATGGCAAAGAAACCGGATCACAGCGAGGACACCAAGTACACCACGCCGGTGAAGATGGCGGGAATAGCCAACGCCGTCGAGGTGCGCACCGCAGGCGCTACGATAGTCCGCCTCAAGGATGGCACGCTGCTCGGCTGGGGATCGGGAATCTTCGGCGGGCTGGGCGACGGGAAAATCGACAAAGTCACGCCCAATCCCCACCCGCCCATCGGCCTCGGCCCCGTGCTGGCGCATTACTACGCCAGCAATTCCGGCTACGCCATCCGCGCCGACGGCACGGTGATGGCGTGGGCCATCCATGACGACGACAACGACAGGTGGTTGACTAAGCCGTTTGTATTATTCAAGGTGAAGCTGGGTAATTGAGTTTCGCAGGTTTCGGCTGAATAATTTGAAGCCCAACATTTCTTCCGAATTTTTGGGCTTGCATAGGGTGGGCAACAAGCAAAGCGTTGCCCACCATTCCTGGAAAGAAACAACCTCCGCATGGGCACAGGGTGTCCACCGTACCCGGCTGGGGTAAAGCACGAACCCCAGCGCCATAAAATCTGCATATGCTGGGGTTCGCCAGCTCACCCCAGCCTACCGTGCTTATTAAGGTTTTCCAGTACTTTTTTTATTCTGTGCTAAAGCACTAACCAACTCTTTCAGTGCCTCCAGTTCATTCTTGTTAATTTTACTCATCTCCAAAAGTTCGGTAGTTTCACCCGCTGACAACCTGCCAACGTGCTCAAAAAAATTGATCTTCTCAACAACTTTATTAAAGTTTGATTCAGAAAACTCATTGGTCGCCATAAGAAAAATAGCCAGCTGTGACTCTCTGTTTCGCTTAATCGTGTCGTAGTGGCGGAACTCATCCATTGCAGCTCGGTATTGTTTAAGGAAAAAGAAAGCAATAAATTCTATAAAGAACAAAATCCCAAATCGTGGCGCTAAAATCATCAGGATGTGGATATGGTCAGGTTCGTTGCTAATTGTGACACTTTGCAGTGAAAAATATAGAATTCCTCCGAATGCAATCAACACTCCAAAAATAAGATAGACACCCGATCGGGTATAGATTTTGTTGGCGAGAATCTCAGCGTTTTTTGTAAGTTGAGTTAAAAGCTTAATTGTGTCCGTAGCCTCTACCTGCCCGCCCTCAGTCTGATTTCCTGAAGAGGCGGACTCTCCGGACATGTGGACTACATTTCCAGCTCCTGAAATCATTATGCTAGGCTTTGTCTCACTTTTGCGCTTATTTTTGATCGCCTGCAATGGAGTGCTGCCAAAAACTTGGTAAAACACAATCGGAAATAGAATAACCAATATGCCAAGTAGCAAATCAAAATAGTAAATTCCTATAAGCTCCATGATATTAGCTGGGTCGCGTGCATAAAGCACAAGAAATCTGGCGGACACTAAGCCACCAAATATTACCCATACTAAATATTCGCTAAGCAGCCCTTTTTTTATTTGTTCGACGTACCATGGCAAGCCAACCGATTCAAAAGTTGATGGACTCATGATGTATTTTTTCCCTTTAAAATTCACGGCTTTCTTTTTCGCTCCACTGAGCACAGTGTGACTATAGAAATCGATGGGGTTAGACTCGATTGATCCCCATTTAAAAACGGCGGGCACGCAAGATTCCTCGCGCGTGCTCGGAATGACAAGCCACAGGTCGGCATGGGCCGACAGGCCATCATAACAAAATACCACTTTACGTCACAATGTTATGTGATTCACATAAAAGTAGGCGCGAGTTTTTTGCCGGGTCAGCTAAAGCAACTAAAGGGCTCAGCTTCGCATTCATATTTGCATTTGACACGGGCGCTGATCGCATTGCCAGCCTAAAACAAAAAGCCCATTCCCTTTCGGAAATGAGCTTGTTTGAGTTAACGCGCCCGAAGAAATATATCAGGACGCTGGAAAATGTTTATTTCACTACACTAGCAATCAGCCAATTCCTCCTTGATCCGCTCATTACGCCTATATGCCCGCTGTGTGTCCAAAGGTTTTCGAACCTTATGCTCTGTATTCATCGAGCCTGTGTTGGCATGCGGCAGACGAGCGATCGTTCAATTTCAGGATATGGCTATTTCTTTGTGCACTGTTTTTGTCTTCTTGGGCAGGGTTAGCTCCAGCACGCCATCGGTATACTTGGCCACGACTTTGCTTTGGTCGATTTCGTCGGCCAGGTCGCAGGTGCGCGAGGCCATGCCGTAGGTACGCTCGGTGCGTATCCACCGTTCGCCTTCCTTGCTCTCTTTCTCGAGTTTGATTTCTGCGCTGATGGATACCCGGCTGCCTTCGATGGTGACGTGTATGTCGTCTTTTTTCACGCCAGGGATTTCAGCATTCATCAGGTACATTCCATCGGTTTCTTTTACGTCCAGTTTGATCTGCGGTTCGGGCTCCATTCCGCTGCGCATGAACGGACGAAGCATGAATCTGCTCAGGACATCATTCACGTCCCACATCGGTTCAAAACGAGTGAGTTCGCTGAACGGATCGTATTTAGTGAGGGTTTTCATGATGTGCTCCTTTCGCGGCATGTATTTGCCGCGTTTATTAGGCAATAAATATGCGTGTTAGTTCTAACTGTTTTTGGGTAGAACGGAACACTATGGGCACGTTTAATGCTTGATCAGCCTCACCGTTTCGCGCACGAAGGCAGGCAAATCCATGGGCCAGCGCGAGGTGACCAGGTTGCCATCCACGACGACTTCCTTGTCTTCATAGATGCCGCCTGCGGCGGTGATGTCCTCCGGGACGCCGTCGCGCCAGTAGGAGGTGAGGTGACGGCCCTTTACCAAATCAGCCGAGACGAGCAGCCAGGGGCCGTGGCAGATCGAGGCGACGGGTTTATTGTTCGCGAAGAAGGATTGGGCGATTTCCTGCGCTTTTTTCACTTTGCGCACGGTGGCGGGCGCGCCGTTGGGATAGCCCCCGGGCACCAGCAGCAGGTCATACTTATCGGGATCGACCTGGTCGATGGTTTTGATGATCTTCAGTATATAGCCATGCTCGCCATGGATCGTTCCCGTTTCGGGGGCGGCGATGTCCACTTCCACTCCTTCTTCCAGCAGGCGAAAATAGGGAACAAACAGTTCCATGTCTTCGAACTCGTTTGCAGTGAGGATTACGGCACGGGCGGTTGTCATGGGTTCTCCTTGCGCAAGAGATTTCTCCGTGAGGGAGACGGGGGCAGGCACGACCGCTGGATGGCGCCATTTTCCGTCATGGACATGATGCGGGCGTGGTAAGCGTTACCTGACACATGGAACCACAATTTCAGTTCCGTGCATATGCGTATGGATACCCACGCGGGATACGGGCGCATCCTGCGTGGGAGAAAACCGGAAACGCTGCTGCGCCCGGCTTAATTGGCCAAGCTCACTTCTTGGCCAGGCTTTGCTCGAATTTGACCAGTTCGGTGATCTGGGCTTTCCGGGTGCCGTTTGGATCGTTCGGGGGCATGGGCATGGTGCCCCAATTCCCGTTGCCGCCCTTTGATACCTTCATCACCAGACCTTCGATCAAGGGGTATTCCTTGCCCTTATAGGTATAGGTGGTGACGCCCTTGCCGGTATACTTGTTTGCCACGTCCTGCCACGAGGGGCCAACCACTTTGTGGTCTATGGCGTGGCAGGCGACGCAATTGAGATCCCTGGCCAACTGAGGCATTTCAATGACCGCAGGAGTTGCGGTGCTCTTGTTGCTGGCTTTCTCCGCCTTGGCCAACTGGACATCGAGCTGGATTTTCTTGATACGCTGCTCGCTCACGTCACTGCCCTGCATTGCGGCTTCGTAATCCTTTCTGGCCTTGGCGATTGCTTCGTTGTCGGCGGGCTGCGCCAGGGTGGATGTGCTGGCCATGATGAACGCCATGGTCACGATTGCTTTCAAAAGACGGTTGGCTTTGCACATGATCTTTTCCCTCGATGTAATGATTATTGGTCGTGCATTCCCTGCAGGTGCGGCTTGCTATGCGCTCAGGAAGAGGCGGGCATGTATCCCCCCCGAGTGTTACGGGGGAATTCACGATTCCGGGTTGGCTATCCAACGCGGCTGTCTCTTTCGTTCGAGTTTTCGGTTGCAAAACTCAAACCTGCTGCGTTATCGGATAGATAGGGGGATGATGAAGTGCAAGAGCTTAACAGCTATGACAAGCTGCCCGCTGCTTTTGTAAAGGCTTCATCTGGCGATCCCGCTATCATTGGGCCATGCCCATTAGACCGGTAACTTTGCGCCCCTACCTTTCGGAAGGTTTGCTTTTTACAGATTTGCGCCTCTGCTTCAGGGCCATGATACACGGCTTGAGGCATTGTTGAGTAAGTTACTCAGGAATGACGGGATAGTCAAGTCCGTACAAATACTTAGTAAGCCAAAGTGGGCCGCCTGAAGGCGGCAAGTTTCCACTCCTTCCCCCTATGAGGGGGAAGGCTGGGATGGGGGTAGAAATCTTGAGTGTACTCACGCTTGGTTTCTACCCCCACCCTAACCCTCCCCCTGCAAGGGGGAGGGAATCAGTCGTTGAATTTTAACGTTGCTTTATTTGACTGCCGCATAGGTCAAACCCTTGTGAGTCCCCGGCATGTGCTTCATAACCGCCCTTCGCGCTCGACTTCGGTGACCCAGTAGTGGCCGCGTCCGGATACGCCGGATTTGCTCTTGCGCAGGACGTCGAGCACGGCGTCCAGGTCTTCGCCCTTGAGCAGGATGTCCACCCGCACATGCGGTATGTAGCCGACCACGCGGTCGCGCGCCGAGAGCATGGGGTCGCGGTCGTTTTGCTGGCCGTGACCTTCGACGCGCGTGAAGGTGAAACCTGTCACTTGTTTCAGCCCGCGAAGGGTGTCGGAAAGCGTCAGTTCGATTTCGGCGTGTACGATCAGGGTGAGTTGTTTCATGCCGGTTCTCCCTTGTCTTGTTCTGGCGTGTCATTCTCCGGTTTGCCATTGGCGCGCGTTTCCACCCAGGCATACAGGGAGGGCAATAGCACGAGCGTCAGCAGGGTGGAGGTAACCAGGCCGCCGATGACGACCACCGCCAGCGGCCTTTGCAGCTCGGAGCCGGGGCCGCTGGCAAGCAGCATGGGCACCAGCCCGAGCGATGCGATCATTGCTGTCATCAGCACCGGTCTCAGCCTGCGCTCCGCGCCTTTCTGCACAGCTTCCAGCACGCTATGGCCCGCGTCCCGCAACTGGTTGAAGTAGGCGACCATCACCACGCCGTTGAGCACGGCCACGCCGAACAGGGTGATGAATCCGACCGAGGCCGGCACCGAGAGGTAGAGGCCGGAGGCATACAGGCTGACCACGCCGCCTATCAGGGCAAACGGGATGTTGAGCAGGATCAGCCCGGCCTGGCGCAAGGAGCGGAAGGTGGTGAACAGCATGAAGAAGATGAGCGCGATGGACACGGGCACCACCAGCGCCAGACGCGAGGCGGCGCGCTGCTGGTTTTCGAATTGCCCGCCATACTCGATGCGGTAGCCTTCGGGCAATTTGACTTCGCTTTCGATCGCGGACTGGAGTTCGCGCACGAACCCGACCACGTCGCGTCCTTCGACATTGGTGCGCACCGTGACATAACGTTTGGCCGATTCGCGCTGAACCAGCACCGGGCCGTCGGCTTTGCGGATGTCGGCGACCAGGCCGAGCGGCACCATGGCGCCGTTTTGGGTCTTGAGCAGCAACGCGCGGATAGCAGAGGGCGAGTTGCGCATGGCCTCCGGGTAGCGCACCAATACGCCGTAGCGGCGGCTGCCGTCGATCACTTCGGCCGCGACCTTGCCGCCCATGGCGGTCTCGACTGCGGCGTTGACATCTTCGACGTTGAGCCCGAAGCGCGCCAGCCGGTTTGAGTCGATTTCCACCGTGAGGTATCCCTGGCCGGAGAGGCGGGCACGGAATACGTCGGTGGCACCCTGGGTGTGCTTGACGATCTCTTCGATTTGCCCGGATGTTTTCTCGAGCGTGGCGAAATCATCGCCGAACAGCTTGATGGCCACCGCCGCGCGCACCCCGGAGAGCATCTCGGAGACGCGCATGTCGATGGGCTGGCTGAAGCCGAATTCCACGCCGCGCCGGTTGAACGGTTCCAGCCGGGCCCGCAGTTTCTCCTCGAACTGATCGCGGCTGTAGCCCCACTGGTTGCGCGGCCTGGTCTGCAGGAAGCAGTCGGTCTGGTAAAAGCCCATGGGGTCGAGGCGCAATTCGTCGGCACCGCTGCGGCAGATGACGCCGGTGACCTCGGGTATCTCCAGGATGGCTTTCTGTATCTGCTGATCCAGCGCGAGCGATGCTTCCAGGGAGATGTCGGAGCGCTTTTCGAGATTGATTATCGTGGCGCCTTCGTCCATCACCGGCAGGAATTCCTTGCCGATGAACGGGAACAGGCTGGCGGCGGCGATCAGCAGCAGCAGCGCTCCGCCCACGGCCATTTTACGCTTGTCCAGCGCCCAGCGCATGAGGGGTAGGTAGACGCGCTTGATCGCATTGATGACGCGGTCTTTCCCGTGTGCGTGGCCGTGCATGAAAAAACTGGCGACCACCGGGATCACCGTGAGCGATATCAGCAGGGAGCTTAGCAGCGCGAACACGATGGTGAGCGCGAGCGGGGCGAACATGCGCCCTTCCAGACCGGAGAGCGAAAACAGCGGCAGGAACACCATGATGATGATCAGGATTCCGGAAACCACGGGCGTCGCCACTTCGGTCACCGCACGATAGACGAGATGCAGCCTGCTCACCCCGGGTGGCGCTTGCGCGAGCTGGGTGTGGACGTTTTCGACGACCACGACCGCCGCATCCACCAGGATGCCGATGGCGATGGCCAGCCCCCCGAGCGACATGAGGTTGGCGGTGATGCCGAATATCTGCATCAGGATGAAGGTGAGCAATACCGACAGCGGCAGCACCAGCGCCACGGTGAGCGCCGCGCGCAGGTTGCCGAGCAGCAAGATCAACACCAGCAGCACCAGCACCACTGCTTCGCCCAGTGCTTTTTTCACGGTGGCAACCGCGGCATTGATCAGGTCGGAGCGGTCATAGAACGGCTCGATGGTCACGCCCTTGGGCAGGGTGTGCGAGAGGAGGTTCATTTCCTGCTTTACCGCCTCGACGACCGTGCGGCTGTTGGCACCCATGCGCAACAGCACGAGGCCGGTGACGATTTCTCCCTGCCCGCCGGCTGTCACGCCGCCATATCGTATCAGTGCACCATCGTCCACCCGTGCAACATCGCCGATGTGTATTGGCGTGCCGCTGCGCGTCACCACAGTGATGCGGCGGATATCCCCGGCGTTTCGCAACTGCCCGATGGTGCGCACCAGGAGCATCTGGTCTCCCCGATTCACCCTGTCGCCGCCCGCGTTGCGGTTGTTGCGCTCGATGGCACGCACCAGGTCATCGACCGCCAGGCCCTGCACGGCAAGTTTTTGCGGATCGGGAAGCACCTCGAACGCGCGCACCTCCCCGCCCAGCGAATTGACATCGGCCACGCCATCCATGGCGCGCAGCCGTGGGCGGATGACCCAATCCTGAATGGCGCGCAATTCGATATTCGAGTAGCCATCCCCCTTGATCCGGTACATATATATATCGCTCAGCGGGGTGGCTATCGGTGCCAACACCACTTCGGTACCTGCGGGCAATACGTTCCTGACCTGGCTCAGGTGTTCCGCGACCTGCTGGCGCGCCCAGTAGATGTCGGTGCCATCGCGGAAATCCATCACGATATTGGAGAGCGCATATTTCGTGGTGGAGCGCATGATCTTGAGGCGCGGCGCGCCTTGCATCTCCATTTCGATGGGAAATACGATGCGCGATTCCACTTCGGCCGGAGCAAGCCCCGGCGCCTTGGCGATCACTTGCACCTGCGGGGGCGAGATGTCGGGGAAGGCGTCGATCGGCAGGGCATAGAATGCCCATACCCCTCCTGCCACAACGCCTGTGGCAAGCAGCAACAGCGTCAAACGCTGAATGAGCGAGAACCGGATGAGAGCTGCGATCATGGCTTCTGTTCCCCCTGGTCAACGATGGATTTTCCGGCGGCCAGCCTGAGATCGGCCTGGGCCTGCGCACATCCCTGCAGCAAATCCAGGTAACGGGTGCGTATATCGAAATAGGTGTTGTTCGCATCCACCAGCGCGAGGACGTTTGCCTCGCCTGAAGCAAAACTGCGGCGCGTCAGTTCCAGCACATTGCGCGCCGGCTCTACCAGCTTTATGCGCATCTGTTCGGATTGTTCACGCAGTCGCACGAGTTGCAAATAAGCCTGCTCCAAACGAGTGTGCGCGTCGCGCTGTATTGCCGACTGCCGCGCACGGCTTGTATCCGCCAGGGCCTTGGCCTTGCCTTCTAACGCACGGTTTTCGTTCCACAGCGGAACCTCCACGCTGATGCCTGCGCCTGTCACATAAAAAGTGCCGTTGAGAAAGTCGCGCTCGCGAAAGAGCTTCAATGCCGGATCGGCGTAACGCTGCGACTCGGCAACTTCGACTCCCGATTCTGCCGATTCTGTTTCATGGCGCGCCGCCGCGACTGATGGATGATTTCCCAGCGCCTTTTCCAGTTCTGCCAACTCCGGCGGCTGTACGGACGGTGCAGGCGGGGCCACTTCGATTTCCGCGCCGCCTTCAATGGCCAGCAAGCCATGAAATTCGATGTTCGCATTTTCGTATTCACGCTGGGCAAGAATCCATGCCTGCTGCGCTTCTTCGCGCAGCATGGTGAGGCGTTGGCGCTCAAGAGGTGTGAGGTAGCGTCTCAGCTTATCGCCCTTGGTTCCCTTCCCTTGCGCTGTGTAGGTGTCTGTCACCTGCAGGCGCTCTTGCGCCATCTGGCGCTTGGCTACGGCGTATTGCACCGCGAGAAAAACCCGGGACGCTTCCCTTTCCAGCACCAGTAAATCCGCATTACGGCTTGACTGTGCGGCATAGAGGCTGGCTTCGGCGGCGGCGCGCTGGCGCGCCAGGCGGCGAATTGGCAAGGGCTGGGTGATCGCCATCTGGGACAGGTTGTTCCCGCCTTGCCCGCTCAGGTGCCCTACCCTGTTGTCGGCACGGAAATCGACGCTGGGATTGGGCCAGCGCCCGGCCTGGCTCAATTCTTCACGGCGCACCTCCACTGCGGATTCGGCCTGGCGGCGCTCCGGAGCTACCTCGAGCACGCGCCGGGTTGCGGATTCGAGCGACCAGACGTCCGGCGCAGCAAAAGCAGACTTGATTGGGCTAGCCGCAATCGCTATCCAATATATAACAATCCATTTCCTTGGGTTCACACTACACCTCCATGCGCGGCAAGCGCCGCGGTGCAATACTTACAGCAACTGCCGCGCTGTGTTTATGGCCAGCGCGGCTTTACTTAAAGCACGGTGTATCAGAGAGGGGGTGCGCGCAGAGGTGGCCGAAGCCGAAAACTACCGGACGAGCGAAGTTTAGCGCCTGATGCCGCCGGGAATCGCCGGTCATGACCGGCCATGCTCAGCAGAGAAATCAACAGGAAGGTGAGTGCGGACATCCCCACCAGCAGATTGTGGAAATCAATCCCTTGCAAGACGTATGTTACGTCGAAATCATGGCCTGCATCATCGGCATTCGGCACGCTGTCGCTTTCGTAATGAACAAGGCTTGCCTGTGCGGACCCGCCGTGAGCAACATCCGGCGTATGGACGCAAAGACGCAATCCTTGTGCAAGCACGAGGGCCACGATCAGCATAAGAATGAGGAAGTTTTTCATGATTCCGTCAAGAATGACAGCGTGCAGTCTATCCGAATGGGTTCCGCCGTACAAGGAACGAGCATCAATTTATTAATCACTCTTGGGGGAACTTTTTCCCGGCCGCATTTTCCTTGTTCTTTTTCAACGCGTCCCAAGCAATGGTTGCGCCTTTAGGATTGATTTCCAGATGGGACCCATTTGGCGATTGCGGCGTAAAGACTATCGGGTTTGAACGGCTTGCTGACGAAGTCGTTCATGCCAACGGCCAGGCAACGCTCGCGCTCCTCGTCTGATGCGCTCGCCGTCAGGGCAATCACCGGTATTCGCGCCAAAATTGCATCGGCGCGCATGAACCGGGTTGCTTGCAAACCATCCATGACGGGCATCTGTGCATCCATCAAAACGCAATCAAACTGCTCCTGGCGCAACAAATCGAGCGCTTCTTTCCCGTTGTTGGCGGTGCACACAATCGCCCCGGTATTTTCCAGAAGCTCAATGACCACTTGCTGGTTGAAGGGATGATCCTCCGCCAGGAGAATGCGCACGCCTTCCAACGCAGCCATGTCACGATTCTTCCGGGTTTCCAACGCCTGCTCGCCTTGATTGTTAACAGGCGGAGGGGATGATATGCCCTTGACTAACCAGGCGGTAAACCAGAAGGTGCTACCCTTGTCCAGTTCGCTTTCCACACCAACCTCGCCACCAAACAGTTCCGCAAGCCGTTTGCTGATAACCAGCCCCAGGCCGGAACCTCCATAATTGCGGCTGGTTGAGGAATCGGCCTGTTGAAATGGCTGGAATAGCTCCTTTTTTTGTGATTCCGTGATTCCGATTCCGGTATCCTGCACCTCGAAACGCAACAGGGTGCTGCTTTCCTGTTCCATTAATTTCCTGACGCGAATGATGATTTCGCCATGCGGGGTGAATTTGATGGCGTTGTTTATGTAGTTGATCAGAATCTGGTTTAGCCGCAGCGTGTCTCCACACAGGTTGCGAGGAATGTCAGGATCAAAATCGAACGTTATTTCGAGATTTTTTTCTGTGGCTTTCCAGACAACCAGGTTGGTCAGTGTCTGCCTGACGTTATCAATGTCAAAATGGGTATCTTCCAGAATGAGTTTCCCGGCCTCGATCTTGGAAAAATCCAGGATGTCGTCTATAACGCCCAGCAGGTGTTCACCGGAAAGCGATATTTTATTGAGATAGTCACGCTGTTTTTGATTGCGCTCACTCTTGAGTGCCAGTTGCGTCATGCCGATGATAGTGTTCATCGGGGTGCGTATTTCGTGGCTCATGTTAGCCAGAAAACCACTCTTGAAACGAGATGCGGCTTCCGCCTCGTCTTTGGCGCGTGCAAGCTCGGCGGTACGCTCTGATAGCTTCGCGTTACTTTCCTGCAGCTCTGCCGTACGCCCCCGTACTTCGTGTTCCAGCAGGGTCCTGAACGATTTGACAGTAAAGAGGTCTGCATGAGATCGCAGCGCCATGGTCATGGACGACTTGAATTTCTTGCTGGTCAGTTCGGTCTTTTCCTTGTAATCGTTGACATCATATTTGGTGATGACCTCTTCTTCGGGTACGGTTCCCGGCTGGCCTGTGCGTACTATGATCCTGATAAGTTCGTTATCCAAGTCCTTGCGTATGAATTCAGCCACCTCCAGGCCGGAGGTGTCCTGCTCCATGACGATGTCGAGCAATATCAGGGATGCATCGGGATGTGCCTGGAGCAATTGCTTGGCCTCGGCTCCCGAATAGGCGCTGAGGAACTCTATCCCTTTTCCCTGATACCTGAAATCCTTGAGGGCGAAGCGGGTGACGGCATGCACTTCTTCTTCGTCATCGGCAATGATGACCTTGATCCTGCCTTCCGATTCCGGGTTCGGCATTTTTTCCGATGAATCGGACTTTTTAAAAGTCAGCTTGCTCACTTATAACCCCCTAACCCGGGTGCATTGAATTGTGTTCCTGACACTTTTGATCCAATTTTTACATTGCGCATTGAACCACATCAGCAGCTATAACGCTTGAGGTATCGATTCAGATGACATATCGGCAGCCCCCCGAATTCAAATAACGGGCTACCGGGCAATACATTCAACAATCAACTAAACACTACCGTCACTTGGCGCAAGCTGGATCGCCACCGTTGTAAGGAAAATTTATCGAAGAGAGCCCTCAAGCAGGCATACCTCGTTACTTTATTATGCTAATTGGCTATGGCAACTGGGGTTTTGATCACGAAAAGCACGCCTTTCGATTGAGTATCCTTGCAGCTTATCGATCCTTTGAGCTTCTGCGTGATGAGGTTGTATACAATGTGCATACCCAAACCGCTTCTTCCTGCCTGACGGTTTGTTGTAAAAAACGGATCAAAAATCTTATGCATGATGTCGCTGGAGATCCCTTTGCCGTTATCCATGTAGCGGATCACGACATTGCCCCCATCCGGCTCTATTTCTATCTTAATTGCTCCCGCATCGGCCCCCTGGTTAAAACCGTGTGCAATCGAATTCATGATCAGGTTGGTAAAAATCTGCGAAAAATCGCCCGGGTAGCTGTTCAATTTGAGGTTGCCAGGGCAATCGACCTCGATTGATACCCGAGTCTGTTTGAGCTCGGGCTGCAAGCTTAGCAAAATGGTATTGATATATTCCCCGAGATTAAAGGCGCGTATGGCTTCGCTGGACTGATCGACCGCAACCAGCTTGAAACTGTGTACCAGATCCGCCGCCGTCTTCAGGTTTCTCAGAATGATTTGCGATCCTTCAATTGCGCCGCCCAGGAACTCTTCGTACCCTTCCTGGGTCAACTCGTCATCCCGGTATAGCTGTGCCACTTCTTGTATCTTGGATTCAAGATGCGACGCCGCAGTCACTCCAATGCCGATCGGCGTATTGATTTCATGCGCGACTCCAGCAACCAGGCCGCCCAATACCGCCATTTTTTCCGAGACCAGCAGTTGCTCCTGGTTTTCCTTGAGG
>JBGPSQ010000055.1:0-13655 GCA_041490205.1 Gallionellaceae bacterium
CTATACCGATCGCTACCCTCATGCGCTGGAGCAGAAGTTCTCAAGGGTGTTGGATAGAATCGTCGATCTATGGGGCACACCCGCCCTGGATGCTTACTTCGACGACTTGATGCTGGTCAAGGAAGGCGCGATGCGCGAAGGGTTTCCGCCCGAGGTCGCTTCCGAAATCTGGGCGTTGAGCCTTGCCTATTCCAAATGGCACGAAGAAATGAATGCCGCCCGGAGCACCGGAAAGTCATCAAATGTATGGGATCATATTCCGGCCAAAAAGAGGCAGGCGTTCGATGAAAAGGGCTTGGAATTTACGCCGCATGGCTTCGAAAAAGCCGTAGAGGCCGACAACGAGGGGGCTATTGAGCTTTACCTCTCGTGCGGTGTGGATGTGGACACGGCCGATGAGCGCGGCTGGACGCCGCTCACGCTTTCTTCCTTCAATGGTCACGACCATCTTGCCATGCTGCTCATGCAGCACGGAGCAAGGGTGGGGGTCAAGGACAAGCACGGATATACCCCCTTGCACTGGGCCGCTTTCAGGGGCAATGACAATGTGGTCGACTTGCTCACCCGTCAGGGCGCGGACGTGAATGCTGCGAGCCATTCCGGCTGGACCCCCCTGATGCAGGCAGCCACGCGCGGACATTTGATTTCCGCGGCAAAGCTGCTGGCAAAGGGCGCATTCGTCAACGCGACCACCAATGACGGGTGGACAGCCCTGCACAAGGCTGCCGCCAACGGGCATACCAGCGTGGCGCGCCTATTGCTTTCCAAGGGGGCGGACGCTTCAATCCAGCACCCGAATGGCAGCACTGCACTTACGCTTGCGCTCAAGCACAAGCATCGCGACATTGCAAAAATGCTGATGCCGGTTCATGTGCGCACGCAAAAACCGGCCGTGGCGCTGCATGCATAGCGAGCCGCTTTGCTCCTGCCGCGATATCAGCCAGATCGGTGTCGAGCGGCACAGTTGGAGCCCTCCTGCCCCCTGCTGCGGGGAGTAATATTCCGGTCAATAAATTGCTGTTGCACAATGCGGAATAATTGGATAGACTTGCTTGGCTGTCAGTTGTATCTGGTTTCGCAGTGTGTTGTTTTTAAAACGGAAAATACTTAAAACTCAAGGAGAGGACGCTATGCCAGTTGAATTACTCGTTCCCATCGGAATTTTTGTCGTATGCAATGTTTTGTTGGCAGTCGCGCTGGGCGGCTTGGGCTTGGATCGCCTGATGGCCGGACAAAAAGCCGCGGGCAAGAACCTTGCCAGCACTGCAGCATATGAGGCACCGTTCGTTTCCGGTCAGCCCAAGCACTAATTGATTCTGTTGTTCCTGAAAGCACGGCCGCTTGCGGCCGTGCTTTTATTATTGCCGCCTTTCACCGTCAGCCGTAATGCACGCTAATACTGAAGAACACCGCCACCTGGTCAAGTTTCTGCTGGTCTCAGCCGTATCTTTTTTCATCGGCGCCATTCACGGCATGCTGCAAGTCATGCCGCCGATACGCGCCTGGCTGGATTCAATTGGAAGCCCCATGTGGGGGCCGGGACACATGATAGATCCACTGGCGCACGCCCATATGAATTTGGTGGGAGGAGTGGTGATACTGGCGATGGGCACCTCTTATTATCTGCTTCCCATTTTCAGCAGGAAGCACATTTATTCATTGCGCCTGGTTGACCATTCCCTGTGGTGGACTGCCATCGGACAGCTTTATTTTTACCTGACCTTGATCATATTCGGCGTGCTGGAAGGCAACGCCATGCTCCACCACCCCGAAGAGTATGAGCATATCCACCATTATTACGGTTTGACGATAGCTGGCGCCGGTATCGCGATGGCAATCGGCTTTTCCATCTATCTCCTCAATATCATCCTCAGCCTGGTAAAGTCGCCCAAGAAGGGATAAGCCAAGCCGGTTATGGCTGCTGCTTCAGCGGAAAAAGCAGCATTCCCTCCGCATCGTTGCGCCTGAGCTGGACTTGCAATACTCCGCCGGCCCCCGGCTCAACCTTGATTCCCCTGCGATAAACACCGACCTGCCCGTCCTCTATCGCCTGCACCCATGGATCCTGATCCCTGGTCCGCAAGGATACGACGAGGTTGTACGCCGGCTTGCCGCGATTATCCGTCACCATCACCAGGAATTCAGTCGTTCCCTCGTGCAGCGGGCTGGGGCGGGGTTCGACGCGCACTTCCATGCCCTGCCATTGCTGCGGCGGCAGTTCCTGCGCGACCTCGCCGCCGCACGCCGACAGCACCGCAAGCAGAAAACCAGCAGCAATACTTTGCCGGGCGCTATTCATCCATCCGCTCCTTGTCCTTGTTCTTGTCCGAATCCAGCTTGCCGCCGCTGGATGAGCCGTAGAGCTGCACCATAAAATAGACCAATGCACTGGCAGCGGCGATGTAGAACAAGGCAGCGACAAATCCCCAGTTGAACCATTCAGGCTCATGCCCGGGCCGGTTGCCCCAGAACGGGAAGCTCAGGCCGATGGCAACCAGCAGCACGGTGACGATGATCGCGATAAACCAGTAGGGTATCCTTTTTTGCGACTCGGGGATGGTCTCCACCAGTTCCCAGTCTTCCAGGCCGCGCTTCGAGCGGCGCTCTTCGTCGGACGCATACCCAAAGTGATCCTGCGGCTTTTCTCCCCACCGTGAATCCACATTCGACAATTTTTTGGCTTTCGGGTCTTCGTTGTCCATCATCAATGCCCCTGTTCGGAAAAATGCTGGATGTTGAAGCGACCCTTCCATCCATCCAGCGCGGATACTGTTACCATCACGGCATACACGCCGTGCTTCAGGTTTTGGTCCACCGAGAGCGTGAGCGACCCGCGCCCGGCAGCGCCCAGCTTGATGTCGTCCGCGCTCAGCCGATAACTGCCGGTTGGCAATCCCTGTATCTGGACACTGAGCTCCGAAGCGCGATAAAGTTTGCTGGTGATGGCGATGCGGTAATCCTGGATGGATCCGGTTTTCTGTACATCCGCATGGTCAACCGCGATATGGTACGGTTCGTATGTCCATAGACCCCATGCAAACATCGCGACGCCAAACGCCGTAAATACGCTCGCCCATTTTGCCCTGCCCAGCAGCGAAACCGCAGCATTGCGCAGGCCGCCCGCGCCAACCCGTGCGCGCTCCCCCATTTCAAAGCGCAACAGCCCGCCGGTTTGCTGTTTCGCATGCAGCCGGCTGCAAGCATCTATGCACTCGCCGCAATTGATGCAGCTGTCATACACATCTGTCTTGCGCGGATCCAGGTCGATGAAGCAGTTGGTCACGCAATAATTGCATTTGGCGCATTCCTGGGCCCGGCTGGCATCGTATGTGACATGCAGGGTTTGTTTGGTCTTGAAAGAGTGCTGCCAAACCTTGTATATGCAGGCAAACCGGCACCAGAAATGGCGGATGACGGCAATGTCCACAAACAGGATCAGGACGCATACCGAATAAATCCAGTACAGCGAAGGCGCCAGGTTGGCGTCGTGCTGGAACGTCATGAAATGCCAGACCATTGCGGGCGGATAGAAATAGAACAACGGGATGAGCGCCATGAACATCGCCGCCGCCAGTAGCGACAGCCCCAACAACACCCAGTTCACGATTTTGTTTTTGGCGGCCGCCACCTGCGGCGCCGCGCCATCCATGCTCAGCTCTGCGTGCTTGCCCAGCAGTTTGCGCGTCAGGTTGTTGGCCATTTCGGACCAGGTGTTCTGCGGGCAGACCCAGCCGCAAAACACCGTGCCCGCACTCGAATAAAGCAATACCAGGACGCTCGCCAGGGTAATCCACAGCCCGAACATCAGGAAAAAGTCGGAGAACCAGACTTGCCGGTCTATCACCACGAAGGCCCCCGCTTCCGGATCTATGCGCAGCAGGCCGCTCACCGGCACCATTACCGCAAGCGTAAGCGTCAATGCCTGCGCGGCCCGGCGCTTCCAATGGAAAGCCGTGGGCCGTGGGCTTGCGCCGACCACCTTGACCGGAATGTCGGCTAAAGTCTTTTGCCTGCTGCCGGGCATGATCTATTTACGCCTTGCCATGATTTATCCGCGCCTTGCTCGGAGGGCCCTGGAATTCTTCAGGGAACCGTTCATGGTAAACCAATTTTCGGCTCCGCGCGCGCTTCACGGTCCAGGGGGCTGATGGCCAGCAGACGAACGCGTGTAGCCTCCGCCTGGGCATCGTGCGCGCCGCTCTGCAACCGCCACAATGCGCGCAGGGATTCCACATGTTCCGGGTTCAGGCGCAGGATATGTTCCAGTGCCTCTTGTTCCCCTATGCCGAACTGCCGCGCCTGCCCCAGGGCGGCATACATGCTGTCCGCCAGCGCATAGGCGACCCAGCGATCCTTGGGGTTGGCCTGGTAAGCCAGCCTCATCATGCGGGTTGCCTGCGGAGCCCCGCCTTGCATAGCTGCAACCCAGCTGCGCACCATCAATTCTGTCGCGCCATAAGCGCGTTCAAACGCTTGGCTGTCTGCCGGCACGCCGAGCAGGCTGGCGGCAGTTTGCATGTCCGGACGGGCTTGCAGCAACACTTGCAGGGTGGCTGCGACATCCAGATTCCCGGCATAACGCGCGCGCGGCAGACGGAATTCGATCACCGGTGACCACTCGTCCTGTACCGGCCCCCGGCTATCCGGTATGGGTCCCCAATAGCGCCCCAGCCAGGTCCAGCCGCCCTCGCCCGCCGTCGCCGCTTCAAATTGTGCGGCAGTCATGCGCCGCATATTGAGCGCCACGCCTTGCGCGCCCATGAATTTTCCCTTGGGGCCGACCAGCGCCAGGTGCATGCCATCCAGGAACATTTGCGCATCGGGAAAAGCGCTGCGGAAGGTGCGCAGGACCACGATCAGCGAGCCGGCGTCGAATTGGTTGAGTGCCAGCCATTGCACAAACAGGCCGTTATCGTTCAGGCGATTACGGGCGCGCTGAAACTGTTGCAAGGACAGCAGGGAACTGACTCCCGCCAGATCGGGATGAAATACGTCGCCGATGATGACGTCATATTTTTCCGGCGTAGCGCTGAGGAAGCGGCGCGCGTCATCGCGCACCAGCCGGGTCTCGCCCATGGCACCGTGGTTGGCAGGTTCAAACCATGTGGTCGAAGCGGTGATTGCGCCTTGCGAAAGCTCCACCGCGCTTCGCTTGAGATCGGGAAACGGCAGCGAACCCGACACGGATATGCCCGTGCCCAATCCTAGAAACAGCACCGAGCGCGGCTGCCCTTGCAACAGCAAGGGCAACCGCGCCTGGTTAGCCTGCACAAATACTGCCGTAGGCTCGGTGGAGGCGTCCATCCTTTGCAGGTCGGTAAGCAACAGGCGTTGCCCGTCGCGCTGCTCCACCACATGGGTCATCGAGACGGCATCTTCGTACAGGGACAGGTTGCGGCTGCCCGCTTGCGCCTGCGGTTGCAGCGCGCTCACCTGCGGCAGGCTGGTCACCGGCCATGCCGCCGCTGCAAGCAAGGGGACGGCAATCCATGCGGCGCGCGATTCCGCCCAGGACAGGCCCACGATCGCCAGCATCAGCGCCGCGGCCACAATGGTTCCCGCGCTGCCGACAGATGGGATCAATATCAGGCCGGCCATGACCGCGCCGAGTGCGCCGCCCAGGGAGTTGGCACCGTACAGCCACATGCCGCCGCCGTTCAGGCGGGCGTTCAACAGCGGCAACCATGCGCCCAGGGCCAGCGTCACCGGCAGGGTTAGCAACATCAGCGCTAGGCCCTGCAGCAGCATCGCACTGAACAGCGTGCCGAATGTCGTGCGCTCTATCCACGCGGACAGCATCGGCAGCAGCCATAGGCTCAGCAGCGAGAAGGCGCCAGCCGCAATCGGCAGAGCCATGAACCAGCCTTTTTTGTGTTGCCGAGGTGCTATCAGGCTGCCAATGCCTATCCCCGCCAGGAAAACCGCCAGGATGATGGCCAGCACATATTCGGTGCGCAGCATGACCATGCCGAACAGGCGTGTCCATGCTATTTCGAGCATCAGGCTTGCCGCTCCGATGCCGCCATAGGCCAGTAGTGCGAACCAATGCGGGCGGGGGGTGGCGGTTTCCCCACCGGATTCCGGATCTGGCTGCGATGCAAGCCAATACAGGGCCGCCGATGCCAATATCCCGATGCTGGCCACCACCCGGATGGCGCCGCTCCACCCCAACGCGGGCAGCAGCCACAACGGCAATAATGCGCCGCACGCCGCGCCCAGCGTATTCAGCCCATATACCCTTCCCAGGCGATATGGCCCTTTACCGGCAGCAGATATGACGAGCGGGAAACCCGCCCCCATCGCGAAGGCGGGCAACAGCAGCAGGCAGCCGCAGGCAGCAGCAGTCAGCCCATACCATTGGAACAAGGTGAGTTTGGCCGCCGCATCTTCTATTCCGGCAGAAGCCGCTTGCAGCAGATATGGCAGGAGCAGTGCATAACAGGCGATGCCGCCTTCCAGCAGCGCCAGCCACAACAACGGTTTTTTGATTTGGGCCGCTTTTTTTGCCGCGTACAGGCTGCCTGCGCCCAGGCCGGCCATGAATGCCGTGACCGTGAGCACCACCGCGAAAACGCTGACGCCGAATTGCAATGACATCATGCGCACCCACAAGACTTCGTAGGCGACACTGGTCAATCCGGTCACTGCATAGAGCCCGGCAAGCAAACCGAATTTGCGGTTTATGTCAAACCTGCGAGAGATGGGTTCAGCAGCCATGAATCGGTGTCGCTAACCGGTACCGCTGCGGATTCAGAAAGGGTAAAACCACACCAAGCCGACTATGGCATGCGCCAGGGCCATGGTGACGGTAAGTCCGGCGAAAACCATGTGCGGGATGAATAGCTTTTTTCCAAACACCCCGGTGGCGACGCCCAGTCCGCCGGTGATCAACAGCAGGATGAACAGCGGTATCGCCATGGAGAACATGATCAGGCGTTTACTGTGGTCGCTCAATTCGCTGGCCTGTGTCACGCGCAGCACTTGCTGTTTATCGAAGGCCTCGAGCACGGCCGCACCGTTGGTGGACTGAACCTCGCTGGCTAGATGGGTATCATCCGCCGCCTGTGCCTGCGGTATTAAGCAGGCCATCAGCGCCAGCACCAAGGCCAGCATGCCCCCGCGCATCCATCCTGTCAGGTTCGCTTGGCCGTGGCTGTTCGCTTGGATTGCCGCTTGCGTCATTCCTGCTTGCCCCCCGCCGCGATGTCTTCCACACCCTCGTCGCCTTTCCTGCGCTCTGCGTAACGCCACACCATAACACCCATCAAAATCAAGGGAGCCAGGACCATGGGCGCCAGCACCAGGAAAATGACCCAAGGCGTGCCTATCGTCACATGCAGGTAGTGGTAGCTGTCAACCGCTGTCGCCTGTGCCGCTTCCGCCCAAATCATGGACAGCAACAGCAGAAGCTTGCTCATCATCTTGTACATGTTCATTTCTCCTTGCCCGCGGCATCCTTCGCGCAACGGAAACCGAAAAAGTCAGAGGCGTAGTTCGGGAACGCATAATTGCGGTGATACAGGGCGGTCGAGAATGGATCACCTTTCCACGATCCGCCGCGCAATACCTTATAGCGCTGCTTCACCGGTATCAATTCCACCACTTTCATCGACTGATCTTGTGCGCTGGCCACCTTGCCTACCTTGCCCTGGAACAATTCGGATGGCGCATCCGAGCCCTCATAGCGGACAAAATCATCCGCCACCCATTCATCCACGTTCCCGGAAAGACCCATGACGCCGTAAGGGCTGGCCCCGCTGGGGTAAGCATTCACATCGGTCGCAGAACCGACGTTATAGTAGGTATTCAGGCGTTGCGGCTCCATGGTGTTGCCCCACGGCCAGCGGCGCCCATCCGTACCGCGCCCCGCCTTTTCGAATTCGGCCTCCGTGGGCAGGCGCTTTCCAGCCCACTTGGCATAGGCCGCTGCGTCATACCAATCCACGAGGGTCACCGGTTTCAGCAGCTCGGTCTCGGGAATTTTGCCGTTTTTCCAGTTCGATGGCGGCCTGCGCCCTGTAGCCGCGACGAACCTGGCATATTGCGCGTTGCTGACGGCGTACTTGTCTATCTTGTAGGCGTGCAGCTTGACGGTATGCTGCGGATGATCCTGTGCGTCGGTCCTTTCCAGATTGGTGCCCATGGCAAAGGGGCCGGCAGGAATGGTGACCATGCCGTCCAGTTCGGCCCATTTTTCCTTGGGCAGCAATGCCTCAGCTTCCTCCGGGGTGTATGAGGCCGCATGATTTGCGCCAAATTCATGTTCGTGGTGCAGGGTGATGTCCTCACCAGCGGCGCGGACGTGCTTGTCCATGTCCTTTGGATCATATGTGGCCAGCCTGCGCATATCCTCGATGCGGGTGGCGCCGATCTTGATCACATGCATTACCCCCCCGAGCATCAGCAGGACAACACAAGTTACCAGGGTTGCGGACAGATAACGCTTTCTGCGCGCCCGTCCGGATGGGACGTACGGTCGTGTTACTTGTTCGTTAATCATTCAGGAATCGCCCTCGTCGTCGGCGACTGCGCGGCCTTTTTTATATACGGTTTCGGGCGCGCTTCTGCCATATGTTCCCTTGATCATGATCTCGCCCATGATGCCGCCAAATGCGGCCGCTTCCATGGTAAGAATCACAAAGAACCCCCACCAGCCCATTGGTATCAACGATGAATCCGGCGGCAATGACGCTGCATGCGCCAGTAGGTAATAACTTACGGCGCGCACGATCAATGGCGGGAAATAGCACAACCATTTGCCGCCCATGCCAAAAATAATTGCCACCGCCAGACCCACGAAGAAGGGGAGGACAAACATATCCACTATCCAGGTAAAGCTGAATGTGTCCAAGCCCAAAAACAGTTCGATGTTGACGCCGAGCAGGCGGTCACCAATAAAATTCAGGGCACAGCCTATCACCAGCGCCGTAAAACCCTTTACCAGACGATCCGTCTTCATGGGCGATACTCTTTCCCAGTCAATTTCTCGTACTCAGACTTGCGGGTTTCCTCGAGATACCAGTCATCCACCTTGAGGCTGGCCATATAACGCGCCAGCGCCCGCCGCTCCTGCTCGGGCAGCTTGGCGAACGAGGGCATGCGGTATTGCTTCTTCAACCGCGTGGGGATGATTTCCTGCGGGTTCGTCGCCGAAAAATAGCGATAGAACCACTCCTCATCATGCAAGGAGCCGATGCCGTCCAGCGCGGGCGCAGGCACGGCCTGGAGCATGTCACGCTCCGTCCACAATGAATGGCAATCCTTGCAGTCATTGCGCTTGTATATCGCCATAGCTTCACCCGCCAGTTCGGCAGATGCCGTGCTGTGGAAAGGGATGCCTTTATCCGGCCCTGGCTCGCGCGAAAGGATCTTGTATGCTGCCGTGCCCACCACCATGACTACAATTACAGCCAGAATTATCTTCTCGCCTTGCCTCATTTTCGCTTGCTGTGCGCTTCCGCCTCTTCCTGCAATCTGCGCTCGCGGCTTTTCTCCTGCGCAGCCAAAACTTCGCGGCTCTTGGCGTATTCCTCAGGAGACATCCGCTCCTTGTCGCTTTCTTCCGTGAAGACCAGATATTTGATGTCTTCGTCGAACTGCTCGTTTTTCGCAGCCCAGCGTATGCCATAGATACTGGCGAGTATGATCAGCCCGCCGGCCACCAGCCAGAGATAGATGGTCCAGCCATCTCCCAGACTACTAAAATATGCAGCAATACCACCCATGCTTCCTCCTACTACTTCTTTAGAATAGATCCCCGGTCAACAGTTGCATACCGCCGAAAACAACGGCAAGAACCGTGCCGAGAATGATGGCGCCAAACATGACCTTCTCGCCCGTTTTCATCGTCTTGGGAGCATATCTCCCGAACGCGACCGCGTAAATGATACCGGAAAACACGAGTACGCCCAGCAACATGAAGAAAAATACGCCAACGCTGAATTGCTGACTGCGCATGCCTTCAATGCTCATGTCCAGCTTGGGGGATGATGCCCCTGAAAGCACGGAAAAAAACCCGCCATGCCCAAGATGGGCCAGGAGCGTTTCGAAACTGCTGCCATTCATCAAAACTTTCCCTATACCTATATAAAAAGGCAATGCCGCATGTCGCGGCATTGCCTAGTCTTCATTGAACAGGAATCAACCGCTTAGTCTTTTCCGGTTCTGATTTGCGGAGACCGCTTGTCGTAGTTATCCACGAAGAAGCTGTACAGAAACGGCAGCACGAACGCGATGGTGATCGTTATTGCCACTGCGTAGGGCATGTAATCGAGGTCTATCATGTAATCTCTCCTTTAAAAGTACCGGCTATTATTTGTGCTCATGACCATGGCGCGGCTGCCAATTGGATGGCGGCAGACGCTTGATGGTGATGGTCACGCCCAGGAAAAAGGCGATTACATAAAATACGTCGATTGTGTAGCCCTTGTCCCACCATGGTTGATGGAACTCGCGGTCCTTCTTTGTATCAGGATCACGCCAGTTGCCTTCAAAGTTGGCGCGAACCACTTCAGGACCAACGACTGTGTAGTCCTCGAGGTGCTTGCCATCCTTCTGCAGCTGTTCGATTTGCGGCTTGATGATACGCAGATCGTCCATGCTCAACGGGTGACGCTCCAGCAGGGGTTGAAGCAGCTTTTGCTCTTCCCCGCCGGTGGTTTGATACTTCGAAACGATTTTCGCCATCGCATCGGCATCGGTTGCAGCCGCCTTCACGTCCGCATCGTCAACCAGCTTGGCATAGCCGGCGTACAGTGCGGCTGTGGGGCGCTGGCCCCACAGCGGGAAGGTGATCGCAAACGCGGTCAACACGGTCAGCAACAGCAGCCAGACGATAGGCACTGGTACGCGGTTGTTGTCTTCGGTCATACCGCCCAGGTCCTCGGCTTCCCACAAAACGCAGTCCTTGTCGGCTTTGGCCTTGTCGCTCAAGCCAATCAGTGGCGCATCAAAGTTCCAAGTCATTTCATATCCCCCTGTTTATTTAAGACTCAACATGAAGTCAACCAAAGCGCGGATTTCGCTGTTCTGCGCGTACGCAGGAACATCCGGCGGATTGACACGCTTGCCTGCACGGTATTCGTCATACTCGGCGCGCCACTTGTTGAAATCAATCGCCTGGCCGCTTGCATCCTTCTCGCCCCACAGGTAGTCGAAGCGAGGCATGATGGAGTGCGGCTGCACCAAACGGGGGTTGAAGAAATGCAGCATCATCCATTCCTTGGACGAGTTGCGCGAACCAACGTGCAGCAGGTCGGGGGCCTTGCGGTCCGAACCGAATGCGGTTGGGGATTCGCCGTTGAAGTCGCCCAGGTAGGGAGGCGCACCGAACACCTGCCAGTCCTGTGTTTCTTCAGGCAGCAGGGTATGACACCACCAGCAGCCTTCGCGCACGAACATGGTCTTGCCCTTGCCGACATGCTGCACATCGGCATCAGCAGCCTTGGCCATCACGTCGGACGGCATCCAGCTCCTGGTGGCAGTTACGTTTTCAACGTACAGGGAATCACCGTCCTTCGAGATCAGGTACACCGCACCGGTGGCCTTGTCGAACTTGGTGACCTGGCCCTTTTCGCGGCTAAGCGTCTCAACGGAGCCACCCAGGTTGCCCGGGTGGTCAGCAGCGTTTGGCATCGGGGTGCCCGGGTTGTATACATAGGCATACACCGGCGCAGTCAAAGCCGTACCTGTCTTAGGATCAGCCTTGACCAGCACTTTGACCGGCTTGTTCGAGCCGAGCATCAACGGGTCATAGATGTTCCAGCCGGTTTCCCAGCCCGCCGACAACTGCTTGTCGAGGGCGACTTCGGTGGAAGTCGCAGACCTGAAGTCAAAGCTTGGCATCAACAGCGTGATGCACATCGAACCGCCCAGGCAGAAGCCAAACATCCTGGAACCGATTTTATACTCTCTAAAGTTCATATTTATTCTCCCATTTCGCCGACGGATTAGCGCTCATAAGCCAGTTCATGCGGCATGCGGCCTGCGGGGATCACTGTTCCCTCACGTGCGGTCATCCACATGTTGTACAGCCAGATAAGGTTCGAGATGAACACCAGCGTACCGCCCAGCCAGCGGGCAATCATGTAAGGATGCTCGGCAATCACGACGTCGATGTACGGCACTTCGTAGATCTTGCCTGCGCCCTGAATCAGGCCGGCGATTGTCATGGAGATCCAGTAAATGGAGAAGCCGATCAGCAGCAGCCAGAAGTGCATATTGCCCAGCGTCAGCGAATACAGCTTGCGCTTCATCAGGCTTTGCAGACCCAGATATACAGCGGCACCTTCGAGGAAGGTAGAGAAGCCGAGCAGCGCCAGGTGAGCATGCGCAACAATCCAGCCCGTACCGTGGATGTACCAGTTAATCGCACGTGTTTGCTGGAAGCCGCCCTGCATGTTCAAGGGGATGGCCAGCAGAACGCCGGTGATGGTGAAGCGAACTTCCAGGCTCTCAACGAACATGTACCACTTACCCTGCATGGTCAGCAGGATGTTGGACACGAATGCAATTGCGGGCACCAGGATCAGCACGCCTTCCACGGATGCGAACGACTTGAGCCACTCAGGCAGCGGCGCAGACATCAGGTGGTGCGCTGCAGGCGTAGAGTAGAACACCACAACCGACCAGAAGTGCAGGTGGCCGATACGGTGAGAGTACAGCGGGTTGCCGGTCACCTTAGGAATGGTGAAGTAGGCGATAGCGGCAGCCACGGGAGTGATCCACAGGCCCAGCACGTTATGCGCGAACCACCATGTCAGGTAGGCTTCGGACAGGCCGGTCAGGTGGAAGAACTCAGGCAGGTTACCAGTCAGATACACGATGATAACCATGAACACGCCAGCGCCGAAGAACCAGTTGGTTGTATAGATACCTTGCACGCGACGCGTCAGGATGGTCATCCAAACGTTGATTGCCAGCGGAACTGCGATGAACACAGCCACATACAGGTCAATCGGCCAGATGAAGTCGGAATATTCACGACCGGAGCTGATACCAGCCCACAGCAGCGTCAGCCCCAGGGACAGCCCGATGTTCCACAGCAGACAGTTCCACAGACCCAGCTTTTCCGACCACAGCCTGATGTTGCCCAGGATGGGGGTGATGTACATCATGGCCATTGCAAATGCCATCGAAATCCAGCCAAGAATAACAGCCAGAACGTGCACTTGACGCATATGACCAAAGGCAAACCACTCATTTCCCGTCACAAAATCGGGAAATGCCAGCTTGGCTGCGTTAAACGAGCCCAAGCCGGTTCCGACCACGAACCACAGTATTGAAGAAAAACCGAAGAACACCGCCGCCGAACCCGACGGGATATCCTCGTTTTTAGCAAATAAATATTTGAGCATTCCGAATCTCCTCTTTAAACCCTGAACAGGCTAAATGAAATTACCGCAATTTAGGACCCATTCGGGCCTATTTCTTCTTTTTTGGCGTCAGCACGTAAACCGAAAGCACCATGCTCGAAAACGCCAACAAAACCCCAAGCAATCCAGCGATTGTTGCCATAACCCCTCCTTAAATATTAAATTTTGCAGAAAGCTTTAAAGAATTATTTACGCACCGCCGTTTTCAAGCTTCTCGTGAGCCTTCAGGCCAACCATGATGATGAAAATATAGGCAACGCCAAATATGATCATAGCCATGTC
>JBGPSQ010000056.1:0-13619 GCA_041490205.1 Gallionellaceae bacterium
GGGTTTGTTTGTCCGGCGTGAAACGATGAGCACCACCACCCAATGTCCCGCATGCGGCACCCGCTTCAAGGCCAGCCAGGCGCAACTGGAGGCCTATCACGGCATGGTGCGCTGCGGCCATTGCCATGCCGCATTCGATGCCATCGAAAACCGCACCAGCAGCGAATCCAGCCCCCAGCTTGACCTGCCCATCGTGCTGGAGGATTTTTCGCCGCAACCCGTCAAGCAAGTGGCGGATGAAACCATAGACCTGACTGCAGAAATCGGCGGTGCAGATCATGCCGTCCACAGGGTGGAAGCGCCCAAGAGTGAATTCAACGGCGAGGAACAGGACTGGGAGCCGCTGAACTGGACGGAAAAGAAGCGCCGCACCTGGCCATGGGCGGTTGCCTGCCTGCTGACGGTGGCATTGCTGCTGGCGCAGGCCACCTATTTGTTCCGCGTCGAGCTGGCTGCGCGCCTGCCCGGCATCAAGCCCGCGCTGATCACCGCCTGTACCAAGCTGCGCTGCGAGGTTCCCCTGCCGAAAAATGCCGATCTGATGAGCATTGAGTCTTCCAACTTGGAGACCGACCCGGCACAGCCCGGCGTGATCACGCTGAGCGTCACCCTGCACAACCTGGCGCCATATGCCCAGGCATATCCCAACCTCGAACTCACCCTGACCGACTTCAACGACTCGCCCGTGGGCCGCCGCACGCTTCATCCGGTGGAATATCTCAAGGATGCCGCCGACGAGAAAATCGGCCTCGCAGGCAGCCGCGAAAGCAATATCCGGCTGGCTATAGACGCCTCCGGCCTGAAGGCAGCAGGATATAAGCTGTTCCTCGCATATTAACGGCTTATAGTCCCCAATTAGCCAGGCATCTTCCTCTGGGCACCGACTTCCGGTATAGTCCGGTTTGCCGTCAAGACCAATGGGAGAGCGCGCGCCAATAATCAAACGGCGCGCCGCCGAAGGCGCAACACCCGCAACCGCTCAGGCCCACGAACCGTTGGAACAGGCAAATCTGGAGAGCGTCAGGAACATGAAACTCGCGTAGCGAGTCCTTGCCACCTTCGCCCGCTTGCGGGAGAAGGCAGGGGAGAGGGAGTGTTGCTGACCACCGAAGGGGCACACGGCATCCGCCGCAATCTCTCAGGTACCAAGGACAGATGGGGCGCAGCACATGACGTGCTGCGCCTTTTTTTGTTTTAAGGATGGAAATATGACATTAAAGCAGACTCCTTTGAATGCAGCGCACCGCGCCATGGGCGCGAAAATGGTGGATTTCGGCGGGTGGGACATGCCCGTGAACTACGGTTCGCAAATCGACGAACACCACCAAGTGCGTAAAGATTGCGGCATGTTCGACGTGTGCCATATGCGCGTGGTGGACATGAAGGGCGACGGCGTGCGCGCCTTCCTGCGCTACCTGCTGGCAAACAACGCAGACAAGATCACCCTCCCCGGCAAGGCGCTATACTCCGCCATGCTGCGCCCCGAAGGCGGCGTGATCGACGACCTCATCATTTATTTCATGAGCGAAACATGGTTCCGCATCGTGGTGAATGCAGGCACGGCGGACAAGGACATTGCCTGGATGAAGCAACAGGCTGCGCAGCACGCTCCCGGACTGACGATTACTTCGCGCGACGACCTCGCTATGGTCGCCGTGCAAGGCCCGAATGCGCGCGCCAAGGTATGGGAGGTACTGCCAGAGGTTAGAGCGCAAACCGAACATCTGGTACCTTTCCAAGCTGCCGACGTAACAACCGTAGCGGCGTGGATGAATCCTGTCACCGGAAAAATCTTTGAGTCAGACCTAACCAAAGACCTTATTTATTCCGGCGGGGTC
The DNA here is from genome assembly GCA_041490205.1 of Gallionellaceae bacterium. Taxonomy (GTDB): domain Bacteria; phylum Pseudomonadota; class Gammaproteobacteria; order Burkholderiales; family Gallionellaceae; genus DATDDB01. Next base: position 1,839 of record JBGPSQ010000056.1, read on the forward strand.
TTCATTGCTCGCACAGGCTACACCGGCGAAGACGGTTTCGAGGTGATGCTCTCCAAACAGAAAGTGGAAGAATTCTGGTATGCCCTGAACAAGGCGGGCGTTCCGCCCATCGGCCTGGGGGCACGCGACACCTTGCGCCTCGAAGCGGGTATGAATCTCTATGGACAGGACATGGATGAGAACATCAGCCCGCTGGAAGCCGGCATGGCCTGGACGGTGGACCTAAACAGCCCGCGCGATTTCATCGGCAAGGCGGCGTTGCTGGCGAAACCGCCGACGCGTAACCTGGTGGGCTTGGTGCTGCTGGATCGCGGGGTGTTGCGCGGCCACCAGAAAGTGGTCACCGCACAGGGCGAAGGCGAGATCACCAGCGGCACCTTTTCGCCCACGCTGGAAAAATCCATCGCGCTGGCGCGTGTGCCGAACGGGGCGCAGATCGGCGACACGGTACAAGTCGCGATCCGCGATAAAATGCTTTCCGCAAAAGTCGTGAAGTATCCGTTCGCACGCAACGGCAAGGGCCTAATTTAATTTATTCTCCGAGGACTAATCATGAGCAACCCGACTAACCTGAAATACACAGCCACCCATGAATGGGTCAAGACCGAAGCGGACGGCAGCATCAGCATAGGCATTACCCAGCACGCACAGGAACTGCTGGGCGACATGGTGTTCGTGGAATGCCCCGATACAGGCCGCAAGCTGAAGGCCGGTGAAGAGTGCGCCGTGGTGGAATCGGTCAAGGCCGCCGCCGACGTTTATGCGCCCGTGGCCGGAACAGTCACCGCCGCCAATGGCGACCTGGACGGCGCGCCGCAAAAGCTCAACGAAGACCCCTATGGCGCCTGGATCTTCAAGATGAAACCGGACAATGCGGCCGACCTGGGCGCGCTGATGGATGCGACCGCATACCAGGCGCATGTGGATAGCGAAGCACATTAATAACAGTCGTTAGTAAATAGTCGTTAGTCGCAAGTTAAACCCTCGCAGCGGACAAAGCCAACTAACGACTACAGTCCAACGTCTAACGACCCGGAGTATTTATGCCATTCATCCCCCACACCGAATCCGACATCGCCGCGATGCTGAAAAGCATAGACGCGCCCAGCCTGGACGCGCTTTTCGATGAAATTCCCGCCGCGCTGCGCAGCGGCAAGCTGACCGCAGTGCCCGACGGGATGAACGAGATGCAGGTCACCCGCTTGATGACCGAGCGCGCTGCGCAGGATGCACCGCTGCTTAATTTTATCGGCGCGGGCGCATACGAACACCACATTCCTGCGGCGGTCTGGAAGATCGCCTCGCGCGGCGAGTTCTACACCGCCTACACGCCCTACCAGGCGGAAGCCAGCCAGGGCACGCTGCAAGTGCTGTACGAATACCAGACCATGATGGCTTCGCTCACGGGCATGGATGTGTCCAACGCCAGCCTTTACGACGGCGCATCCGGCCTGGCCGAAGCCATCCTGATGGCCGTTCGCTCGCACAAGACCTCGCGCAAGATACTGGTACCCGCCACGGTCTCGCCGATATACCGCAGCGTGGCGCAGGGCATCGTCAGGCTGCAGGGCAACGAACTGGTGGAAATCCCGTTTGACCCCGCAAGCGGCACAATAGACATGAAGGCGCTGCAGCAATATGCGGGCGCCGACATCGCAGCGCTGGTCATCCCGCAGCCGAATTTCTTCGGTGTGCTGGAAAACGTGGATGCGCTGACGGATTGGGCGCATTCGCAAGGCGCCTTGGCCATTGCCCTGGTCAACCCCACCGCATTGGCCTTGCTCAAAGCACCCGGCCAATGGGGCGCCAAGGGCGCAGACATCGCGGTGGGCGACGGCCAGCCGCTGGGCGCGCCGCTTTCCAGCGGCGGGCCGCATTTCGGCTTCATGTGCTGCAAACAGGCGCTGGTGCGCCAGATGCCGGGGCGCATCATCGGCCGCACCGTTGATCTCGACGGCAAGGCCGGTTTCACCCTGACCTTGCAGGCGCGCGAGCAGCATATCCGCCGCGCCAAGGCCACTTCCAACATCTGCTCCAACCAGGGGCTGATGGTGACGGCTGCCACCATTTACATGGCGCTGCTGGGCGGCGATGGCCTGCGCCGCGTAGCGGCGGCTTCGCATGAGAATGCCGCTGCGCTGGTGGTGCAGGCTTCCGGCATTCCCGGGGTCAAGCTGGCCTTCCACGGGCCGCATTTCCATGAAGTCGTGCTGCGCCTGGAGAAGCCGGTTGCCGGTGTGCTCAAGAGCATGCAGGCGCAGGGCATACTCGGCGGCTACGACTTGTCCGAACACTACCCCCATCTGGGGCACGCTTTGCTGGTGTGCGCGACCGAAACCAAGACCGGCGAAGACCTTCAACGCTATACCGAGGCATTGCGTAGGGCGTTGCACGGCTGAAGCCTGCCGTCATCCGCTTCTTGGGTCAAATTGACAATCAGAGGAGCACTACGCATAATCCGCCGTCGCCTTTGGAGCATTTCTTATGCCTTACAAACGTTTATCGCTGGTTATCGTGTGCGCCGCAGCCTTGGCCGCTTGCGGCAAATCCGAAACATCATCCACCCATGCCACAGCACCCGCTGCTAACAGCGACGAGCTGGTGATAAGGATAGGCGCTGCCGCACCGCTTACCGGCCCGCAAGCGCACATTGGCAAAGATAACGAGAACGGCACGCGCATGGCGATCGAGGATGCCAATGCCAGGGGCATCATGATTGGCGGCAAGAAGGCGCATTTCGAGCTGCTCAGCGAGGATGACCAGACCGATCCCAAGACTGCGACCATTGTTGCGCAGAAGCTGGTGGATGCCAAAGTGAACGGCATCATCGGTCACCTTAATTCCGGAACCACCATCCCCGCATCGCGCATTTACAGCGACAACGGCATTCCGCAAATCTCCCCTTCCGCCACCGCCGTGGCTTACACCGCGCAGGGCTTCAAGTCCGCGTTTCGCGTGATGGCCAATGACGGGCAGCAAGGCAGAGTGCTGGGCGAGTTCGCCGTGAAAAACCTCGGCGCGAAAAGGATTGCGGTGATCGATGACCGCACTGCCTACGGCCAGGGGCTGGCGGACGAGTTCATCAAGTCGGCGCAGGCCAACGGCGCACAGATCGTTACGCATGAATACACCACCGACAAGTCGGTGGACTTTACCGCCGTGCTTACCTCGATCAAGGGCAAGAAACCCGACCTGATTTTCTTCGGCGGCATGGACCCGCAGGGCGCACCGATGCTTAAGCAGTTGCGCGGGCTCGCCATGGATGCAAGGTTCATGATGGGTGACGGCGGCTACACGCCCAAGTTTATCGAGAATGCCGGCGCTTCCGCCGAGGGCGCGTACGCCTCGTTGCCTGGCGTTCCGCTGGATCAGATGCCCGGCGGGAAGGATTTTTCGCAGCGCTACCAGGCCAAGTTCAACCAGCCCATCCAGTTGTACGCTCCGTACTGCTACGACGCAGTAAACGTGATGATCGCCGCAATGCAGAAAGCAGGCTCCGCCGATCCGGTGAAATATTTGCCGGAGCTGGGAAAAATCGAATACAACGGCGTGACCGCCAGGATCGGTTTTGACGAAAAAGGCGACCTCAGGGGGGGCGCCGTGACCCTGTATCAAGTAACGCAGGGCAAATGGAAGGCACTGCAAACCCTGGGCGGAAGCGCACCAACGGCGGCCCGCTGATGGCACATGGCATGAATATCAAAGCGACACCTTGGGTGTCGCTGTTTTTTTGCGGATAGCCGTGGACATACTTCTGCAGCAAATCTTCAATGGCCTCGTGCAAGGCAGCGTGTATGCCCTGGTCGCACTTGGCTACACCATGGTCTATGGCATTCTCGGCCTGATCAATTTTGCGCACGGCGAGGTGGTGATGGTTGGCGCAATGGTGGCGCTGGCAGCGAGCCAGGTTTTGCTGTCCGCCGCTTTGCCGCCTTTGCTTGTGTTGCTGCTTGCCTTGATGGCTGCGATGGCGGTATGCATGGCACTGGGCTTTGTCATTGAACGCATCGCATACCGCCCGCTACGCAACGCGCCGCGCCTTGCCCCATTGATCACCGCCATCGGCGTGTCCATTGTGCTGCAAAATCTTGCCATGATTGTCTGGGGACGCGAGTATCACGCCTTTCCGCAGTTGTTGCCGCATGACTCGCACACGCTTGGAGGCGCCGTCATCAATGACGTTCAACTCATCATCGTGCTGGCAGCGCTCTTGATGATGGCAGGACTGATGCTGCTGGTACATCGCACGCGCCTGGGTCGCGCAATGCGCGCCGTGGCCGAGAATCCCTCGGCTGCGATGCTGATGGGCGTGGACATCAACTCCGTGATTTCAGTCACCTTCATGATCGGCTCCGCGCTCGCCGCGGTGGCGGGACTCATGGTCAGCGCAAATTACGGCATCGTCCACTACTACATGGGCTTCCTGCTCGGACTGAAAGCCTTCACTGCCGCGGTGCTCGGCGGCATCGGCAACCTGCGCGGCGCAATGCTGGGCGGCGTGCTGCTGGGGTTGATCGAAAGCCTGGGCGCCGGCTACATTGGCGACCTGACCGGCGGCTTCCTCGGCAGCAATTACCAGGACGTATTTGCGTTCTTCGTGCTGATCGCAGTGCTGATTTTCCGGCCGTCCGGATTACTGGGCGAACGCGTGGCGGAGCGCGCATGAGGTTCGGTGCAAAATTCAGGCCGGTGTTTGCCGTACTCGCCGCGGCTCTACTGCTCCTGCCGTTCGCCATCGACGCTCTTTTTGGGCACGGCTGGGTGCGCATTGCGGATTTCGCCCTGCTCTACATCATGCTCGCACTCGGGCTCAACATCGTGGTTGGTTACGCGGGCTTGCTTGACCTTGGTTATATTGCGTTCTTCGCGGTAGGCGCCTACAACTACGCGCTGCTGTCTTCGCCACAGCTCGGACTGCACTGGCCGGTGTGGGTGGTGTTGCCGCTGGGGGCCCTGTTAGCCTGTGTTTTCGGTGTGCTGCTTGGTGCGCCCACCTTGAAGTTGCGCGGCGACTATCTCGCCATCGTTACATTGGGCTTTGGCGAAATCATCCGCATCTTCATGAACAACCTCAATGCTCCGGTCAACATCACCAATGGCCCGCAAGGGATAAGCATGATAGACCCGGTGCAGACCGGCGGCTTTTCTTTCGGGACGGCACATCGGCTATTTGGCATCGAAATACCCTCGGTGCATCTTTATTATTACCTGTTCCTGGCTTTCACCCTGCTGGTGGTGTTCGTATCGCGGCGCCTGGAAAATTCGCGCATCGGCCGCGCCTGGATGGCAATACGCGAGGACGAGGTGGCAGCCGAAGCGATGGGCATCGACACGCGCAACGTCAAACTGCTGGCCTTCGCCATCGGGGCGACTTTCGGCGGCATCTCCGGCGGCCTGTTTGCCGGTTTCCAGGGCTTCATCAGTCCGGAGAGCTTTGGCCTGATGGAATCCATCATGATCCTGTGCATGGTGGTGCTGGGCGGCATGGGCAACATCTGGGGCGTAGTGCTGGGCGGCGTGTTGCTGACGCTGCTGCCGGAGGCCTTCCGCCATGGCGCGGGCCCGGTGCAGCAAGCCCTTTTCGGCAAATCGATCATTGATCCGGAAAGCCTGCGCATGCTGATGTTCGGTTTGGCGCTCGTGCTGGTAATGCTGTGGCGGCCAGCCGGATTGTGGCCCTCCACGCAACGCCGCCGCGAACTTACGGACGAGGACGACGATGTGGTGAAGCAGGAGCAGGATACGGTGTATGACAGCAACAAGTGATACATTGCTCGAATTGTCCGGCATCGGCAAGCGTTTCGGCGGACTTGCCGCACTGTCCGATGTCTCGCTGCACATCAAGCGCGGCGAAATCTACGGCCTGATCGGCCCCAACGGCGCGGGCAAGACCACGCTGTTCAACATTGTCACCGGCCTGTATCAGCTAGACGCAGGCAAATTTACCTTCGACGGCGTTGTCTACGCGCGCTGCAAGCCGCATTTGCTTGCCGCAGCCGGCATCGCTCGCACCTTCCAGAACATTCGCCTGTTCGCCAACATGACAGCGCTGGAGAACGTCATGGTTGGGCGCCACGTGCGCACGCGCGCGAACGTGTTTGGCGCGCTGTTGCGGAACCGCGCCACGCAAGAAGAGGAGCGCTCCATCGAGCGGGGCGCGAAAGAGCTGCTGCGTTACGTCGGCATAGAAAGACCCGCGCAAACCCTGGCCAAGCACTTGTCTTATGGCGAACAGCGCCGACTGGAAATTGCCCGCGCGCTCGCGACCGAGCCCAGGTTGCTGGCGCTGGACGAACCCGCCGCAGGCATGAACGCCACGGAAACCGAAAATTTGAAAGCCTTACTGCAAACCATACGCTCCAGCGGCATCACCCTGCTGTTGATCGAGCACGACGTGAAACTCATCCTCGGCCTGTGCGACCGCGTCGCCGTGCTCGACTACGGCAAAAAGATCGCCGAAGGTATACCTCAAGAAGTCCGCAGCAATCCGGCAGTCATCGCAGCCTACCTTGGAGAAGAAGCTGCATGAGCCTGCTGGCGGTCGAAAACCTCAAAGTCTCCTACGGCGGCATACAGGCGCTCAAGGGCATCAGCCTCGATGTCGCTCCCGGCGAGCTTGTAGCACTGATCGGCAGCAACGGCGCGGGCAAATCCACTACGCTCAAGGCGCTGGCAGGCTTGCTGCATCCCACATCGGGCACGATCCGGTACAACGGCCAATCGCTGCAACGCATCCCCACACACAGGCGCGTGAAGGATGGCCTCGTCCTGGTGCCCGAGGGGCGGGGCGTGTTCGCGCGCCTCACCGTTGAGGAAAATCTGCTGATGGGCGCTTACACCCGAAATGACACCGCGCAGATCGCCGCCGACCTCGAACGCATGTACGCGCTGTTCCCGCGCCTTGCCGAACGCCGCGTGCAGCTTGCCGGAACGCTTTCCGGCGGCGAGCAGCAAATGGTGGCAATGGCGCGCGCCCTAATGTGCAGACCCAGGCTTTTGATGCTGGACGAACCCAGCATGGGACTTGCGCCGATGGCGGTGGCAAAAATATTCGAGACCATACGCGACATCTCCGCCCAAGGGGTCGCCATACTGCTGGTCGAGCAGAATGCCAGGCTCGCCCTGGAAGTTGCACAGCGTGGCTTTGTACTGGAAAGCGGGGCGATCAAGCTGTCCGGCAGCGCGAAGAATTTGTTGGGCAGTAGTGACGTAAGGCGCGCGTATCTTGGCGCATGACTGCCTGGCTTGACGGGTCAGGCAATCCCCAGCCAAATCCACGTTTATCAGCATCGCGGTTATGCGGTAAAATCTCGCCTTTCGATCCCAGGCAGAACGGCAATGTCATTTACCATCACCATCCAGCCCAGCGGCCACAGCTTTTCAGCAGAGGCCGATGAAACCATACTCGAAGCAGGTTTGCGCCACGGTTACACCATGCCATATAGCTGCCGCGACGGCGTTTGCGGCGCTTGCAAGGGAAAAATCCTGCGGGGCGAGGTAGATTACGGCACATATCAGCCGTTTGCCCTGAGCGATGCCGAAAAAGCGGCGGGCCTGGCGCTGTTCTGCAAAACCAAGCCCAAGTCAGACGTGGTGATAGAAAGCCACGAGATCACCAACGGGAATGAGATTCCGGTCAAGACGCTGCCTTGCCGCGTGCAGAAAATGGAAAAGGTGGCCCATGACGTGATGGTGCTGTTTCTCAAGCTGCCCGCCAACGAACGCCTGCAATTCCTGGCCGGACAGTATATCGACATCCTGATGAAGGACGACAAGCCGCGTAGTTTTTCCCTGGCCAATGCCCCGCATGACGACGAGTTCCTGCAACTGCACGTCCGCAACATCCCCGGCGGAACTTTCACCAATCATGTGTTCACTGAGATGAAGGAGCGCGACATCCTGCGCATCAAGGGGCCGCTGGGTGGCTTTTTCCTGCATGAGGACTCGACCAAGCCCATATTGTTCGTCGCCAGCGGAACCGGTTTTGCGCCGGTGAAGGCGATTGTCGAGCATGCGCTGCAAATCGGCGTATCGCGTCCCATGCATATCTACTGGGGCGTGCGCGTACAGTCCGATTTCTATATGCTGGACCTAGTGCGAGAATGGGAGGCGCGCGGGATCAAATTTACGCCGGTGGTTTCCGAAGAGTCATGGCCGGGGCGCACGGGTTTCGTCCATCAGGCAGTGCTGGAAGACTATTCCAGCCTGGCCGGACATCAGGTGTACGTCTGCGGCGCGCCGGTGGTGGTGGAGGCCGCGCATCGCGATTTCACGACCCAGCGCGGGCTGCCGCAGGAAGAATTCTTCTCCGACACTTTCTCGTTCGCACCCAAGGCATAAGGCCGCAGGCTGCGGTGGCGGCCTACTTTTCGCGGCTATTGGCCCATGCAATCAAACCTGCGAGCATGCCTTCATCCCCGTTGGCGGTAGGCACGACGGTGCCCCAGCCCACGGCGCGCGCCATCGAGCCGATGCGCTCGTGCGGCACGAACAGCGGCACTTCCGCGAGCCGTTTCCTGGCTGGCTCGTCCAACATGCTCCATAAATGCGCGAATGCCTCGCTGCTGGTCACGGTCAGCGCATCCGCGTTTGCCTCCAGCAACTCGCTCACGTCATGCGTGGGTTTTGCGCGCTGGTAACAAGTCGCATATTCGACCTGCGCGCCGCGCGCCTTGAGTGTATCGCCCAGCAACTCACGCCCCCCGTTGCCGCGAAAAATCGCAATGCGCCAGCCGCGCACATCCTGCAATGCGGGCAAAGCGAGCAAGCCTTCGCTGTCGAAATGTTTAGCGGGAACCATGACATTGGCAACGCCCAATTTGCGCAAGGCCATCTCGCTTCCCAGCCCGACCGTGGCAACCTTCAGGGCTTCCGGCAACAACGCGCCCGCAGTGCGGATGGCTGCCATGCCATAGCGCACGGCGTTTGGACTGATGAAAATCGCCAGGTTGAATTCATGTAGGCGGGCGGCTAGCTGGTTCAGCGGCGCCGGGTCGGAGATGGGCGATATTTCCAGCAACGGAAACAGGATGGCGGTGCCGCCCGCCTGTTCTATGCCGTGCATCATCTGCCCGGCCTGGTCGCGCGGGCGTGTGACGACGATTTTTAGTCCTGCAAGGGGCAGTGAGAGTGTCATTCCGAAAATGGAAACTTATCCATAAGAAGCAATCCAGCCACGGATTAACACGGATGGTCACGGATAATCCCGTCTTTCATCCGTGTAATTCCGTGCTAATCCGTGGCTTAGGTTTCACAATGCCAACTCTGCAAGAATCACATCCGCGCCCTGGGCGCGCAACTCCTCGGCGATCTTGTTGCCCAGCGCTTCCGGATAGGCGATGTCGCCCATCATTTCGGCCTGCATCATGCGTTTTCCGTCCGGGCTGGCGACGAAGCCACGCATGCGCAGCTGGCCTCCCTTCACTTCGGCGAAGCCGCCCAGCGGCACCTGGCAGCTGCCGCCCAGTGCCCGGCTCAGCGCACGCTCAGCCAGCACGCAGGCGGCGGTATCGGCGTGGTGCAACGGTTGCAAGCAGGCGATCACGTCGGCACGGTCGGCGCGGCATTCGATGCCCAGCGCCCCCTGCCCCACCGCAGGCAGGCTCTCTTCGCTGGAGATGATGCCGCGAATGTGGCTGCCCAGCCCGAGGCGCTTCAATCCTGCGGCGGCAAGGATGATGGCGGCATATTGCCCCTCGTCCAGCTTGCGCAGCCGGGTCTGGACGTTGCCGCGTAGCGGCTCGATCTTGAGGTGGGGGAAACGGGCGCGCAACTGGCTTTCGCGGCGCAGGCTGGATGTGCCCACCACGCTGCCCGCGGGCAGCGCGGCCAGATTCTCGAAGTTGTTTGACACGAAGGCATCGTGCGGGTCTTCGCGCTCGCCGATGGCGGCCAGGACAAACCCTTCGGGCAAGACCATGGGCACATCTTTCAGGGAATGCACGGCCAGGTCGGCGCTGCCGTCTTCCAGCGCGGTCTCCAGTTCCTTGACAAACAGGCCCTTACCGCCGATTTTGGACAAAGTCACGTCCAGAATGCGGTCGCCCTGGGTTGTCATGCCTAATATGCTGACTGTCGTTTCTGGGTATAATGCGCGCAGCCGGTCGCGGATGTGTTCTGCCTGCCACATTGCCAATGCGCTTTCGCGCGAGGCGATGACCAGTTTTGCGGGGGCGCGGTGCGCCGGGATTGCTTGGCTCATTGGATATTCCTGATTTGTTGCCCGATGTCTGTTTGATTAAATCCGTTTGCGGCGCATTCTAGCATAGCGGGATGCGTGCGCGCCGATGTCCAAGATATGGTAAAGAACGTAATGAATTTGTTGGCCGCGCCTGCGGATATTTCCAGTAAAGACCTGCCCTTGCGCGAGGATATTCGCCTGCTGGGCCGTATCCTGGGCGATACGCTGCGCGAGCAGGAGGGGAATGAAGCCTTTGACCTGATCGAGGGCGTGCGCCGCGCCGCAGTTCGCTTCCGCAAGACCCAGGATGAGCGCGACCGCCATCAGCTGGAGCAAGTGCTGGACGGTTTGTCTCCGCGCGACACCCTTGCCGTGGTGCGTGCCTTCAGCTATTTCTCGCAGCTATCCAATATCGCGGAAGACCTTCATCACAACCGCCGCCGCCGCGCGCACCTCAAGGCCGGATCGCCGCCGCAGGACGGCAGCCTGCGCCTGGCGCTGGACCGGGTGCAGGAGAAGCAACTCGATGCCGCCGCGCTGCAGAAGTTCTTCGACCAGGCGCTGATTTCCCCGGTTTTGACCGCGCACCCCACGGAAGTCCAGCGCAAGAGCATCCTGGATTGCCAGCTAATCATTTCCAGCCTGCTGGCCGAGCGCGACCGCAAGGACATGACGCCGGAGGAATCGGCCGACAACGAGGAGGCGCTGCACCGTTTCGTGCTGATACTGTGGCAGACGCGCATGTTGCGCACCTCCAAGCTGACCGTGCCGGACGAGATCAAGAACGGCCTGGAGTATTACCGCTACACCTTCCTCGTCGAGCTTCCGAAAATCTATGCCGACCTGGAAAAGCAGCTTGAGCTGCGCCATGGCAAGCCCATCACCGTTCCTCCTTTTCTGCGCGTCGGGAGCTGGATAGGCGGGGACCGGGACGGAAACCCGTTCGTCACCCACGATGTGATGCGGGATGCCGCCGACCGCCATTCGGCGCTGATTTTCGAACACTACCTGTCGGAGACGCTCACCCTGGGCCGCCGCCTTTCGCTGTCTTCGCGCCTGGTGAAAGTCAGCCCGGAACTGGAAGCATTTGCCGCGCAATCTTCAGATACCGCCGCCAGCAGGGAGGACGAGCCTTACCGGCGCGCGCTCACTGCCATCCATGCGCGCGTGGCCGCCACCGCCAAGCACCTGGGACACCGCGTCCCCCAGGTTTTGCCCGATGACCACGAAGCTGCGCCCTATGCGGACGCCCTCGAATTCATCGGCGACCTGGATATGCTGATCGCCTCGCTGTACCAGCACCATGCGGTTTCACTGGCGCGCGGCCGTCTGGCCAACCTGCGCCGCGCGGCCGAGGTCTTCGGTTTTCATCTGGCGCCGCTGGATATGCGCCAGCACAGCGCCATCCATGAACAGGTGGTGGACGAACTCTTTACGCACGGCGCCAACAAGCCGGGTTATGCGGGGCTGGACGAAGCGAATCGCCGCACATGGCTGCTGGACGCATTGCAGGCAGGCAGGAAGCTGGACGGCGACATGGAGAAGTTCTCCCATGTCGCCCAGGGCGAATTGCGCATCATGCACACCGCCGCCGACATCCA
>JBGPSQ010000057.1:0-13537 GCA_041490205.1 Gallionellaceae bacterium
AATTCTTGGTTTGGCCGGTTTTTGTACGTTGTATTAATTTTTAAACCAACAAGGGAGCATATGCATTATGAATACCAATAGCATTTTTTCATCGGCGGTTTTGGCAGCAGGCATTGTTGCAACGGGCTTTGCACTTCCCGCCTCGGCAGCAGACAAAATGGACGGCGATGCGCGTACAGGAAGCGCCACGGTTAAGCTGCAGTTTGTTCATGCTGTGCAATCGACTGGCGCAGCCGACCCGAAACATGACGCGGCTTGCAAAAAGCAGCTTTCCGGCGTCAATTCCAAATACATCGGAATGAAGGTGAAGACTGATTATTCCATCAACACCAAGACTCTGATGATGTCGGCGAAATCAATGTTCCCGAGCCCGCACAGCACGCAACCGCTGGAACTCACTGTCAATTTGAATGCGCTCGGCATCGCGAAGACTTATGCCTTTGGCACATTCAAGCCGGCTGAGCTTCCCGAGGCATACGCCGTGTTATTCTCCATCAGCGAGAAATTCACCGATCCCAAGAGCACGTTTGTAGTTTATGGCCCGAAAGGTCAGGAATACAACTGCGTGATCTCCAGCGCCAAAGCCACGTTCAAGACAGCGGAAAGCAGCAAGTTCGGAATTGATAAGGACGCCAAGTAGCCACCCGCAAATTGGTTCAGACTCGATTTAACATGCGTTATTCGAGTCTGAGCTAACTTCTTGATTGCCATTATTGGCCATCATGCCTGTCTAAGCTTCGCTTCAAACTCTTCGATCGACACCGGTTTCCCGAACAAGTACCCTTGGTAGGCGCTGCATCCGCGCAAATTGAGGAACTCAAGCTGCTCTTCTGTTTCGACTCCTTCCGCGATCACATCCAGGCCCAGCGCTTCGGTCATGGCGATGATGGTCTGCACGATGGCGGCATCGTTGGCATCGGTGGTGATGTCTTGCACAAAGGATCTGTCGATCTTGATTTGATCCAGCGGCAGCATCTTGAGGTATTGCAGGGACGAATAGCCGGTGCCGAAATCGTCCAGCGACAACTGTACGCCGATTGCTTTCAAGTCGTTCATGGTGGCGATGGTATCTTCGGTGTTTTCCAGCAGCAGGCTTTCGGTGAGTTCGAGCTTGAGCAGATTTGGATTGATGGCGTGGCGCTTCACCGCAGCCCGTACCTGTTCCACGAAACAAGTCTGATGGAATTGCCGGGCGCTGATGTTCACCGAAAGAACTAAATTCCGGGCTTGTTCTTGCTGAGTCCATGACTTGAGCTGGGTGCAGGCGGTTTCCAGCACCCAAAGACCTATCGGCAGGATCAAGCCGGTTTCCTCTGCCAGCGGAATGAATTGTGCGGGGGATACCATGCCACGCTCGGGATGAATCCAGCGGAGCAGCACTTCTGCGCCAAATGCACGGCCGGAGCTATCCACCTGGACTTGGTAGTGCAACCGGAATTGCCGGTCATCAAGCGCCTTTTGCAATTCGCCCTCGAGCGCCACGCGAGTGTTGATGGCTTCCTGCATCTTGCGGTCGAAAAAGCGCAGGGTATTGCGGCCCGCTTTTTTTGCCTGGTACATGGCAATGTCGGCCTGCTTCAAGAGCTCCTCGGTATCCTGCTGGTGGTCGAGGAACAAGGTGGCGCCTATGCTGGTGGTGATGCGATAGGCCTGTGTGCCGAGCCGGTAATCTTCGCTCACCACGGCAAGGATTTTCTCGCCTATCACTTCAACATGCTCGGCTGCATCGATTGCCTGTTCGCTCAGGTCTTCCAGCATCACCACGAATTCGTCACCGCCCAGGCGCGCAACGGTGTCGCCTTCGCGCACCGAGGTGGCCAGCCGCTCGGCTACTTGTTTCAGCAGCATGTCTCCCATGACGTGGCCCAGGGTGTCGTTGAGGGTCTTGAAGTTGTCGAGGTCGATGAACAGCAGTGCGCCCTTGCGGCCGCTGCGGACACTGGAAGCCAGTGCATGGCGCAACCGGTCCAGCAGAAGCTGGCGATTGGGCAGCTGAGTGAGTGGGTCATGGAAGGCCAACTGCCTGATTTTTGCCTCCGCCTCCTTGCGCTCGGTGATGTCCAGATGTGTCCCTACGTAATGAGTGACTATCCCGTCATCCCCTTTGACGGAGGAGATGGTGAGCCACTTGGGATAGATCTCGCCATTCTTGCGCCGATCCCATATTTCTCCCTGCCAGGTCCCGTTTTGCGCGATGGAATCCCACATTGCCTGATAGAAGTTCGCATCGTGAATGCCGGATTTGAATAGTCGCGGTGTTTGTCCCACGACTTCCTCGGGCGCATAGCCGGTGGAATTTGTGAATGCTTTGTTGACCCGTTGAATTACACTCTTAAAGTCAGTGATGATGATGGGTTGCTGGGATTCAAAGGCTGTGGCGGCAATGCGAAGATCGGTTTCGGCCAGCTTGCGCTCGATGATATTCTGGGCAAATGTGATAACGAATTCCTTGCCTTCGTATGCAATGAAATTCGCGGTTATTTCAACGGGAATCATTGTGCCGTCTTTGCGGCGATGCCGTCGTTCAAAGGTGCTTATTTTCTCTTCCTTGATGGTGGACCATGCTTTGGGCCTATCTCCCGGCTTGTAATCCGGGTCAATATCCCAGATAAACTTGCCTATGAATTCCTCTCGGGTATATCCCAATTGGCTGCATGCCTTTTCATTGACATCAAAAAATTGTCCGTCTTTAGTGATCCAGTAAAGCGGCAGCGTGCTCTTGTCGATGGCAAAACGGAAAAGCGCCAATTTGTCCTCGGCCTGTTTGCGTTTGCTGATGTTGCGAACAGTGGCCTGCAGGAATGTTTCATCTCCCACTTCCATGCGGTTCAGCAGCACATCGGCATGGAATGCCTGCCCGTTCAGCCGCCGGTATTCCCATTCAAAAAAATGGGAGCCTTTGCTTGTGGCCAGCGCGATCATTTCATGGGCCTTATCCCTTGAGATTGCCCCATCGGGCTGTCTCTCGGGCGATACGTCCCATGGGCAAAATTCGGTGAATTCCGCTTCGCTGGATACGCCAAACAATTGCAGTGTAGCCTGATTCGCTCCGGTGAATTTCCACAATGGCGGCGCCAGAACCATAAGGGCATCGCGCGAACTCTGGAACAACAACTGGTATCTCAACGCGCTTACTTTCAGCGTTTCTTCGCGCGCAGCAGCGTCCAGGCGCAGGGAGAGATTCTCCAGGATGCTCCGGTTGGTGCGCTGTGAGCTTGCGATCATGAAACCAAGATACAACGTCACCGCCATGGCCATTGCCAATGACATATTGTCACCGGCAATCAAAAGGCGAATGATGAGCGGTACGTTGACCGAGACTGAAAAAATGGTTGCAGTGGGCAGGTCTGCCGAAAATGAAGTCACGCCGCCTGTCGTCAACCCTGCCAGCATAAAAATCAGGAACATCTGATGTTGCGTATCATTGGCCGGAAACAACAGAATACCAGCCGAGCCCCACGCCAAAGAGGAGGCAAAAATGACCACGCGAAACTTCATCAGCCGATTATGAATAGCGAAGCCGTCTTTCGCCGGGGAGCCCTGATAAGCAAAAATAAGGGCGGTTCTTGCCAGAAAGGCTAAAACAATGAAGGGACACCAGATAAGGAGCTTGGGGGCGGGAATCACTTCCCATTGCATATAAACAAGAATCAAGGCGAGAAGAACGCTGATAACCAGCGACACATTGCTGATGGACAGCAAATGTTGTAACTGCAAAGATTCTATAGCCGCTTTTTTATTCGAATTATTCGACATATTCGAAAATCTGGAAGACCCCTTAAACGAAGTGCCGCAGACAACAATTCAAATCAATTGGCAAATATCAGCAAGCAGGGCTGGCATCTGAACGGGTAGAATTTGGCCGAAACGGCCTTTCTGTTTTATGCATGATTTTACCATCAGGATTGAATAGCCATATTCCATTTAAGGGGGCTAACTGAGCTACCCATACTGGTTTTGGTTTGTCGTGCTGTGCTTTTTCGTGCCGGGAAATCGCGGCAAGCTGGGGCAGAGTTTACTAACTCTGCCTCCTACTTTACTTGACGCGGAGGTATGTGCCTCTCCCCAGCCTGAGTACGATGTGCCATCAGTTGGTTTTGCCCTGCGCGCGGACGCTTGCCGCCGTCTGGCCAAACAGGATTTTCCTGCTTTCTTCGGTCATCGCGGGCCGGTGAGAGTAGGGTTCGGCCTTGGCATAGGCGCGGCGGGTCGCCGGTCGGTTGCCGATGGCCTCGAACCAGCGCTTGAGGTTGGGGAAATCGTCCAGGTTCTGTTGCTGCGTCTTCCATGACACGATCCAGGGGTAAGCGGCGATGTCAGCAATGGTGTAGTCGCTGCCCACGATGAACTCGCGCCCCTCCAGCCTGTGGTCGAGCACGCCATACAGGCGGTTTGTCTCTTTCACGTAGCGCTCGATGGCGTAGGGGATCTTCTCGGGGGCGTAGCTTGCGAAGTGGTTGTTTTGCCCGGCCATGGGGCCCAGGCCGCTCATCTGCCAGAACAGCCATTCCAGCGTGGTCTTGCGGCCGCGCAGGTCTTGTGGCATCAGCTTCCCGGTTTTTTCCGCAAGGTAAACCAGGATCGCGCCCGACTCGAAGACGGAGATGGCATCGCCGCCGTCCGCTGGCGCGTGATCTATGATTGCGGGCATCTTGTTGTTGGGGCTGATCTTGAGATACGCGGCCTTGAACTGATCTCCGGCGCCGATGTTCACCGGGATGATGTGGTATTCGATCCCGGTTTCTTCGAGATACATGGTCATTTTGTGGCCGTTCGGAGTGGGCCAGTAATAGAGGTCTATCATCGCGGGCCTCCAGTTACCTTGCCGTGACGGGTCAGCGCAGGCGCGCTATTCGTAGCGCAAAAAATTTTCAGCCACGGCATCTGCACCGAAACGTTCTATCAGGGCGTCTAGTTCGGGCATGAGCATTTCCGCTTCGTCGTCTTCCAGGCCGCCGTCGCCGACCAGACGAGCGGCCAGGCCGGAATTCAGGGCGTCCCTCACCGCGCCGAGGGTGGCCGGGTTTTCCCGGTTCTCGTCGTTGGCGACGGTTTCGATCGCTCTGGAAAGCGCCTCACCGGCATAGGCGTAAACAAAATCCTCCGCCGATGCCGATTCTCCAAATCCTTCGATCAGCGCATCCAGCTCGTCATTCAGCGATTCGGCGTTGTCGAAGTGGTGCAGGTGCTCATCTTCGGCGATTTCCCTAGGCAAATCGTTGGCGATGAAAGAGCGTACCGAGCCTAGTGTCACCGGCTCGGTGGTGTCCAAGCGATCAATCATGTTTTCGATGAAGATGGACAGCTCAGGGCTTACGCGGCTGGCGATGTCTATGGGATTGCGGATCATGATGTCCTCCTGTTTGAATATGCGGGCCGCCGGTTGCGGCTCAAACAGACTGGATCGCGTGCCCTGGGAGGCGGCACATTTTGAATGTATCTTGGCAAAAGGTTACTCCCATCACATGCCATTTGCAATCGCTGTTGGAACAGGCGCGGGCGGGCTAGAGTTAAGCTTGCTTGTTGTTTCGAAAAGGGGCTGGAATTTTTGAGAGGAAAGACGACTTCCGGTGCTTGGCAATTGCTCACAATTATCGCTTTTATTTAAGTAGTTGTACGTAAGTACTTGTACCAATATCATGGTTATTAATTGTCGTGCAATATGCACACTCACGACTCTCCTCTTCAAGCGTGACGTCTTAACATCCCCCCCTTTTGTTAAGACGTTGGCCCCTGTTCCCCCCCAAGGTTCAGGGGTGTTTTTTTGGGACGTTCACAACAGCAGGTTTTGGCTGGGATGGCCTTCCCGCAAGGTTTTAATTTTAAAAAGCATACCCTATTCCCACCCGGGCGGTGGTGATGAAAGTGGTGCTGTTAGGCTCATAGAGATTTACTCCGGCAGCTACCGGCTGGCTTGTGCTGGCGCCGTAGCTCCAGGCAGTCAATTCAACTCCGGCGTTGGCGTGGAGGTGTTTGGTCATTGCATAGTCCACCTGGAAGCCCAGCCTTTCCAGGCTGGAATCACCAAGTCTTGCGGAAAGCCCGTTGAATGGGGCGGGAAACACGGCGTCCATGCGCGATTGGAAGGTGTGGCCGAGCAGGGCGTTGAGGGAGAACACCCATTTTTCAATTGAGGAATATTGCATCAGGGCGCCGATGCCGAAATAGTTGTGCGAGTAAGTTTCCCGATAGGCGCCAGGTGTGCCCAGGCCCAGGGTACGCAGGTATTTGTGGTGTCCCAGCTCGGTGTATAACGTGAGCATGGTTTCGCGATCCTGGGGAAACCCGGCGCCGTAGCGGATGCTGTAGTCCCTGATTCTTGCGCCGGATTCCCCGATGGCGCTGCCGAATGCGGGGTTGGTCAGGGTTCCGCCGGTATAGTTGGTATTTCCGGAAACCGAGTTGTATTGGGCATGCAGGTAGTCATTTCCCAGCCACAGGTTTTTCATTACCGAGCCGGTTATGCCGTATCCGTTGATGCCGCCGTTTTCATTATCGAGCAGTACCTCGCTGCCTCCCGGCTCATTGGTCGTTTCGGTGTAATTGACCATGCTGCGCTGAAATTGCGCGCTCACCTGGTTGTTGGCCGATTCGATGTCTTGCATGCCGGCATGGGCGGCGGAAGGCAGCACCAGACAGCTAGCGGCGACCAGGCAACTGGCGGCGATCAGCCACTTGATCTGGTCATGGGGTATGGGGGAGGGCGGCAGGGCCCGGGTTTGGCTAAACGACATGGTTGCCTCACTTGTTCAAGTTTTGGTTTCAAAACTCAAACCTGCGGCGTTGCCGGATAGCCAGGGCGAGATCAAGCTGGCAGCCGCACCTGGTGGGTGCGTGTTTGACCCGGCGCAAATTGAAAACTTTGCGCATTCGTGCTGAGCCCGCCGAAACATGAATTTAATCATGAGCTTCGACTTGCTTGGTCGAACGGGTTTGCCCCCGATTCGTGCCGGACCAATTACTGCTTACGCTTTATCTGGCGGCCCCGCTATCATAGGGCGGTGAAGCCCGTTAGACCGGTAACTTTGCGTCCCTGCCTTTCGACAGGTTTGCCATTTGCAGATTTGCGCCTCTGATCCTGCCCAGAAATGATTCCCGAGCAGTTGTTGAGTAAATTACTAAACAATACAGAAATAGTCAAGTAATTTGTTGGGGTATCGCTTTTTATTGGCGGGCCGTTGAAGTTAATGATGTAAGTAATGCATAAAATCAACTTATTGTATTGATTTCGGCAAACAAAAATGCCCTCCGGGGGAGGGCATTTGATGGTTTACGGTTGAGTTTAAACCGAGAAGGAGGAGCCGCAGCCGCAGGTAGTGGTGGCGTTCGGGTTCTTGATGACGAACTGGGAGCCTTCCAGGCCTTCGCTGTAGTCGATTTCGGCGCCGGTGAGGTATTGGGCGCTCATCGGGTCGATCAACAATTGCACGCCGTTCTTGTTAAGCACGGTGTCGTCCTCGTTGGCCACCTCGTCGAAAGTGAAGCCATACTGGAAGCCTGAGCAACCGCCGCCGGTGACGAATACGCGGAGCTTGAGCTCGTCATTGCCTTCTTCCTCGATCAATTGCTTGACCTTGTTGGCTGCGTTGTCGGTGAATATCAGCAAATCCGGTACATCTGCCACTGCTTCGGTTACTGCGTTCATGTTTTATCTCCTTGGCGATTTTTGCCGTTAATACATTCAGGCGATGGTTGATCGGGCAATGGGGTTATTCGTTGTTCCCCATCTTGAGCGCCACCACTTTCTCGTCCGCTACACCCTCAGCCTGAAGGTGTGTCAGTTTGCCGCTGATGGTTGCTCCCAGGTGGATTTCCATCGTTCCGTACTGGACATCACCTGTGATATTCGCTTTGCCCAATAGTTCCAGGTATTCGGTTGCTCGCACCGGCCCGGTCACCGTGCCGTTGACCACCAGGTGGGAAACCTTGATCTCGCCCTTGACCTTGGCGTGTTCGCTCAAGACCAGCGTGCTGGGCTTGTCGGTCGGGGCTGTGATGTTGCCGTTGATTTCGCCGTCCACGCGCAGGCCGCCGCTGAACTGGATGTTGCCGTCTATCCGGGTTCCGGCGCCTATCAGGGTATCGATGCGGTTTTGAGGTTTGGTATGTTGCTTGTTGAACATGATATTTTCCTTACGCTTCAGGACAATGTGACTTCCTGTTTGACTTTGGGCTCGTTGGCCCCGTGCTCGTATATACGCACTTGCAGGCTCTCGAAAGCCATTCCGGCAGGGAGCTTGAAACTGCGCTCTATGCGTTGATAATACTTGAAATCAAGCTCATATGCAGCAATTTCCGGGGACTTGTCCGCCGGGATCACCAGCACCGCCCTTTGCCCGTTCTGGATACCGTTCACCACAAATTGCAGCTTTCCCTTGAAATCCTTGGCGCGCTGCCCGCCCTGCACCAGCAGCAGGCTACAGTGATATTCGCCGGGCAGGGTATCGTGCGTCACTTTGAGGCGCTGGATGGTGAGGTTTTCCTCGCGGTTGCCGGATTGGGTCAGGTTCTGGAAAAACGCCAAGTCTTCGTTGATGTGGGTCTTTTCGTCGTTCAGGATCTTCAGCTGCTTCTCCAGCTCGGTATTGGCGGAGTGCTCTATTTGCATCTGGCGTTCCATTTCCACCAGGCGGGTGTTCAGTTTGGCATTTTCGCCTTGCAAATATCCGACTTCGCGCTTGGAGCGCGAGAGTTCGCTCTCGGTTTGCTGGCGCATAAACCACGCCAGATCCAGCCCGTTGGTGTAAGCCCACCACGCAAACAAAGTCACCAGCCCGCCGCCCACGACGACCATGGTCCAGCGCCAATACCAGGGACGGTGAGGCCGCACCGCCAGATTGGAGGCGGCCAGGCTGAATCTTTTCCTGAGGGAGCGGAGCAGGTTATTCATGGCAATAGCGGCACCACTTCCAGCGCGGTGCTTTCCGGCAGGTCGAACATGATGTTCATGTTCTGCACTGCCTGGCCCGCCGCGCCCTTGACCAGGTTATCGATCACCGACAAAACCACAACTGTGTCGCCGCCTTGCGGCCTGTGCACGGCGATGCGGCAGGTATTGGCGCCCCGAACGGAGCGGGTATCCGGAGTGCTGCCGGGGGGCATCACATCGACGAAAACCTCTCCGGCATAACGCTGTTCGAACAGTGCTTGCACGTCCGCATCGCGTTTCAGTCTCGCATAAAGCGTGGCATGGATGCCGCGTATCATGGGGGTCAGGTGCGGCACAAAGGTCAGACCGACCGCGTGGCCTGCCGTCAGCGCCAGACCTTGTGTGATCTCGGGCAGGTGCCTGTGTCCCTGCACGCCGTACGCCTTGAAATTGTCGCCTGCTTCGCAGAACAGGTTGCCCATTTCCGCCTTGCGCCCGGCGCCGGATACGCCTGATTTTGCGTCTGCGATGAGGTGGGCGTCCTCCACCAACCCTGCTTCTAGCAGGGGAATGAAGCCCAGTTGCACGGCGGTCGCATAACAGCCGGGATTGGCCACCAGCCTGGCATTGCGCAACTGCGCGCGGTTGATTTCCGGCAGGCCATACACCGCCTCGGCGACCAGCGCGGGGCTGGTATGGCTCATGCCGTACCATTTGGCCCATTCAACCACATCCTTGATGCGGAAATCTGCGGCCAGGTCTATCACACGCACGCCGGCATTGAGCAGCGCTTGCGCTTGCTGCATGGCTATGCCGTGTGGGGTGGCGAAATACACCACGTCGCATTGTTCGAGATGCGCTTCGTCGGGGTGGACGAAATTCAGGTCCACATGGCCCCGCAGGCTGGGAAACATCTGGCTGACCGGCGTGCCCGCGTCGGCGCGCGAGGTGATCGCGGCCAATTCCACTTGCGGGTGGCGCGCCAGCAGGCGCAATAATTCCACGCCCGTATAGCCTGTGCCGCCGACGATGCCTGCCTTGATCAAATCCAATCTCCCAATTTAACAGCCGTGAATGATACAACAACCCGAAATGAAAAAACCGCCCGAAGGCGGTTTTTTCGGCAATGCCAAGCGAATTAGCGCTTGGAGAATTGCTTGCGGCGACGCGCCTTGCGGAGGCCGACTTTTTTACGTTCCACTTCGCGCGCATCGCGAGTGACGAGGCCAGCCTTGCTCAATGTAGGCTTGAGTGCTGCATCGAAATCGATCAGCGCGCGGGTGATGCCATGGCGCACTGCGCCGGCCTGGCCGGATTCGCCGCCGCCGTTCACGTTCACCATGATGTCGAACTTGTCCAGCATGCCGGTCAGTTCCAGCGGCTGGCGCACCACCATGCGACCGGTCTCGCGGGAGAAAAACACGTCCAGCGGCTTGTCGTTGACGGTGATGTTGCCCTTGCCGGGTTTGATGAACACGCGTGCTACCGCGCTCTTGCGGCGGCCGGTGCCGTAGTTGTAGTTAACGCTCATTTTATGCCTTCAACAGGTCTATGGGTTTCGGTTGCTGCGCGGTGTGCGGATGCGTATCGCCGGCATAAATTTTCAGCTTGCGCAGCATGGCGAAGCCAAGGGGACCCTTGGGCAGCATGCCCCGCACTGCTTTTTGCAGCACGCGATCAGGATGGCGCTGTTGCAGCTTGGTGAAATTGGTGGTGTACAGGCCGCCGGGGAAAGTGGAGTGGCGGTGATACAGCTTGTCCTGCGCCTTGTTGCCGGTCACGCGGACCTTGTCCGCATTGACTACTACAACGAAGTCGCCCGTATCCACGTGCGGGGTGTAAATGGCCTTGTGCTTACCGCGCAGGCGCGCAGCAATCTGGCTCGCCAGGCGGCCCAGCACCGCGTCCTTGGCATCCACCAAGTACCAGTCGTGCTGGACTTCGTGCTGCTTGGCAGAAAATGTTTTCATGGCTGTTCCCAAAAGGAATATCTTTAAAGGGCGCGAATTCTAAGCCATGGCCCTGCCCGTGTCAAACCATTTCGAGCCGTGCTGCCGCGGCGCCCATCCGGCCGGGTTTCGCAAAATCATGTTAACAGGGAGGTGGAAAATGTGGCGAGGGGCGATCAGGCAAGGCGGAAACCGGCAAAAAAACGGAGTTTACATGAAGTAAACGAGGATTTTTTGCCGGTTTCCAACGCAGCATCATCGCCTCGCAATAGTTCAACACCCTGCTAATGCTTGCGCTCCAGGCGTAACAAGGTAAGCACAAGCTCCCTGACGACTTGCTTATGTTCGGCACTAAGCAGGTTTATGTTGCTGATTAACTCGATTTCAGGCGAGTTATAGTGCGCCCGCTCCGATTGGACGGCATACTTGCTGACGTTCCCGCCCTCCCCAAACCGCAGCCATTCCGCAGAAACCCCAAGCCACGCGGCTAGCAGCCGCAGCTTGTCCTGCGTCGGGATGGATTCTCCCATCAGCCATTTCCTTGCGGCATGGATGCTGACAGGCTTGCCGGTATATCGGCGGTTGAATTCCCGGGCAAAAACCGTCGGGCTGCCGACATCGATTTTTGCGTTTTTAAGCGCCTTGGCCAGTCGCTGGCTAAACGCCTCTCTCTCAGAAACATTTTTCATCCCCCTAAACTACCCACCAGCGACGCTACTATCAGTTGTTATTATCGACAACCAATAGTAACATTTGCCCGGATGGGTTTTGGGGCGGCAACATGTGGATCGGCCATCTTCGGCTGCCGGATGAATGCCAATGCAGCAAACAAAACATTGAATGACTGCCCCATGCCCGAAGTGCTTTAGTCCATCCAGTACATGGAGGTAATTGAAATGAATTGTTTTGATAAACGCATGGCGTTCGAGGTATTGGAGGATGCCCTCACGGATTTGGATTCCCCGAATAGCCGGGGCATGGCGACGGGGCTTTGCGGCGCATTTTATATGTGCGGGCTGCTAAGTACGGGTGAGTGGGAGGCGTTCCTGAAACTCATCCCGGAAGAGCCCTATAAGAACATCAGGATTGACGAATTTCTTGAGATCGGCGGTTCCGGGATAAATGGAACTGGGCGGACGTTAAATTAGCGCAGTCCTATTTCATGAATTCCGCGATTTCTTCGCGCAATATCGGCAGCACTTCCCCGGCAAACCACGGGTTGCGTTTGAGCCATAGCTGGTTGCGCGGGCTGGGGTGCGGCAGCGGAAAGAATGCGGGCTGATAGTCGCGGTAATGGCGCACGGTGTCGGTCAGCGTCTTGTGCCTTTTTTCGCTGAGGTAATAGGCCTGCGCGTAGCTGCCGATCAGCAGGGTCAAGCGGACTGCCGGCAGGGCGGCACGCAGGCGGGGGTGCCACAACGGCGCGCATTCGGGGCGCGGCGGCAGGTCGCCGCCGGGGCCGGTGCCTGGATAGCAGAATCCGGCGGGGATGATGGCGATGCGGCTCTCGTCGTAGAAAACGTCGCGCGATACCTGCATCCATTCGCGCAGGCGATCGCCTGAAGGATCATTCCAGGGGATGCCGGTCTCGTGCACGCGCCGCCCCGGCGCTTGTCCCACGATCATCAGTTGTGCGGTGCGACTCGCGCGCAATATCGGCTTGGGTGGGTAGGGGAGGTTTGCCGCGCAAACTGCGCAGGCGCGCACCTCGCGCAGCAATTCATCCAGGCTATCCCAAGGTTTAACCATTCTTGGAGCTTTAACCCCGCCGGGTGATTTCACTGATTTCACGTTCCACGGCCTGAATACGCGCTTCACGCACTTTATCGGATATCAGGTTTTTGTCGGGGCAGGCTTGCGCAATTTCTCCCGCATTCACTGCTCGTGCTGCCTGTGCGCACAGCAGCAGGTAAGGGCTCTGCGGGTAGGCATCGTTTTCGTGTCCGGTGCGGCCATGGGCATCGGATTCGCAGGCACGCAAAATGAGTGAAAAGCGTTCCGGCTTCCGCCACAGATCGCAGCCATCGAACAACTTGACGATGGTATCGGGCCGCAAGTCTCGTGCGCGGTGGACATGGCTGTGATAATGCGCCACCAGCAGTCCCAGTTCGCGGCATTCGTTCGGCACTCGCAGGCGTTCGCACAAGACCTTGAGCAGGTCGACACTGCGCTCTTCGTGGCCGATGTGGCGCGGCAGCGTATCTTCCGGGGTGGTGGCCTTGCCGAGATCATGAGTCAGAGCGGCGAAACGAACTTCCAGCACATGGCACTGTTTGGCGGCATCGTCCACCACCATCATGGTGTGTATGCCGCAATCGATTTCGGGATGGTAGTGCGCCGGTTGTGGCACGCCGAACAGCCCATCCACCTCCGGCAGTATCTTCCAGAGCGCACCGCAGTTGCGCAGGGTGGTAAAAAACCGGGAGGGCGTTTTTTCCATCAGGCTGCGCGCCAGTTCCTGCCAGACGCGCTCGGCAACCAGCGCATCCACCTCGCCGTTGGCTACCATCGCGCGCATCAGTTCCAGCGTTTCCGGTGCGACGGTGAAACCGAATCTCGCTGCAAAACGCGCCGCGCGCAGGATGCGCACCGGATCTTCGGAAAATGCCGGGCTGACATGGCGCAGCACACCTGCGCGCAGATCGGCTTCCCCGCCATAGGGATCGATCAGCTTGCCGTCCGTATCCCGCGCCATGGCGTTGATGGTGAAATCGCGGCG
>JBGPSQ010000058.1:0-13524 GCA_041490205.1 Gallionellaceae bacterium
CGCGCAACTGGAACAGAACGGTTTGGCCTATCAGGCCAAGGATGGCGATGTGAATTACGCCGTGCGCAAGTTCGAGGGCTACGGCAAGCTTTCCGGCAAATCGCTGGAAGACCTGCGCGCGGGTGAAAGGGTGGAGGTAACTTCCGAGAAGCACGACCCGCTCGACTTCGTGCTGTGGAAGCGCGCCAAGGAGGGCGAGCCGGATGAGGCGAAGTGGGACTCGAAGTGGGGCCGTGGCCGTCCCGGCTGGCATCTGGAATGTTCGGCAATGGGCTCGGAATTACTGGGCAAACATTTCGACGTCCACGGCGGGGGAGCCGACTTGCAGTTTCCGCATCATGAGAATGAGATCGCGCAGAGCGAGGGCGCACACCAGTGCCAGTATGTGAATTACTGGATGCATAACGGTTTCGTGCGTGTGGACAACGAGAAAATGTCCAAGAGCCTCGGCAATTTCTTCACCATTCGCGAAGTGCTGAAAAAGTATGATCCTGAAGTGGTGCGCTTCTTCATCCTGCGCGCCCATTACCGCAGCCCGCTGAATTATTCCGACGCGCACCTGGATGATGCCAAGGGCGCGCTCACCCGGCTTTATACATCTTTGAAGTCAGTGCCTGCTGCTGCTCAGGAAGTTGACTGGAATGGGGCTTATGCCCAGCGCTTCAAGGCTGCGATGGACGATGACTTCAATACGCCGGAAGCAATGGCTGTGCTGTTCGATCTCGCCAATGAGCTGAATCGCACACAGTCTCAAGAAGCGGCTACACAACTAAAAGCCATGGCAGGCGTGCTGGGACTGCTGCAACGCGGCCCTCAGGAATTCTTGCAAGGCGGCTCGGGAGCAGGCGGGCGGGACGATGCGGCGATCAATGCGCAGATCGAGGCGCGTATCGCCGCGAAGAAGGCCAAAAACTTTGCCGAGGCCGACCGCGTCCGTAAGGAGCTGCTGGAAGCCGGGATAGTTCTTGAAGATACTCCCCAGGGCACTACTTGGCGGCGCGCATAGCACAACTGATTTCCCGATAGTGGATTGCCGCGCATCGCCAGGTGCGAATCGCCATGTGGGTGAGGCAACGCCACTTGCAATATTTGTGTAATATCCGGGGATTATTCTAATTGGTTTGGCATCGTCGGATGGCTGTGCCGCTCCCCCGTTATTTCAGGTAATAGATTATGCGCTGGCATGCACACCATCGGTCTCCCGGCCAGAATTTCCCAGAGCAGAAACGCCAGTGGCTCTGTGTTGCCATTTTGTTGAACTGTCTGGCGGTTGTGGCGATTGCGCCATCTGCACATGCGCAATCGGAGCAGCATGAAGCCGGGGCGGCCCAGGGCGAAACGGAGCCGACAGTCACACCGCCCGCAGCTTCGGCAGAGGTGGCGCAAAGCAAAACACCCGAGGAAGACTGGAATGCCAAATTCCAGTCAACCTATATCTGGCAACACCAGTCCGGGTTCCGCTCGCCTTACAGCGGCCCTAACAGCTTGCAGGCAAGCCCCGATAAGGCTTACACCTTTTCCTTCACGCCCGCCTTCGGCAAGCGCCTGTGGAATGGCGCGGAACTCTATGTTGACCCCGAAATCGTCCAGGGCGTGCCCCTGTCGAACAACCTGATCGGCATGGCGGGCTTCTACAACGGCGAAATCACGCGCGCCAGCGGCTCCAATCCCATTGCGTACCGTGCCCGCCTGTTCATGCGGCAAACCTGGGGGCAAGGAGGGGGCAGGGAAGCGGTCGAGTCCGGAATGAACCAGCTCGCGGGCATGGTGGACAGGAACCGGATCGTGCTGACGGCCGGGTTCCTGCCCGCGCTGGATATTTTCGACGACAATAAATATGCGCACGACCCGCGCACCCAGTTCATGAACTGGTGCAACATGACAAGCTGCGCATTCGATTATGCCGCAGATGCGCGCGGCTATAGCTGGGGTATCGCGCTGGAAGATTACCGGGGCGACTGGGTGTTACGCTTCGGCCAGTTCATGCAGCCCAAAGATCCGAACATCCTAGCGCTCGATTGGCAATTTTTCAGGCACTACGGCCAGAATTTCGAAATCGAGCATGCCCATGAGCTGATGGGGCAGCCCGGGAAAGTGCGTTTGCTGGCCTATCGCAATACGGCGCGTACCGGGAGTTTCGCCGATGCGATGGCCAGCCCCAACTTTGCCGCGGACAATGCCGCAGGCATCACGGCCACGGGCACGGTGCGCAAGGAGGCCGTGAAATACGGCTTCGGCTACAACATTGAGCAGGCCATCACTCCGGAGATCGGCGTTTTCTCCCGCGCCATGTGGCAGGACGGCCGTTACGAGACCTTTGCCTTCACCGAGGCGCATCGCTCCTTCTCTCTGGGGGCTTCCGTGGGCGGCAGCCTTTGGGCCCGCGAACGCGACACCCTTGGCCTGGCCTATATGCGCAATGCGCTTTCCGGCATATACCGCCAATATCTCGCTGCGGGCGGGCTGGGTTACTTCATCGGCGACGGCAAAATTAATTACGCAGACGAGCAAATCGTCGAAGCCTATTACAGCCTCGGTGTGACGAAAAATATATCGCTGACAGCAGACTATCAGCACTTTCGGAGTCCTGCCTACAACGCCGACCGCGGGCCGGTGACTATCGCTGGCGCCCGGCTGCATCTGGAGTATTAGAGGTAAACCGCATGCGCTCCCGCATCATGCTCATTGCCGCCGCACTGGTATTCCTGCATGCCAAGGGGGCGCTGGCCGCATCGAACGACGAAATTCAGGTATACGACGATGCCATCAACAAGCCCGGCGAATGGGGGCTGGATACGCATGTCAACTATGTTCGTTCCGGGGTAACTACGCCAGCCTGGCCGGGCGATGCGCCGTCCAGCCACAGCTTGCGCGTGACACCCGAGCTTTCCTATGGACTGAGCAAGACATGGGAGCTGGGGGCGTACCTGCCCTTGCTCAAGGTGGCGGATGGCACAAAGTATGTTGAAGGCGCAAAAGTGCGCATCAAGTATATGGCGCCGTCTGACGGAGATTCTTTTTACTGGGGCTTGAATCAGGAACTCGGCTGGGTGTCCCTCCGTTCGGCGGAGCAGCATTGGAACGTGGAAATACGGCCCATTTTCGGGATACGCACCGGGAAGTGGAATCTTACCGTGAACCCCATCATCGGATTCGAATTATCCGGGCCTAATAAGGAAATTCCCGATTTTTCACCGGCTTTCCGCGCAAGTTATGAGGTGGCCAACAACTTGAGTCTGGGGCTGGAGCACTACGCCGGGCTTGGGAAGCTGGAACACATCTCACCGTACGGACAGCAATCCCAGGATACTTATATTGTCGTGGATACCGAGCTTGCCGGCTGCGCCATCAATTTTGGCGTCGGCAAGGGGTGGAATGCCAGTTCGGACAAATGGACGGTAAAAGCGATCATCGGGACCCGTTTTTAGCTCCCCAAGAGGCGTTTAAGGTACATGGGAGTTGTAGCGGGGTTGCGCGGTGGTTTAGAATGGGCCTTTCGCGTTCGACAGGATCACGGATAAGTGTCATCACAAACGCTGGTTGAACTACGCGACGTCAATTTCGCCTACGATCGCCGTCCCATTTTAAAAGGCATCAACATGGATTTCCCCAAGGGCAAGCTGGTTGCCATCATGGGGCTTTCCGGTTGCGGCAAGACCACCATATTGCGTCATATCGGCGGGGTGCTCAAGCCGACCAAGGGGTATGTGAAAGTGGACGGCCAGGTCATTCATGACCTGGACCGCAAGGGGTTGTATGCAATGCGCCGCAAGATGGGCATGCTGTTCCAGTTCGGCGCGCTGTTCACCGACATGTCGGTGTACGACAACGTCGCCTTCCAGATGCGCGAGCATACCGACCTGCCGGAAGAAATCATTCGCGACATGGTGATGATGAAGCTGCGCGCCGTGGGGCTTTACGGCACGCAGAACCTGATGCCCGCCGAGCTTTCCGGCGGCATGGCGCGGCGCGTGGCGCTGGCGCGCACCATCGCACTCGACCCGATGCTGATCATGTACGACGAACCGTTCGCCGGGCTTGATCCCATCTCGCTGACCGTGGTGGGCAACCTTATCCGGCGCCTGAACGATGCGTTGGGCGCAACCTCCATCGTGGTAACCCACGACGTGCAGGAATCGCTGAAGATCGTGGATTACGTTTATTTCGTATCGAACGGCGCGATCATCGCGGAGGGCACGGCAGAAGAGATCCGCGCTTCCGGCGAGGCATTTGTGCGGCAGTTTGTATATGGCGAAATGGACGGGCCGATCCCGTTCCATTACCCTGCCGGCGATTACCGGCAAGCTTTGAATTTACGGGCCTGATTGAATATGCCAGTCAAGAATAGTGTCGGCGCATTGGGGCGGCGTACCGTGAATGCGGTTTGGCGCATGGGCCTTGCCGCGCGCTTTTTCGGGCTGACCCTGCTGTATTCCGGCGTCAGTTTCCGCCGCTTCCGCCTCACCAGGAGGGAAATGTTTTTCAGCGGCGTAATGTCGCTGATCATCATCGTGGTGGCGGGCATGTTCGTCGGCATGGTGTTGGCCTTGCAGGGCTACGAGACGCTCAAGCGCTACGGCTCGGAATCGGCGCTGGGTTCGCTGGTGGCGCTCTCCCTGGTGCGCGAGCTGGGGCCGGTGCTCGCCGCCCTGCTGTTCGCCAGCCGCGCCGGTTCCGCGATGACGGCGGAGATCGGCCTGATGAAGGCGACAGAACAA
Source organism: Gallionellaceae bacterium (assembly GCA_041490205.1). GTDB lineage: Bacteria > Pseudomonadota > Gammaproteobacteria > Burkholderiales > Gallionellaceae > DATDDB01. The sequence goes on from JBGPSQ010000058.1 coordinate 4,719, forward strand.
ATTGACGCGATGGAGCTGATGGCGGTGAACCCGATTGCGCGCGTGGTGGCGCCGCGCTTCTGGGCCGGGGTGATTTCCATGCCGCTGCTGTCGGCGATATTTTCCGCCATGGGCGTGTTCGGCGGCTATGTCGTGGGCGTGGTGGTGATCGGCGTGGACGAAGGATCGTTCTGGTCGCAGATGCAGTCCGCGGTGGATTTCCGCCAGGACGTGATGAATGGCGTCATCAAGAGTGTGGTGTTCGGCGTGGCGGTGACTGTCATCTCGCTGTTCGAGGGTTTCGATGCGCCGCCCACCGCAGAAGGTGTTTCGGGCGCGACTACGCGCACTGTGGTTGAATCGTCGCTGGTCATATTGATGCTGGATTTCATATTGACCGCATTCATGTTTCGGGGAGATTAGTATGGAACGTACCACGCTGGATTTGTGGGTGGGGACATTCGTGGTGGCGGGGATAGTCGCGCTGGGGGTGCTGGCCTTCAAGGTGGGCAACCTGAGCACCTACAACGTGTCCGAGACCTACCAGTTGACGGCTTATTTCGCGAATATTGGCGGGCTCAAGCAGCAGGCATCGATCAAGAGCGCGGGCGTGCTGATCGGGCGGGTCAAGGAGATCACCCTGGACACCGAGCGCTACCAGGCCAAGGTGACCATGACCATAGACAAGCGCTACCAGTTCGATCATGACACTTACGCCAAGATACTGACTTCCGGTTTGCTGGGCGAGCAGTACATCGGCCTGGACGCAGGCGGGGACGCAGAGATGCTGAAGAACGGCGATACCATAGAGCATACCCAGTCTGCCGTAGTGCTGGAGGACCTGATCGGCAAGGTCATCAATATGCTGGCCGAGGGCCCCGCCAAGCCCAAGGAAGCGAACGGCAAAAAATAAGGAGAGCAACCATGAAAATGGCGATTGGATTATTGATGGTGTTGTCATTGTCCTCCGTTGCGCCGGGTGCTGTCGCCGACGTGAAGGAGCCGGACGCGCTGATCCGCGAGACGGCGGACGAGGTGATTGCGACGGTCAAGCATGACAAGGATATGCGCAACGGGAACCAGCAGAAACTGCTGGACCTGGTGGAGGTCAAGATACTGCCGCATTTCGACTTCGAGCGCCTGACGCGCCTGGCGGTGGGCGTCCCATGGAGGTCTGCCACAGCGGAGCAGCGCAAGGCGCTGGTCACCGAGTTCCGCACCCTGCTGGTGCGCACATACACGGCTGCATTTTCACGTTATCAGGACCAGAAGGTGGAGGTCAAACCTGCGGTAGTGAATCCGAAAAGGAAAGACGAGGCGACCGTCAACACGACGATAGTCAAGCCGGGCTCGCCCCCCATTGCCGTGGATTACGTCATGGAGAAAAAGGATGACGGCTGGAAGGTGTTCGACCTGAGCATAGAAGGCTCAAGCCTGATCGAAAGCTATCGCGGGACGTTTGCTGAAAAGACCCAGGAGTCCGGCATAGACGGGCTCATCAAATACCTGGCCGACAAAAATCGCGCGAATGCCGCCAAGCCCTTGAACAAGGCCGATTCCAAGTGATCACCCGCGACGGCGACAAGCTGCAATTGGCCGGGCCGTTGACGCTGCAAACGGTCAAGGCGCTGTTTGACCGGGGTTTGCAGGCGGACGGCAGCGCCAGCCTCGTCGTTGACCTGGCGCGGGTCGAGGCGGTGGATTCCGCGGGTGTCAGCCTGCTGCTGACCTGGCTGCGCGAGGCGCAGCGCACCAATATCACCCTGTGCTTTTCCAATATCCCCGAAAACCTGATGAGCCTGGCCCGGCTGTATGGCGTGGCGGACATGCTGCCCCTGTGCGGCGATGCCGCATAGCCGTCACGGCTTGAGTTGACTTGATCCAATGCATCCCGCAGTCGATGTCCGCCAGGTGTCCAAACGCTTCGGCAGCCTGCAAGCCGTGGACAACGTGGACTTGCGCATCGAGGCGGGCGAATTCTTCGGCCTGCTCGGGCCCAACGGCGCGGGCAAGACCACGCTGATCAACCTCCTTTCCGGTTTGGCGCGTCCCGATTCCGGCCAGCTTTCAATATTGGGCCATGATGTGGTCACGCAGTACCGCGACAGCCGCCGCCTGCTGGGCGTAGTGCCGCAGGAACTGGTGTTCGACCCCTTCTTCACCGTGCGCGAGTCCCTGCGCCTGCAATCAGGCTACTTCGGCCTGCGCAGCAATGACGCCTGGATAGACGAGGTGATGCACCACCTCGACCTCACCGGCAAGGCCGACACCAACATGCGCAAGCTTTCCGGCGGCATGAAGCGCCGCGTGCTGGTGGCGCAGGCATTGGTGCACAAGCCGCCGGTAATCGTGCTGGATGAGCCGACCGCCGGGGTGGACGTGGAGTTGCGCCAGGCATTATGGCGCTTCATCCAGCGGCTCAACCGGGAAGGCCATACCGTGCTGCTGACCACCCACTACCTGGAAGAGGCGGAGGCATTGTGCAACCGCGTTGCCATGCTGAAGCGCGGCAAGATCGTTGCGCTCGACACCATGCAAAACCTGCTCAACAGCGTCGCAGCCTGTCGTGTGCAACTGCGCCTGTCGGGCGCTCTTCCCGCAACGCTGTTGCCGCAATTGGTGGAGCAGGCGGACGATAGCTATGTGCTGTCCCTGTCTTCGTATGCGGCGCTGGAAACCGTGCTGGCACAATTGCGCACGGCGAACATCAGTGTGCTGGAAATGAATTTGCAACAGGCCGACCTGGAAGACGTGTTCCTGCAAGTGGTGGGCCAAAAGGCAGGCGATCCATGAGAACGAGCTTTTCCACCCTGTTTTACAAGGAAGTGCTGCGCGTGTGGAAAGTCGCGTTCCAGACCCTGCTCGCCCCCATTCTGACCTCGCTGCTCTACTTGCTGATTTTCTCGCATGTGCTGGAACAGCATGTCGAGGTATATCCCGGCGTGCGCTATACAGCCTTCCTGATACCCGGACTGGTGATGATGTCGGTGCTGCAAAATGCATTCGCCAACAGCTCCTCCAGCCTGATCCAGTCCAAGATTACCGGCAATATCGTTTTTGTCCTGCTGGCGCCGATTGCCTATGGAGAATTCTTCGCGGCCTATGTGCTGGCCTCGGTGGTGCGCGGGCTGGCGGTGGGGACGGGGGTATACCTCGCAGCGCTGTGGTTTGCCGTGCCACCGATGCTCCATCCCTTATGGATCATGGTGTTTGCCGTGCTGGGCAGCGCCTTCCTGGGCGCGCTGGGCGTGGTGGCGGGCATCTGGGCGGAAAAATTCGACCAGTTGGCCGGGTTCCAGAACTTCATCATCATGCCGCTCACCTTCCTGTCCGGCGTGTTCTACTCCATCCACTCCCTGCCGGATTTCTGGCAGGGAGTGTCGCGCTTCAACCCGTTTTTTTATATGATAGACGGCTTCCGTTACGGATTTTTCGGGGTGTCCGACATTTCGCCGTGGGTAAGCCTGGCGGTGGTAACGGCGTGCTTCACGGCGATGGCGGCATTTACGCTGGCCATGCTACGTTCAGGATACAAATTACGGCTATAAATCATGGTGACACCGGAGAGCATCAAGAAGAATATCGAAGAAGGCATGGCGGTCACGCACCTGAGCGTGGAAGGCGATGGCCGGCATTTCGAGGCGGTGGTGGTGAGCGAAGAGTTTGCGGGAATGAGCCGCGTACAGCGCCACCAGCGCGTGTTTCAAACATTGGGGGACAGGATGCGCGAGGAAATCCACGCGCTGTCCATTAAGACTTTTACGCCGCAAGAGTGGGAAAATAGTCGTTAGTCGTTAGTCGTTAGTCGTTAGTCGTTAGTCGTTAGTTAATTCAACATCCAACTAACGACTAACGACTACCCACTACCGACTGAAATTTATGCAAAAACTTGCGATACAAGGCGGTACCCCCCTGCGCGGCGAAGTGCGCGTCTCCGGCGCGAAGAATGCGGCGCTGCCCATCATGTGTGCCGGACTGTTGACTTCAGACTCGCTACGCCTGACCAACATGCCCGAGCTGCACGATGTCGTCACCATGCGCAAGCTGCTCGAGCAAATGGGGTTGAAGGCACAGACCGCAACGGGCGAGATCACCTTCAAGGGCGACCAGATCGACAAATGGGAAGCCCCCTACGACATGGTGAAGACCATGCGCGCCGCAATTCTGGTGCTGGGGCCGTTAACGGCCCGCTTCGGCGAGGCACGCGTGTCCCTCCCCGGCGGCTGCGCCATAGGCTCGCGCCCGGTTGATCTGCACATCAAGGGCTTGCAGGCCATGGGTGCTGAGATACACATCGAGCACGGCTATATCCATGCCAAGGTGCCCAATGGCCGGCTCAAAGGCGCGCGCATGGTCTTCGACATCGTCAGCGTCACCGGCACTGAAAACCTGATGATGGCCGCAGCCCTCGCCGACGGCGTGACCGTGCTGGAAAACGCCGCGCGCGAACCGGAAGTGGTGGATCTGGCGAACTGCCTGCGCGCCATGGGCGCAAAGATTACCGGCGACGGCACCGACACCGTCACGGTAGTCGGCGTCGAAAAATTACATGGGGCGACCCACCGCATCATGCCCGACCGCATCGAGGGCGGCACCTTCCTGGTCGCGGCGGCGGCCACCGGCGGCAGCATCACCCTGACCGATGCGCGCGCCGACATTTTTGAAACCGTGCTGGAAAAACTGACCGAGGCCGGTGCGCAGATAAGCGTGGAGGGCGACCGCATCCACCTGCAAATGAACGGCCGCCCCAAGGCGGTCAACGTGCGCACCGCGCCCTATCCCGCCTTCCCCACCGACATGCAGGCGCAATTCATGGCGCTCAATACCGTGGCCGAAGGCAGCGCCATGGTGGTGGAAACCATCTTCGAGAACCGCTTCATGCACGTGCAGGAACTGATCCGGCTGGGCGCGCAGATAGACGTGGAAGGCAACACCTGCATGGTGCGCGGCGTGGCGCAACTGGAAGGCGCCACCGTCATGGCCACCGACCTGCGGGCTTCCGCCTGTTTGGTGATTGCGGGGCTGGTGGCGCAGGGCGAGACGGTCATTGACCGTATTTATCACCTGGATCGCGGGTACGAGCACATCGAGGCCAAGCTTTCGCAGTTGGGGGCGAATATTCGGCGGGTGAAGTAATCCGGGTGCGGGTCCGCCCCCTCTCCCGCCGGGGGAGGGCTGGGGTGGGGGAACACTCTATGTTTGGAAATTAAGGCTGGAGGTTGCCTGCCGGTTTGCGCCGGGGGTTGCCCGGCAGCAAGTTTCTTTTCTTGTCTTGCCAAGAAAGGTAACCCAAAGAAGGCGCCCCCGGTTTGCCGCCCCCTACGGGGGTTCCCTGCGTCGCCTGGTCAGGCGGCTGCGGAACTCGCGCTACGCGCTCAAACAGTCCTCGCCGACACCCCCTGACCAGCCTGCGCTACTCGGCGGCGCACAGGGGAAGGAAAAGCGGAAGGTGTTGTGTGCGCTTCGCGCACGAATCTTGTTTTGATCGCCAGCGTAGCTTAGGCTACGCTGGCGGGTGATGGGTATCGCTACGCTCCACCCATCCTACCGCGCTTGGCTATACCGGACCGCCCCAAATTACATGCGGACTTCGTATGAAGCTATCAAGAACAAAGGCAACGTTTGTGGCGTCCTCCTTGCTCAACATCATTTTCGGTGGCCAAATAACAGCGCTTCCAGAGGCTGGCCAAAATGGAACGAGCCGAGTATCAAATTTAATAAAATTATTGAGCTCAACTCCCTCAGTGATGCACGCCATGCTATGAATAAACAGCTCCCCAATTCCAATCGTTGTTGACTGTGTGTTTTTTTTGCCACCATTTGGTACCACCAAAGGATTAAGTGCAAACAGTGCGGCATGTCGAACAAAGACGCTGCGCCACGAATCATCAACACACCTTCCAATCCAGATTCGTAAAGATGAAGGAATTATTCTTTTTTCCTTAAACGCATCGCGGTCATCTTGAGAGAAAATGGCTTCGTTTTGCCTATTATGCTCTGCGACCAACACCTTTAATGTGATCCACTCTGCAAGTGCCCTCTGCGTTTCTTGCGTTAGCTCAACACTGCTTCCTGTCATCAGTAAAGTGAGGGTGTCTTTTGCTTGCTTCTCAATCGCACTCATCCACGTGTTGTTACACTTCTGACAAACGGCACGGATTTTCCTGTCTGCGGTGTGGCCATGACCCTTCTTGGACTCTGTGGAGACGAGTTGAAATTTCTTGGTATGAACAATGAATTGTTCTAGTCGTTTCCCACGCTTGGATTTGTGCCCTAAAATGGGGGCGGCCCATTGCGGCCAAATATGCTCGCCGCTGATGTCAGTGCTACCGCAAAAAATGCACTTGCCTTCCGATTTCATGGCGCAGTCTCTAAAGGGTGGTGGTGCGCAAACCAAGCGTAGGAGCCGTGACTGCAACCCATTTTGGGGTACATCGATCCCATCGTGTAGTCAGCGTAGCGTAAGCTACGCTGACTACAATTACAAGAGCCGTGCGCGAAGCGCACACAAAACCTTCTTTCCATCCCCTGTGCGCCGCCGAGTAGCGCAGGCTGGTCAGGGGGTGTCGGCGAGGACTGTTTGAGCGCGTAGCGCGAGTTCCGCAGCCGCCTGACCAGGCGAGCAACGCAGGGTACCCCGAAGGGGCGGCAAACCGGGGGCGCCTTCTTTGGGTTACCTTTCTTGGCAAGACAAGAAAGGTAACTTGCTGCCGGGCAACCCCCGGCGCTAATCGGGAGGCAACCTCCGACCCCAATTTCCAATCACAGAGCGCTCCCCCACCCCAACCCTCCCCCGGTGGGAGAGGGTGCCGGGCCGTTCCACCACTCCAATTTCTCACACACCCCAATTAACGGTAAAATACGCCCCTTTAAAGAAAACAAACCCAACCCGATGACCATCACCATCGCCCTGTCCAAGGGCCGCATCTTCGAGGAAACCCTGCCGCTGCTGGCAGCGGCGGGCATCGTGCCCAGTGAAGACCCTGAATCCTCGCGCAAGCTGATTTTGCCCACCAACCGGGCAGACGTCCGGCTCATCATCGTGCGCGCGTCCGACGTGCCGACCTATGTGCAATACGGCGCGGCGGATATGGGCGTGGCGGGCAAGGATGTGCTGAACGAACACGGCGGCACCGGCCTCTACCAGCCGCTGGACTTGAACATTGCGCGCTGCCGTATGATGGTGGCGGTGCGCAATGATTTTGATTACGACTCCGCCGTGAAGCAGGGTGCGCGCCTGCGGGTGGCGACCAAGTATGTACACGCCGCGCGCGAACACTTTGCCGCCAAGGGCGTGCATGTGGACTTGATCAAGCTGTATGGCTCGATGGAGTTGGCACCGCTGGTCGGGCTGTCGGATGCGATTGTCGATCTGGTCAGCAGCGGGGGGACGCTGAAGGCGAACAACCTCAAGGCGGTGGAACACATCGCCGATATTTCCTCCCGGCTGGTGGTGAACCAGGCTGCGCTGAAATTGAAACGCGAAGCAATTCAGCCGATGCTGGATGCGTTTGCGGGGGCGATAAAATAGGCAGTGGTTTATACGTAGGTCGGGCTTCGCCCGACATCATCAATTCAACGGCGGGCAGAGCCCGCCCTACGACTCAATCACTGGATTCCCGCTTTCGCGGGAATGACGTCCCATAGAACGGGAAATGGTTCTTCGTAAGACTAAAGAAAATGAACATCAAACGACTCTCAAGCAAGCAGGCCGACTTCAACGCGCAACTCGATGCGCTGCTCGACTTCGAGGCGACCGCCGATGAAAAAATCGAGGCGACCGTCGCCGCCATCCTGTCCGACGTGAAGAAGCGCGGCGATGCCGCGCTGCTCGAACATACGCAGCGTTTCGACCGCCTGAATGCGGGTAGCGCCGCCGCGCTGGAATTGCCGCAAGCCGAACTGCGCGCGGCGCTGGAGGGCTTGCCCCCGGCTCAACGCGCTGCATTGGAGCAGGCCGCGCAGCGCGTGACTGCCTATCACGAGAAGCAGCGCATGGAGTCGTGGAGCTATACCGAGGCGGACGGCACGCTGCTCGGCCAGCAGGTTACGCCGCTCGACCGCGTGGGCCTCTATGTGCCGGGCGGCAAGGCGGCTTATCCTTCTTCGGTGCTGATGAATGCATTGCCCGCGAAAGTAGCGGGCGTTGCGGAGCTCATCATGGTGGTGCCCACGCCGGATGGCGTGAAGAACCAACTGGTGCTGGCGGCGGCTTACCTTGCCGGGGTGAGCCGCGTCTTTACCGTCGGCGGCGCGCAAGCGGTGGCGGCTTTGGCCTATGGCACGGCAACCATCCCGCGCGTTGACAAAATCGTCGGCCCCGGCAATGCCTATGTGGCTTCCGCCAAGCGCCGCGTGTTCGGCGTGTGCGGCATCGACATGGTGGCGGGCCCGTCCGAGATACTGGTGATCTGCGACGGCAAGACCAACCCGGACTGGATCGCGATGGACTTGTTTTCCCAGGCCGAGCATGACGAGCTGGCACAGGCCATCCTGGTGACACCCGACGCAAACTTTGCCGCAGCCGTGGCGGCAAGCGCCGATAAGCTGCTGGAACAGATGCCACGCCGTGAAATCATCAAGACCGCGCTGGAAAATCGTGGCGCACTGATTACCGTGGTGGATATGGATGAGGCATGTGCCATCGGCAACCGCATTGCACCCGAGCATCTCGAGTTGTCGGTGGAAAATCCGCAAGCCTGGCTACCCAAAATCAGGCACGCCGGGGCGATCTTCATGGGGCGCTATACCTCCGAATCGCTGGGCGATTATTGCGCCGGGCCGAACCATGTCTTGCCCACCTCGGGCACGGCGCGTTTTTCCTCTC
>JBGPSQ010000059.1:0-13452 GCA_041490205.1 Gallionellaceae bacterium
AATTGAAGATGGACCTGCACGACCTGTCGGAAGAATTGCCTATAGGCTGGGAACGCATCCCGGAAGTCGCGGCCAGGACTCACCAGGCTTATGAAAAACTGACTGCTGCGCGCCAGAGGCTGGCCGCGAGCGGCGGGTAACACATCCCCTCTCCCGCAAGCGGGAGAGGGGCAGGGGGAGAGGGTGAAATTAAACAAGGCAGCACGTAGGTCGGGCTCCGCCCGACAACATTAATTCAGCGGAGGGCGAAGCCCGCCCTACATATACGCAATTGAACTGAAACAAGGAGAACGCAACATGACATCCGTAGTAACCATCACCCTGCCCGACGGACGCAGTTGGATACCCAAATTCGTCCAGAGCATAGACCAGGAAAAATGCATAGGCTGCGGGCGCTGCTTCCGCGTATGCGGGCGCGAAGTGCTGCAACTCGTCGGCATAGATGACGAAGGCGAAGTCATCCCCCTGGAACTCGGCGAGGACGATGACGACGAGTACGAAAAGAAAGTGATGACCGTCGCCAATGAAAAAAACTGCGTGGGCTGCGAAGCCTGCTCGAAGATATGTCCCAAAAAATGCTACACGCACGAAGCGATGATGGCTTAAGCGGCAGGCTAGGTGATAGCCTGCGCCACGGCCCCATGGACGAAGCCGGCGGCATCGGCGTGTGGCAATTGCTCAGCCATGCACCAAAAAAAGATGTACTGACCGATTCACACGCCTGGGTCATCGCCACCTACTGCAATCCGCACGCACGCCCCTTCGTCCCGGCGCTGGGACTGGACTACATCGCATTTGCCCGGCTGCTGGCCTCGCTCTCCCCGCGCTTCGCCCCGCCGCAAAGCTGGCTGGCAGCGCAACAAACAATGGTCGGCAAGGGCGGACCGCTGGACGAATTCCCCGACCTGCTGCAACTGCTGCTCGACCATCGCGCGTTCGCCGACGAACACCACCGCAATGTCGCCCACCTCGTCGCCACCGCCTGCATGGGCGGGAACCACCTCTGGCAAGACCTCGGCCTGCCCAACCGCAACGCGCTCTCCGCCCTGCTCTACGTCCATTTCCCATCACTCGCCGCAAAAAACACCGGCGACATGAAATGGAAGAAATTCTTCTACAAACAACTGTGCGAGCGCGAAGGTCTCAACGCCTGCCGCTCCCCGAGCTGCGCGGCTTGCTGCGATTACGATAAGTGCTTCGGTGCCGAAGAGTGAACCCGAAAATCAGTTAACCACCTGTAGGTGCGAATTCACCTCGAAGAGGTTCTTGCACCCTTTGGGTGTTCGCACAATGATTTGCACAAATAATGCGTGCGAATGAATTCGCACCTACCCATGCCATCAGTGCGCCCAGAACACTTCCAAAATGCATACCCCCATCATGCACTCAATCACCCCCGCCACCCCGGAAGACATCCCCCAGCTCTGCGCCCTGCTAACCACCCTATTCACCCAGGAAGCCGATTTCCAACCCGACGCCAGCAAACAATCCGTCGGCCTGCGCCAGATCATCGAACACCCGGAAACCGGGCGCATCCTCGTGCTGCGCGAAGGCGACAACATCATCGGCATGGTCAACCTGCTGTTCACCGTCAGCACCGCCTGCGGCGGCAAGGTGGCGCTGCTGGAAGACATGATCGTCCACCCCGCGAAGCGCGGCGACGGGCTGGGCGGTAAACTGCTGGAAGCCGCGATTGGGTTGGCGCGGCACGAGGGTTGCCTGCGCATCACCCTGCTCACCGACCGCGCCAACGACGCCGCGATCCGGTTCTACCAAAGGCATGGATTCGGGATATCGGAGATGATGCCGCTGCGGCTGGCGCTGGACTGAAAGCCCTGCTCTTGGTGCTCAACAAGCCACCAGCACCGGATTGAACGCCTTGGACATCAGCATCACCCGGTCGCCGGGCTTGAGGTGCTGCGCCTCCTCGGTAGTGGCGATGACGCGCACGATCTGGTTGCCGACCAGCAGGGTGACGGCGAACACCACGTCTGCCGCCTCGATGGCCAGCACTTCTCCGGCGAAGCTGAATTTGCCGCCAGCCTGCCCGGCACCTAACACTTCGGCGGGCGGCCCCTGCCGTACGATGCGGCCCTCCTCTATAATCAGCACGCGCCGGGAGAGCCGGTACACTTCGCTTACGTCGTGGCTGACCATGATGGTGGTGATTCCGAATTGGCGTTGCAGGCGCAGCACTTCGTCTTGCAGGCGCAGCCGGGTTTCGTGGTCGAGCGCGGAAAATGGTTCGTCCAGCAGCAGCAGTTGCGGTTCGGCGGCGAGCGCGCGCGCCAGCGCCACGCGCTGCTGCTGCCCGCCGGAGAGAGTGTTCGGCTTGCGGTGTTGCAGCTCGCCCAGCGCCATGAGTTCGATCAATTCCGATGCGCGCTGGCGGGCAGCACCCTTGCGCAGGGCGAATTCCACATTGCCGCGCACGCTCATGTTGGGGAACAGGGCGTAGTCCTGGAACATGTAGCCGACGCGGCGTTGCTGTACGGGCAGTTTATTCTGCTTGTCGAACCAGGCTGCGCCATTGATGCGGATGCTGCCTTCATCCGGCTCCGAGAGTCCGGCCAGGCAGCGCAGCAGGGTAGTCTTGCCCGCACCGGACTCGCCGAAGAGGGTGACGAATTCGCCCTGCTCGATGTGCAGCTTTACGTCGAGGGTGAACTCGCCTTGTGCGCCGGAAAGCTTCTTTTTGATGTCGAGTTCGATCACTTCAACCGACCCGCATGAGCAGTTTCTTGTTGAGAAGGTACACCGCCAGCAGGATGGCGAAGCACACGCCGAACAGCACCAGCGCATAGAAATTGGCCGCGCCGTAGTTCATCGCTTCCACCTCGTCGTAGATGGCGATGGAAGCAACGCGGGTCTGCCCCGGCATGTTGCCGCCTATCATCAGCACCACGCCGAATTCGCCTATGGTGTGGGCGAACGCCAGCACGATGCCTGCCAGCAGTTGCGGCTTGATGTTGGGCAGCAACACGTGGATGAAGGTCTGCCACCTGCTCTTGCCCAGGGTATAGGCGGCCTCGCTCAGGCTGGGCGGCAGGCTCTGGAAACCGGACTGCACCGGATGCACCAGGAAGGGAAAGCTGAAGATCACCGAGGCCACCACCAGCCCGGAGAAGCTGAAGGCCAGCTTCAATCCCGCGACCTGATCGAGCCAGCCGCCGAACCAGTGCGCGGGGCTGAATGCCAGCAACAGGTAGAAGCCCAGCACCGAGGGCGGCAGCACCAGCGGCATGCTGACCAGCGCTTCCAACGCTGGCTTAAGGCGTATCTTCGTGTGCGCCAGCCACCACGCGAAGGGTATGCCGATCAGGCACAGGATGAAGGTGGTGACAGCGGCCAGCTTGAAGGTGAGCCACAGGGGCTGCCAGTCATATGTCATGTCAGGGGCTCCGCTTCACTGTCATTCCCGCGCAGGCGGGAATCCAGTTCAAATAATTTATTTCCGCGTAGCGGACAAAACCACTAACTGTCCCGCTTCGCGGGGTTTGTTCAATCGACTGGATTCCCGCTTTTGCGGGAATGACGGTTGCTGACGAGATGAAGTTTTTCATGAATTTTCGACTTCCGCCAGCGACACCTCGTTCGCCTTCACCAGCGCCTCCACCTCGTCGCCTTCCTTCAACTCAAGCCGCTTCACGGCGCGGGTGGTGATGATGCTGGTCAGCGTCTGCCCATTACGATCCAGCACCACTTCGCACAGGATGTCGCCGCGCCGTATCTGCCGCACGGTGGCGCGAATGCGGTTGCGCAGGCTAAGCTGGCCGGATAAATTCTTGGCCAGCGATACCTCGGTCTCCTTGAACAGCACCGCCACGGTATTGCCCACCTTCAGGTGCGGCGCGCTCCTGGGAGTCTCCAGCAGCATGGCGGTGAAAGTATCCTGCCCGGCAAGCACATCCACCAGCGAGAGGTGATCGTTGGATTCGATGGTGGTGATGGTGCCGAGAAGTCGGTTCATGGCAGGCAATTCATGGCAACAGATAGCCGTATTTCTCGAAGATGGCGCGCGCCTTGGGGGTGAACAGGAAGTCCACGAACTTGCGCGAGGCTTCAGATTGCGTCTCGGCGCCATGCTTGAGTATCACCACGGCCTGCGCGATAGGCTCGTAACTTCCCTTCTGCACTTCCACCCACTTGCCCTTGCCCGCCATCTCCGGGGAAAGCATGATGGACTTGGCGTTGAAGCCGATGTCCGCCGCGCCGGATTCCACGAACTGCGCCGCCTGGGCTATGCTCTCGCCGTACACCAGCTTGGGTTCCACCGCCGCCTTTAGTTTTGCGCTTTCCAGCGCCTGGATGGCCGCCCGGCCATAAGGCGCGAGCTTGGGGTTGGGAATGGCGACCTTCTGCACCCCGGCCTCCGCCAGCAGCGGCAGGCCCTTACTCAAGTCAATATCCTTCGTCGTCCACAATACCAGCACGCCATTGGCATATACCCTGGGCTTGGCTATTGCCCAGCCTTCCTTGAACAGGGTTTCAGGGGTATCGGTGTCTGCCGAGAGGAACACATCGAACGGTGCGCCGCTCTTCACTTGAGCGGCTATCTTGCCAGAGGAGCCGAACACGCCCTGCACTTCGATGCCGGTATCTTTCTTGAATTCGGCGGCGAGGTCGTCGAAGGCATATTTCACGTTCGCCGCCACGGCCACGGTGAGCGGCGCGGCGCTTGCCGCCATGGACAGGATGAATAACGGAATGGACCACAATAATTTGCGCATAAATATTCCCATTGATAGCCGCAAGTATGCCATAACCGGAATGGGCGGCAGCCATTCCTGGCAACCGGAATGCGAGAATTATTTCGGTATCAAGGCCAGGCGCGTATCCGTCTTGATCTCGGTTCCGCTCACCCAGGCTTCCACCGATTCGATGAACCACTGTGGCTTGGCCGGGTGCGGGCGCATGACATGGTATTCGGCGAAACAACTGCCGTCCGAATGGAACAGCACCACCCCGGCCCGGTAGTGCGGGGCCGGGTAAAAGGAGGCCATCAGGGTCTGCTGGCCGTTGTACTTGTCGTATTCCAGCGAGAATTGGGCCGCGTCAAACTCGGGGATGCTGATGGCCTCGCCGGGCAGGTTGAGTTGTGCAACCTTCTCGCGCAATGCGGCAAGCAGCGCCACGCCGTTATCCTTGGCGGCGGCGATGCGCTGCTGCAATGGCTCGAGCGGTTCCATGTCAGACCGGACGGTTTTCCGGGATGCGAATCGGCCCCATTTCCTTTGTGCCCTGCTCGAAAGAGATTACCGGGAATTTGCCCTTGAACTTCACGGCGGCTTCCTTGATCTTGTCGAGCTTGGCGGCGGTGTCCAGCTTTTTCAGGTCGTTGCGCTCCAGGCCGATCAGGTCGAGCAATTCGTTGTACACGGTGGCCTCGTCCAGCGGCAGCACGTTGAACGGGATGCCGTCTAGCGTGATGGAATATTTCCTGGAAATATCCACATTGCCCGCGAATGCGAAATACTGGCCTTCCGGTTTGAGGTAATCGCCCAGTACGGTGCGCAGGTTTTCCAGGTAAGCCAGCGACTCCAGTTCGCAGGCGATGAAATCGAACTTTCCGCCGGTAATCGAGAACATGGTCTGGAATGCGGCAATTTCCGGCGGACGCGCCTCGTCGGCGAGCTGGGTAGCGAATTTCAAGGCGATCTCGCCGCGAAAACCTTCGTCGGCCTTTTTCAATACGCCTTTATAGACGGGTGAAAGCAGGCGTTTTTGTTGATCGAGTGCAGCGAGTACTGAGGTGCTCATGATTTTTTCCTTAAGTTAAATATCTTGCAAAACCAGACTGTCGTTCCCGCTTTCTCGGGAATGACGAATCAAAATCAGCCCCATACGTCAGCAGGCACTTTCAATCTATCAACCGGACGATCGCCCAGCAGATGTTCATCGATGATCGCGGTGACGTCCTCTCTGATCTTCGCGCCGTACATCACGCCTTCCGGATACACCAAGACGTTGACGCCATTGCCGCAGGGGCCGATGCAGCCGCTGCCGGTAACGGCATATTTCCCCCACAGCCCGCGCTTTTCGAACTGCTGCAGAAATTCCTGGAACACTGCCGCGCTGCCATTACTGCCGCACGAGCCGCGCGGATGCCCAGGCGGGCGCATCTGGTTGCAGACGAAGATGTGTTTGATTGGTTTTGCCATTTGTACTCCTGAAATTTCGTTGATCTGGTTCTAAACTCCTTCCCCCTCTTAGGGGGGAAGGTTGGGATGGGGGTAAAAACGTTCGGGCAACTCCAGGTTTCAACCCCCATCCTAGCCCTCCCCCTGCCAAGGGGAGGGAACTTGCTAACCGAACTTGAATAGAATGCCGTAGCCGCCGCGCGGATATTCCCAGTCCACATTGCGGAATTCGGTGCAGATGATGCGGCAGGTGCCGCATTCCAGGCAGCCGTCGGTGATCAGCGTGATGTTGCCGTTGCCTTCTGCCTTGTAGCAATTCGCCGGGCAGATGCTGGTGCATTGCTGGGTCTTGCATTCCCCCGCACAGATGCCCGGATTGATGATGCTGATGTGCGGACGGCCGTGGTCCACCTTATAGCGGTTCTGAAACAGTTTCTCTTCGACATTGACGTTCATCTCAAAGCCCTCCACATCTTGAATGCATCGCCCACCAGCCCGGCCAGCGAACGGCTGCTGGTAAAGCTCCTGAAAATTTCGCGTTCCTTGGTTCTCTTGTCCACGCCGTCCACGGTGAGCATGGTGTGCGCGGCCTTGTTGACCAGCTCGGGATAAGTGGTGAAGAACTGGGGATTGGCATGGAACACGCCGGGCATGTCCTTGTACTTGGCAAGATCCTTCATCACGAAGCTGCCGTCCAGCTTGGCCCGGTACACGGACAGATTGGGTTTTGTCATCTCCTTACCTTCCTGCTTCAGTCCGATGACGGTCTCGGCGGCCATCCGCCCGGTGGTCATCGCCAGGTTGGAACCTTCACGGTGTACTGCATTCACGAACATCCCGGAATCGCCGACTATCATCCAGCCGTCGCCGTAGATTTGCGGCATCGCCTTGAGTCCGCCCTCAGGAATCAAATGCGCGGTGTATTCCTTCATCTCGCCGCCTTCTATCATCGGCTTGATTGCCGGGTGCGCCTTCATCTTCTCCAGCAACAGATAAGGCGACGTGCGCGTTTCCTTGAAGTCGGACAACATGCAACCAACGCCGATGGTGATGGATTCATTGTTGGTGTAGAGGAAGCCAGTGCCCATCATGCCTTGGGTGATCTTGCCTATCATCTCGATCACCACGCCTTCGCCTTCCTTCACGTTGAAGCGCGACTCCAGCGTTTCCTGCGGCAGGAATAAAATCTCTTTCACCGCCAGCGCCACGTCGCCCGGATTCAGCTCTGGGTGAAACCCAGCCTTCTTCGCCAGCAGCGAATTCACGCCGTCGGCAAGAATCACAATGTCGGCAAACAACGCACCGTTCTCGCGGTCGGTCTGCACACCGACCACGCGGTTCCCGTCCATAATGAGGTCGGTCACAGTGGTCTCGCAGATCACCAGCGCACCCGCCTGCGACACCTTCTCCGAAAACCATTTGTCGAACTGCGCGCGCAGAATGGTGTAGCGGTTGTAAGGCGCTTTGTTAAAGGCATCTGAACGGTAATTGGTGCCGATATAGGAATCGTCGTCCAGCACCCACATGCGCTGCTCGATGATGTGGCGCTCCAGCGGCGCATCGTCGCGAAAATCAGGGATGATTTTTTCCAGCGCATCGGAATAGAGGATCGCGCCCTGCACGTTCTTGGAGCCGGGATATTCACCGCGCTCAATCTGAATCACACTCAGCCCGGCCTTGGCTAAGGTATAGGCGGCGGCGTTACCGGAAGGCCCGGCACCGACTACGATGGCATCGAATTTTTCCATGATGTTCTCCTATGCAACCGCCGCCGCTGTCTTGCGGGCGGAAAGTTCTTTGCGGAATGCCTCGGTCAGCGCGGGCAAGATGGTCATCGCATTGCCGACAATGCCATAAGTGGCGAAATCGAAGATGGGGGCGTTCGGGTCGGAGTTGATGGCGATAATCACGTCCGAGGCATCCATGCCGACGCGATGCTGAATCGCGCCTGAAATACCCGCAGCGATATACAGCTTGGGACGCACCGTCTTGCCGGTCTGCCCGACCTGGCGCACCGCTTCCACCCAGCCGGACTGCACCACCGGACGCGTCGCGCCGACTTCTGCGCCCAGCACTTTTGCCAAGTCCCAGATGAGCTGAAAGTTCTCCTGTTTCTTGAGCCCCTTGCCGCCGGACACGATGATGTCGGCATACTCCAGATTTACCTTATTCGTGTTCTCGTCTGGAATGAACTCCAGCACTTTGGTGATGATGTCGGTTTCTATCATCGAAAGCTTGTGCTCGGTGATGCCTCCGCTGCGCGAGGTATCGCGCTTGGGCATCGCCATCACGCGCGGGCGAATAGTCGCCATCTGCGGGCGATAGTTCAGCGTCTGGATGGTGCATAGCAGGCTGCCGCCGAAAGTAGGCCGTGTCGCCAACAGGCTGCGTATCTCCACGTCTATATTCAGCTCGGTGCAGTCCGCCGTCAGGCCAGTCTGCAAGGTGGTCGCCACGCTGCCCGCCAAATCACGCCCCAGCGTGGTCGCGCCGAGCAACAGGATTTCCGGCTTGTAGGCATTAACCAAATCCGTCATGCCCTTGGTGAAGGGCTGGTTGCGGTAGTCCTTGAGCAGCGAGTCTTCCATCAGGTAGCAGTGGTCTGCGCCGTGGTAGAACGCTTCCTGGCAGAACCTGCGCGTATCTTCGCCCGGTGCGCCCATCACCACCCCGGCAACTTGCACACCCAGCTTGTCCGCCAGCTTGCGTGCCTCGCCCAGCAATTCCCACGACACGGTATGCGGCGTGCCGCGCTCGTGTTCGATAAATACCCAGATGCCGCGGTATTCGGCGAGCTTCGGGTCTAGCTCGAATTTCTTTTTGCCTGCCGGTTTTTTGACTTCTTCGCTCATGGTTTCGTCCTCATTCAACCCGCACTCTTTGCGAGCTCTTCGCGCACATGCGGATACTTGGTAAACATCTTCATCAGCAGCGTGGCGGCCATTTCGTCCGGCGTTCCGCTATTGGTCTGGATGATTTCCGCCTTCACCGTTTTCGGGCTGGGCGCGAACACCTTGCTCACCACCGTGGGCGAACCCTTCAGTCCGACTTTGGTTATGTCCTCAATACCAGCGGCGATGCGATCCCAACGCTTAACGGTAGTGCGCGCGGCGCGAATCATGTTGGGCATGGTGGCGAAGCGCATCTCATTGCTACCCTCCAGCATGGTGACGAGGCTGGGCAGGCGCGTCTTGAGCACCTGCACACCGCCTTCAGAACGGCGCTGCACCACGATTTCTTTCATTTCGGTATTCACGCTGACGATGCTTGAAATATAAGTCAGCAATTCCAGATTCAGGCGCTTGGCAATGCCGGGGCCGACCTGCGCGGTGTCGCCGTCTATGGTTTGCTTGCCGCAGAACACCAAATCCACCGGCATGCCCTTCTCGATCTGGCGGATAGCGGAAGCCAGCGCAAACGAAGTCGCCAGCGTATCGGCTCCGGCGAATGCGCGGTCAGTCACCAGAATGGCATCATCCGCGCCGAACGACAGCGCCTTGCGCAGCGCGTTCTCGGCCTGCGGCGGGCCCATCGTAATCACCGTGACAAAGCCGCCGAATTTATCCTTGATGCGCAACGCCTCTTCCAGCGCAAACAGGTCATAAGGATTGATGATGGCAGGCACACCCTGACGCATGATGGTGTTGGTCACCGGATGCACACGAATCTGTGCCGAGTCCGGCACCTGCTTGATACACACCACGATATGAATCATGTTTCAGCTCCTTTATTTATGTAGGGCGAGTTTCACCCGCCGTGGCGGGCGTAGCCCGCCCTACGTATTCCTTGCAGGCATAGAAGCCCGCAGGCTATCCACGCTGAATGTCTTCACGCCTGTCGCATCCTGAAACACCTTGAACACCTTTTCCGTCACCGCATCCGATTTCACGAAATCGCCATATGCCTTTTCCAGCAGCACCTTGTATTCCGCTTTCACCTCCGCATCGCTGCCGCCCGCAAACGTATGGCGCGCCAGGTATTGATTGAAGCGCTTGAGGATATGCAGGCGATTGATATTCACCACGCGCTGGTCGTAATCCACTTCCAGAAAATTCAGGAACTCTTCCGCTGAAGAAAGCTTGCCCAATGTATTTATAATTTCGCTCATGCCGTCATCTCCTTTACGAATGGCTGGCCGAATACGGCACGGTCTCAAAATAAATCTGCTGTAAATCGTCCTGCTCGGGCGAATGCTTGGTGTGGTGGGCAAATTCGCGCACCTTGGACAACACCACCTCCGCCTCCGCCCTGGACAAGGCAATGCCGATGTCGGCATAAGCCTTGATTACCGCGCTGGTGCCGGAATGCTTGCCGAGCACCATGCGG
This sequence comes from Gallionellaceae bacterium, assembly GCA_041490205.1. Taxonomy (GTDB): domain Bacteria; phylum Pseudomonadota; class Gammaproteobacteria; order Burkholderiales; family Gallionellaceae; genus DATDDB01. The sequence goes on from JBGPSQ010000059.1 coordinate 10,467, forward strand.
TGCGCCATGCCTACTTCGGAAGGATCGAACGGCTCGTAGTTAAGCGGATTTTTCAGCAGGCCATCCACATGAATTCCCGCCTCATGGGTGAACACCGCCGAACCGACGATGCTCTTGTTCACCGCCACCTCGCGCCCGGATGCCATCGCAACCATGCGCGACAATTTCTGGTAGGCGTGCATGTCCACCCCGGTCTCGATGTTCTGGATGTGGCGCAACGCCATCACCACCTCTTCCAGCGGCGCATTCCCGGCGCGTTCGCCCAAGCCGTTTACTGTGGTGTTCACATGCGATGCACCTGCGCGCACCGCCGCCAGCGAATTTGCAGTCGCCATGCCGAAGTCATCGTGCGCGTGGATTTCGATTTGCATATCCACAGTCTTGACCAGCAAATCTATGCGGCTGAAAGTAATGAAGGGGTCGAGCAGCCCCACGGTATCGGCAAAGCGAAAACGCAGCGCGCCGCTTTCTTGTGCCATCTCTGCTACGCGACGCACAAAATCCATGTCCGCACGCGAAGCATCCTCGCCGCCGACGCACACGAAATAGCCCATGTCCGCCGCCTTGCGCACATACTCGCGCACCGTACTCAACACCCATTCCCGACTCTTGCCCAGCTTATGTTCGATGTGAATGTCCGAAACCGGGATAGACAAATTGACCCAATCCACCTTGCAGCGCGCAATGGCGGCAAGGTCGCTCTCGTGCATCCGCCCCCACACCATCAGCCCGGCCTGCAACTGCTGCGCGGCAATGGCATTTATCACCTCGCATTCCGCCTCGCCCATCACCGGCACGCCCACCTCCAGCTCGGAAACGCCCGCCGCCACCAGCGCATGCGCAATGGCAATCTTCTCCTCGGCAGTGAACGCGACCCCCGCCGTCTGCTCGCCATCGCGCAGCGTCGTATCGTTGATCGTCACCATATTGCTGTCGTGTTCGTTGTGCATATCGTGTACCTCTCGCATTGATAGTCAGCAACAACTGTGCCACCGTCAGGAGCGGGGGCGTTTGGCGAAAGGAATCAAGCAGATATTTGTTGGCACGCCGGTGCGGACTAAATGCGGAACAGACAAAATCAACGCTTGTAGTGTTTGCGACAAAGGTAGGGCGCGTATCACGCGCCAATCATTTTCTGCAACGTGGTACGTGATACGCGCCCACCCACATTACCAACTTGGCATTCCCATATAAGTCACCTTGAAAAGAGTTGACCATCAGCCGACCTCGGTGCATAATGACCAGCATGACCATAATGATTAAAATATCATGATTACCGAAACCAGTGCGGTTAATTTCAGGCAAAACCTTGGCGATATGCTCAATCAGGTGCAGTATCGGCACGATAGCGTGGTAATCAACAAGGATGGAAAGCCGGTGGCTGCGCTTGTGGATGCCCGGCTATTCGAGCGAATTCGCCGTATGCAGGGCCGCTTCGATGCGCTGTGCCAACGCATAGAGGCTGGCTTTGCAAGCGTACCAGAAGCGGAAGGGCTCGCCGAAATTGATGCGGTCATTGCGCTTGATCGCGCGCAGGCGCACTTATCTGCCAAGAAGCGTTAACCCGGGGTGGCTAACCTGCGTGTTGTGCTTGATACAAATGTGCTGCTCTCAGGCATAGCCTATCCGGCAAGCGTGCCGGGCAAGATACTGTCCGCGTGGCGCCACGGTTCGATAGATGTTCTGCTCTCTTCTTACATCCTGGATGAATTGCGGCGCGTGCTGCCCCGGTTGGCTCACCGTCACGGCTTGACCTTGGCCGAGATTGAAGACCTGGTAGATGCCCTTTCCATACAAGCCGAAGTTATTGAACCGCTGCCAAGCGCAGAACCTGACTTGCGCGATGTTAATGACCTGCCCGTGCTTGGCACTCTGCTGGCGGCGCTCAATACATCTGACTCCACCTACCTTATCACCGGCGATAAGGATTTGCTGGCAATGGCCGAACGCTACCCAATCGTGACCCCCGCGAATTTTTGGGAAACACATGCAGGGCTTTGATCATTGAGAGGCTGCCGATCATCAAGGTCGGGCTGAATGAAATGGAGCCCAACATTTTCAAGCGATAATGTGGCGGGTTGGATAAAATTGTAGCTGGAGAATGACGCAAACGATGCGGTTCGTTCCTCACCGCATCCTAACAGCTAAATCTACATTCGAGTGGGTCTAGCTACGCCTCCCCCTCAACTTGAAAGTTAAAACCAAGATGGCTAAGCAACCCGAAAAAACGAGTTCATCCCAGTCAATTGACGCGAGTTCTGAGCTGCGTATAGCGGCATATAAGAAAAGAATTATCCAGATTGAGACGGAGAGATTCAATCTAGAAGCAGAGAATGTGCAACTTCATGCGCGCATTAAACTTCTCGAAAAGAATCCCAATGCTGAAAAAGACCTCATGTCTGAAGCGCAGATTCTCGATCAAATTAAAAAGATTATCGGCGAGAACCCTGACTTAAAGAAAACAATTATCGAATTTTGTAGAGTTAGGACGTGATCAAGTTTATTAAATCCATACTGCAAGGAAAATCAACTGCAAGTACTTCGCCAATACCGGCAATTGATGTCCTTCCCGGACGTACTAACGCACGCCACACAGCCTGGTGAATTGGCGACATCACTACAAATGTCTGCTCTTACTAAGCGTCTATACGAAATTGCACTCTATGACAACCATGTTGCACATGAACATCGTGCGGGCGCGTTACAGCTGCTCGAAGTCGTCAAAAGCTCAATGGGGTCCGTAATAAGTCCAGATGCTGTTGATGCATATCGAAAAGCAAATGCGCATATGGAAGAAGGCGCTCACCGTTTTTGGTGTTGGCTCGCTAGTTTGGTTGATCAAAGAGCATCGAGTTCCACCTGACGAAATAGTCCCGTTCATAGCCAGACCAGAACACAGTCAACTTCGAGAAGAATTTTTCACCGTTCTTAGCCCAACCAACGTCGACACGATCAAAGTCCAACTGGAACAGTATCTTCGCGCACA
>JBGPSQ010000060.1:0-13251 GCA_041490205.1 Gallionellaceae bacterium
AGAACGTGGCGACGGCTGCGATGATTATCACGACCGTGTTGCCGGTCTTTTCCGTCTTGACCACGGCGGTTCCGGAAACCATGTCGTGCAAGGCCTGTTTTTTTGCGGTGAACGGCTGAATGAAAAAACCAATGTACAGCGTGATGTATGACAGCGCATGCGCCAACCAGCGTCCCAGTGCACGTCCCTTTCCGATGCGGTTGCCGCCTGTGTCAACCACCCTGAGTTTCAGCAGGCGTTTGCCGAAGGTCGAGCCTTGCATCCCGGATTCCATCAAAATGAAATAGGCGGCTGAAAGCAGCAAGGGAAGCAAATAAGCGGCGATGATTAACGCATCAAGACTGGAAGGATTGCCGGCGCCCGTGAGGCCGGCAATGGTTCCGATGACGACGAACACCGGGATCGTCATCACAGCAAGCAGTATGTTGTCGATAAAGAGGGCGGCGAATCGTTCCCAAAAACCGGCATAAAGGACTTCGCCAGGTGCAGAGGCGGCGGCGTCCGGGATCGAGTCGAGAGAGCACTGGCAAGATATGCAGAATTTGGCGCCATCCGGGTTCGTTGTACCGCATTTCGGACATAACATAAATGTTCTCCTTGTGGTTACGATTGGATATGCAGGTGGTGCCGGGCGCGCCGTATGCATTTTCCAACCGGCAGGCGCGGAAAGATTATACCGTCAACAGGAAATAATGCGTACTGACAACAGGGTGGAGAACCCAGGCTTGGATGCCCGGTGGATGCAAGAGATATTGCGGGCGCAGGCAGTGCACACACGGCGCCCGATCTTGCCGGGATCGGGCGGGTGAGCGGCGGGCAGCTGGATTAACAGTTTGTCAGGAATATGCCTGACAAGCTGCTATAGCCTCTAGCGGCACGTTTGCGGCAGAAGCGCCGGACGAATATCTTCACTGTGGCACTTCCAGGTAATGCGCCCGTCCTGAGCCTGCGACGGGGTAAAGACGAGGGATTTGTTGGCCATGGAAGAGGACACGGTGCCATTGAAAGTCACCAGCACCTCGCCATTTTCGGGATTGACCTCAACTGCGGACAGGTAAGGCGGCAATTGGATTTGCGTCCCGGTTTCTGCCAGGGATGCAGGAATCCGGCCATTCTGCGTGTAGTACATCTCCACGGCCAAGGTCGCTTGCCGTCCGATTGCCTCGGCCCCGTACGATTTGGACTTGGTGATGTAATCCTGATAAGCGGGGATGGCAACAGCGGCCAATATCCCGACAATCACGACGAAGAAGAAGAGCATGGCGACGAACGCGATGACTATCGCGGCGGTATTGCTGCCCTTTTCCGTTCTGACTACAAAGGTTCCGGAAATCATGTCGTGCAAGGCCTGCTTTTTTTCGGTGAAGGGCTGGATGAGATAGCCGATAAGCAGCGTGATATTGGACACCGCATGCGCGAACCAGCGTCCCACCGCACGCCCCTTGCTGATGCGGTTGCCGCTCGAGCCCACCACCCGGAGTTTCAGCAGGCGCTTGCCCAGGGTTGCGCCGCGCTCTCCGGATTCCATCAGGGAGAAGTACGCAGCCGAAAACAGCCAAGGCAGCAGGTAGATCGCAACAACGAGAATGCCAAGCCCAGCGCCGGAATCGCCCTTGCCCCCTAAAAGCGGGATGGAGATGGCGGCCAAAACCGAGAAGACCATGTTGACCACAAAAAGAACAAAGCCGTCAACAATCAGGGCGGCGAACCTTTCCCAAAAGCCCGCATATGTGATCTCGTCAGGTGCCGATATTGCCGCTCCCGGAACTGTGCCGAGATGCTGGCAGGATATGCATAATTTTGCGCCGTCAGGCATCGTGGTGCCGCATTTGGGACATAACATAAATATTTTCCTGTAATAAGTTATAAGATATTTAAAGTCTGCCGGGGCTTGTCCAAATGTTCGGCATCGGCGCAGGCGCTGGCGGATTATAACGTCAACAGGGCCTAATGCGCACTGACAAAAGGTTTGAACCCCAGCCTTGGCGCCAGTTGGTCTGCGGATGCGCGTGCCTCTTCCGCCGTGCGGTAGGGGCCGAGATGAACGTGCGTCAGCCCATTTTGTGTGAAAACCATGACCCGCTTGCCGAGTTCGCCCAACTTTTCGCGCATGCTGGCGACAAAACTTTCCGCGCCTTGCGGCGAATGGAAGGAACCGAGTTGCAGGAATATCCTGCCGTCCGGTTCAGAGGCTGTCTGTTCCATGCCCACATGGGCGGGGGGCGGGACATCCTGGTGCAAGGCTGCGGCAACCGGGACTATCGTGGCGATGGGGACAGGGGCGGGCGGCGCCGGTTCGGGTTTCAGCGGCTCCACATGCACCGGTTCCGCCACCATGGGCTGGACGGTGGGTGCGGGCTGAGTTTCAGGCACGGCTTGGCCCGGCAGGATGCTCTCGACTTCCACTTCGCCGCTGCCGCTGGCGACGATGTCGAGCTTGTAAGCGGCAGCATAGGAAAGATCCATGATGCGGTCATGCAGAAAAGGACCGCGGTCATTCACGCGCACGATCACCGACTTGCCGTTGCGCAGGTTGGTCACGCGCGCGTAGCTGGGGATGGGCAGCGTCTTGTGCGCGGCGCTCATGCCATACATGTTATACACCTCGCCGCTGGAAGTGCGCTGGCCGTGGAATTTCTTGCCATACCAGGAAGCCATACCGCGTTCCTTGTAACTGCCAGGAGCGGTGAGCGGGACATAATGGACACCCACGGCATCATAGGGGCGGTTGGCGTAGCGGTGCAGCGGCTCGTCGCGGGGCACGGCATTCGGGGTAGCGGCCAGCCTGGCAGGCTCTTCCGAGCCTGGGCCGTCGCCGGGCAGGTAGCCGCCCCCGGAGGATGAAACCGGGGAGTGGCTTCCGCTCTTGTGCGGTGAGGTGCCGCAGGCCGTGAGCAACAGCGCCGCACAAAGCATCAGCAGGTTCTGGATTTTCATATGAGTGCCCCTACGTCTTGACCAACTGTTTATGGGTATGAATGCTCATCAATATGCCGAAACCCAGCGCCAGGGTGAGCATGGAGGTTCCACCATAGCTGATCAGTGGCAGCGGCACACCCACCACCGGCAGGATGCCGGTCACCATGCCCATGTTGACGAAGGCATAGGTGAAGAACGTCAAGGTGATGCTGCCTGCCAGCAGGCGCGTGAAATAAGTGGAGGCTTCCGCGGTGATGACAAAGCCGCGCGCGATGACGAACAGGTAAAGCCCGAGCAGGACAAACGCGCCGATAAAGCCGAATTCCTCCGAAAACACCGCAAATATGAAGTCGGTGGTGCGTTCCGGGAGGAAATCCAGGTGGGTTTGCGAGCCGTTCATGTAGCCCTTGCCCAGGAAGCCGCCCGAGCCAACCGCAATCATGCCTTGCATGGTGTGGTAGCCCTTGCCCAGCGCATCCGTTTCCGGGTGGAGCAGCATCAGGATGCGGTGCTGCTGGTATGGGTGCAGCACGGACCACAACGGCTTTGCCGCCGCCAGTCCCGCCACCAGCGTGACCAGCATGACGCGCCAGGAAAGCCCGGCCAGGAATAGTACATAAAAGCCGCTGGCAGCGATGAGTATGGCGGTGCCCAGGTCGGGCTGGCGCGCGATCAATATAATGGGTATCGCGAGCAACAAGGTGGCGACGAAGTAATTTTTCAGCGTAAGCGAAGCCTCGTGCTTCTCGAAATACCAGGCCATCATCAGCGGCACGCCTATCTTCATCAGCTCGGAGGGCTGAATGGTTGCCACGCCGAGGTTGAGCCAGCGCGTTGCGCCGTGGCTGTTCACGCCCAGCGGTGTCATCACGCCCAGCAGCAAAATCAATCCCAATACATATATCGGCACCGCGCTGCGCAACAGGTAGTGCAGGGGCATGCTGGAGATCAGCCACAAGGCGGTCAATGCGACCATGATGTTGAGGAATTGCCTGCCGACCATTGCAAGACTGCCATCGCTGGCGCTGTACAGCACGATCAAGCTTGCGCTGACCAGCAATCCAAGACCTATCATCAGCACCGGGTCGAACGGCGCGATAAAATGTTTCCACAGGCGCCTAATCATGTTCGCCTCCTGATTTTCCTGCGGATGCCTGCAAAGGCTGGGGCACCTTGTTCAGCAAATAATAATCGAATACCTTGCGCGCAATCGGCGCGGCGGTAACGCCGCCGTGGCCGCCGTTTTCCACCAGCACGGCCAGCGCAAGCCTGGGTTTTTCGGCGGGCGCAAAGGCGATAAACCAGGCGTGGTCGCGGTTGCGCTCACCCACCTGGCTTTCGACATATCGTTCATTCTGCTTGATGGCGATGACCTGCGCGGTGCCGGTCTTGCCCGCGATGGTGTATGGGGCGCCGGAGCCTGCCCAGGCGGCAGTGCCGCCGGGCTGGGTGACCGCCGCCATGGCGCGCTTCACCAGGTCGATGTCATCGGGGGCCAGGTGCATGTCAAAAACCGGTTGCACGGGCGGCACCGGCTGCGCGGGTTTGCCGCTGGTTTGCAACTGGCGCAGCAAGTGGGGGCGGTAAGCGATACCGTCATTGGCGATTATCGAGGCCGCGAAGGCAAGCTGCATCGGCGTGACCAGCACATAACCCTGCCCGATGCCCGCAGAAACGGTGTCGCCCGCGAACCATTTCTGGTGCAGATGGTCTTGTTTCCACGCCTCGGAAGGCAGCAGGCCGGTCAATTCGCCGTCAATGTCTATGCCGCTTTTATTCCCGAACCCGAATTGCGAAAGAAAGCTGTGCATTTTTTCGATGCCCATCTCGGTGGCCAGACCATAAAAATAGGTATCGCATGACTGCTGGATGGCCTTGAACATATCCACGCTGCCATGGCCGCCGGTTTTCCAGTCGCGGTAGTGGTGGCTGCTGCCGGCCAGCATGTAATAGCCGGGGTCGCGGATGGTCTGTTCGGGCGTGCGCGTGCCGAAGTGCAATCCGGCCAGCGCCATGAACGGCTTGATGGTCGAGCCTGCGGGATACTGGCCGCGCAGGATGCGGTTGAGGAGCGGCACGTCCGGCGAATTGCTGAGCTCATCCCAGGTTTCCGTGTCGATGCCGTCGATGAACAAATTCGGGTCATAACCGGGCTTGCTGACGAAGGCGAGCACCTCGCCGTTGGCCGGGTCGATTGCCACCAGCGCGCCACGGTAATTGCCGAAGGCCTGTTCGGCGATTTCCTGCAACTTGGCGTCCAGCGTCAGGACCAGGTTATTGCCGGAAACCGGCGAGGTGCGCGACAGCGTGCGCACACCGCGCCCGCCGGCATCCACCTCTACCTGTTCAAACCCGGTGGTGCCGTGCAGCTCCTTTTCATAGCGCTGCTCGATGCCGCCCTTGCCGATGTAGTCGGAGCCGAGATAATTGGAGGCGACCTCCTCATCCTCCTCGAGCTGCTCCTTGTCATCCTGGGTAATGCGCCCGATATAGCCGATGAGGTGGGAAGCGGATTCGCGGAAAGGATATTCGCGGAACAAGCGTGCCTTGATTTCAACGCCGGGGAAGCGGTACTGTTGAGCGGCAAAGCGCGCGGCATCCGTATCGCTCAGGCGGCTGCGTATCGGCAGGCTGGCGTAATCATGGCTTTCCGCCTTGAGCTTCTTGAAAATACGCAGGTCTTTGGGGGTGATGGTCACCAGCCTGGACAGCTCCTCTATGGTTCCTTCAAGATTGGACACCCTGCTAGGATCGATTTCAAGCGTATAACCGGAATAATTGCGGGCCAGCACCACGCCATTGCGATCCAGTATCTGCCCGCGATTGGGGGGGATCGGCATCGGTTTGATGCGGTTGGTTTCCGCCATGGTGCGGAAGTCGCTTTGGCGCACCACCTGCAAGTAGAAGAAGCGCCCCAGAAGTATCAGCAGCAAAATCAGCACAAAACCCAGGCACAGCAGCAGCCGCAAGCGGAACAGGTGGATTTCGCGCTGGTGGTTTCTTAGCTCGGCCTGGAACTTCATAAACGCTCGGAATTGCCCTTGGGGCGGCGCAAAGATTGCAGGAGCAAGGTAAGCGGCGCCCACATCATGGCTGAAGTCACGCTGCCCAGCATGAACCCCCAGGCGAAGTGGCCCCGCACCTGCCAGTGCACAGCGGCATAGGCGGCGTAGGATGCCAGCAGCATCAGAAAAACCTGCAAGGTCTGCTGCTGCAAATTGAACATCTGCACGCGGCGGTGCAGCACGATGCCGCCGAACGCCAGCAGCGTGTAAGCCAGCGCATGCTGCCCGAACAGGCTGGCATCCGCCACATCGGCGAGTATGCCTATTACCCAGGCGAAACCGATGCCGAAGCGGTGCGGCTTGTGGGTGCACCAGTAGAGCAGCACCAGCGCCACCATGTCCGGGCGCAGCGCCAGCCAGATGCCGCCCCACGGCAGCCCGTTGAACAGCAGTGCCGCCAGCAGGCTTGCCACGATAAACGCCGGTCTGGCGGGCAGCATGAACTCACGGTCTTTCTGCAACAGTACGTTCATCGCGGGAACTTTCCGGATTTCCTGGGTTTTACTGCGGAAGTGTCGGCGGGGCCTTCCGGGCGCGGCGGAAGTTTTGCCATGCTGGACATTACGAATAGCCAGCGCTGGTTGTTTACGCCGGTGATCGGCGCGCATTGCACCCGCGCGAAAGAGTAGGCGGGGTCACGCTCGATATGGCTGATTTTCGCCACCGGCAATCCTGGCGGATAAGTGCCGTCGATGCCGGAGGTGACCAGCACATCACCATCCTGGATGTCAGCCGTGACCGGCGCATAGCGCATTTCCAGCTCATTGGGGTTGCCCGAGCCGAACAGTATGACGCGCAGGCCGTTGCGCAGCACCTGCACCGGCACCTCGTGATCCTTGTCCGTGATCAGCGTGACCTCGGAAAGCAGCGGCAGGACGCGGGTGACCTGCCCGACAACGCCGGTGTTGTCCAGCACGGCCTGTCCGGCTGCCACCTTGGACTGACCCAGATTGAGCAGCAGTTTTTGCCGGGAAGGATCGCGTTCGGCATACAGCACCTCGGCTAATTGCATGGGGAGGTTCAGGCGTTCGCGCATTTCCAGCATGGTACGCAGATGGGTGTTCTCTGCCTGCAAGCTTTGCAGTTGCAGCGCCTGCGCGGCATCGGAGGCATGCTGGGCGCGCAATTCCTCGTTGTCGGCGGAAAGCCGGTTGCGGGTGGTGAAAAAATCATCCGCCTCGTGCCAAAGCATGGGCGGGAGGGAGGTCAGCTTCTGCAGCGGGTAAATCAGCGTGGAAAGAATGCTGCGCGTGGATTCCAGGTACTGGTGGCGCGCATCGATGAACAGCAACAGCAACGACAGCAGGGAAAAGAACACCAGCCGGACAATGGGGCTGGGGCCGCGGTTGAAAAACTTGACCGAACTAGTATTATCCATTAACTGCCAAGCGATGCCAGCACTATCAATCGCTGGTGAATACGGAGTCGAGTTCGTCCATGCGCTCGAGCGCCTTGCCGGAGCCGCGCACCACGCAAGTCAGCGGGTCATCGGCGAGGATCACCGGCAGGCCGGTTTCCTCCATCAGCAGGCGATCCATGTCGCGCAGCAACGCTCCGCCGCCGGTGAGCACCATGCCCTTGTCGGCGATGTCCGCGCCCAGTTCCGGCGGGGTCTGCTCCAGCGCGGATTTTACCGCGCTGACGATGCTGTTCAGCGGATCGGTCAGCGCTTCCAGGATTTCATTGCTTGAAATGGTGAAACTGCGCGGCACGCCTTCTGCCAGGTTGCGCCCTTTCACTTCCATTTCGCGCACTTCGCTGCCGGGGAAGGCAGAGCCGATTTCTTTCTTCAGCCCTTCGGCGGTGGTTTCGCCAATCAGCATGCCGTAATTGCGGCGGATGTAATTGATGATCGCCTCGTCCAGCTTGTCGCCGCCGACGCGCACCGAGCCGGCATACACCATGCCGCCCAGCGAAATCACGCCCACCTCAGTGGTGCCGCCGCCGATGTCCACCACCATCGAGCCGGTCGCCTCTTCCACGGGCAAGTCGGCGCCGATGGCCGCAGCCATCGGTTCCTCGATCAGCTCCACGCGGCGCGCGCCAGCGCCGAAGGCAGATTCGCGGATGGCACGGCGCTCAACCTGTGTGGAGCCGCACGGCACGCAAATCACGATGCGCGGGCTGGGCGAAAAAATGCTGGTCTTGTGGACCTTCTTGATGAACTGCTTGAGCATCTGCTCGGTGATGGTGAAATCGGCGATCACGCCGTCTTTCATCGGGCGGATGGCCGTGATGTTGCCCGGCGTGCGTCCCAGCATCTGCTTGGCGGCCAGGCCGACTTGCTGGATCACCTTCTTGCCGTTCGGCCCGCCTTCCTGCCGGATGGCCACCACCGAAGGCTCGTTCAGTACGATGCCCTGGCCGCGTGCCCAGATCAGCGTGTTCGCGGTGCCGAGGTCAATTGCAAGATCATTGGAAAAATAGCCGCTGAAAAAACCAAACATGTCCGTCATCCCGCCCATCAAAATTGCCGTGAAATTAAATGGCGCTCCGAAGGTGTTGCCCCATGAGCAATCACTACCCGCGCGCCTTTCAAACCTGTTAAATCAAAACCCGTTTATGATACCCTATTACGCCTATTTCAATAAAGTTTTAACCAAAAATGCCCCTTAGTGCCGATGACATCAAAAAAGTGGCCAGCCTGGCCCGGCTGGCGATGCCCGAAGCGGAAATCAACGCCGCGCATGCCCAGCTGACCGGCATTTTCGGCCTGATCGCCGAAATGCAGGCCGTGGATACCAGCGGTGTCGAGCCCATGTCCCACGCCCAGGACATCACCCAGCGCCTGCGCGAAGACAAAGTCACAGAAACCAACCAGCGCGTGGCCTTCCAGGCCATCGCGCCCCAGGTGGAGCAGGGTCTGTACCTGGTTCCGCAGGTCATAGAGTAACCCTTATGTTGAATTCCAGCCTTGCTCAACTAGGCGTAGCCCTGCGCGCCAAAAAATTTTCCAGCGCCGAATTGACCCAGCTCTACCTCGACCGCATCGCCAAGCTGAACCCCTGCCTCAATGCCTATATCTCGGTGAATCCGGAAGTATCGCTGGCGCAAGCGCGCGAGGCCGACAAGCGGCTTGCCACGGGGAATGCGGAGGCGTTGACCGGCATACCATTGGCGCAAAAGGATATTTTCTGTGCCAAGGGCTGGCTCACCACCTGCGGCTCGAAAATGCTGCATAACTTCGTCTCGCCATACGATGCCCATGTCATCGAGCAGTTCAACCGCGCGGGCGCGGTGAACCTCGGCAAGACCAACATGGACGAATTCGCCATGGGGTCGAGCAACGAGACCTCATATTACGGCCCGGTGAAAAACCCGTGGGATACAACGCGCGTGCCCGGCGGCAGCTCGGGCGGCACGGCCGCCTCGGTCGCGGCGCGGATGTGCGCGGCGGCCACCGGCACCGACACCGGGGGCTCCATCCGCCAGCCCGCCGCCCTGTGCGGCATTTCCGGATTGAAACCGACCTACGGCGTGTGCTCACGCTACGGCATGATCGCCTTCGCATCCAGTCTCGACCAGGCCGGGCCGATGGCGCGCAGCGCCGAAGACCTGGCGCTGATGCTGAATGTCATGGCCGGGTTTGACGAACGCGATTCCACCAGCCTGCAGCGTGACAAGGAAGATTACGCGCGCGACTTGGTGAAACCACTGAAGGGCCTACGGATCGGCCTGCCCAAAGAGTTCTTCGCCGCAGGGCTAGGAGCCGACGTGGCGAAAGCCATCGAAGCCGCCATCGCCGAATATAAAAAGCTGGGCGCGACCGTGGTCGAGATCAGCCTGCCGAATTCCAAATTGTCGGTGCCGGTATATTACGTGCTGGCCCCGGCGGAAGCCTCCAGCAACCTGTCGCGCTTCGACGGCGTGCGCTACGGCTATCGCGCCCCCGAATACGGCGACTTGGCCGACATGTACGAAAAATCCCGCGCCCAGGGCTTCGGCGCGGAAGTAAAACGCCGTATCATGATCGGCACCTATGTGCTCTCCCATGGCTACTACGACGCCTACTACATCAAGGCGCAAAAAATCCGCCGCCTGATCGCGCAGGATTTCGTCGAAGCCTACAAAAAATGCGACGTCATCATGGGGCCGACCTCGCCCTCCACCGCCTTCAAGCTGGGTGAAAAAGGCGACGACCCGGTGCAGATGTACCTGTCCGACATCTACACCATCGCGGTGAACCTAGCGGGCCTGCCCGGCATGTCCATCCCCTGCGGCTTCGGCGCGAACAACATGCCGGTGGGCCTGCAGATCATCGGCAACTATTTCGACGAGGCGCGCATGCTGAATGTGGCGCACCAATACCAACTGGCGACCGACTGGCATGTCCGGACACCGAATGGGATATGAAAAAACAATTAACCACAGAGACACAGAGACACAGAGATTTTTCTCTGGTTGTCCTCTGTGTCTCTGTGCCTCTGTGGTGAAAAGGTTTTACTTATGAACTGGGAAATCGTCATCGGGCTGGAAGTGCATGCGCAGCTCTCGACCAACAGCAAAATTTTCAGCGGCGCATCCACCGCCTTTGGCGCCGAGCCGAACACGCAGGCCGATGCCGTGAGCCTGGCCCTACCGGGCGTGCTGCCGGTATTGAACAAGGGCGCGGTGGAGCGCGCGATCAGGTTCGGCCTCGCCACCGGCGCGCACATTGCGCCGCGCTCGGTGTTCGCGCGCAAGAATTATTTTTACCCCGACCTGCCCAAGGGCTATCAGATCAGCCAGTTCGATTTGCCTGTGGTCGGCCAAGGCTCCTTGACCATACAGGTTGAGCCACTTTCGGGTAACGCGAAACCTTACGAAAAAGTAGTGCGCATCACCCGCGCCCATCTGGAAGAAGATGCGGGGAAGTCAGTACATGGTGTTGGCGGTTCTGGCGAGTACAGTGTCGCAGGTGGCTATGGTGTTGCTGGCTCATATGGAAGGGGCGATATGACCGGCATCGACCTCAACCGCGCGGGAACGCCGCTCCTGGAGATCGTCTCCGAGCCGGACATGAGAAGTGCCGCCGAAGCCGTGGCCTATGCCAAGACCCTGCACACGCTGGTGCAGTGGATAGGCATCTGCGATGGCAACATGCAGGAAGGCTCGTTCCGCTGCGACGTGAACGTGTCGGTGCGTCGCCCCGGCGAACCGCTCGGTACGCGCCGCGAAATCAAGAACCTCAACTCGTTCAAGTTCATGCATCAGGCCATAGACTACGAGGTGCAATGGCAGAAAGACACGCTGGAAAACGGCGGCAAAATCCAGCAGGCCACCGTGCTGTTCAACCCGGATACCGGCGAGACGCGCATGATGCGTAGCAAGGAAGAGGCGCACGACTACCGCTACTTCCCCGATCCCGACCTGCTGCCGCTGGAAATCAGCGAGGAGTGGAAAGAGCAGGTGCGCGCCACTCTGCCGGAGCTGCCGCACGTCAAACAGGCACGTTATGAGAAAGATTTCGGGCTCTCCGCTTACGAGGCTGAACTACTAACTGCGTCTCGTGAACTTGCTGAGTATTTCGAGACCGCCCAACGGTATTTAAGCAATCTGAATCCTGATGGGTGGAGTGACAGTAATTCATCAGATGCTAATTGGGTGTATGGGGGGTCAATTGCGAAAAACATAATTGGTTGGCTCTCCGCCCAGCTTAACCGTGATGGCATTGGCATTGAGCAAGCAAAGGTTACCCCAGAACAGTTTGCGCTGTTGCATTGTCGAATGATGGGTAAAAATCCTTTACTCACAGTTAAACTTGCGCGCGAAGTTTTTCAATTATTGTGGGAAAGCCCCTCGTTGGAGGCGAATGCTGTTGACGCCATTATCGAAGCCAAGGGACTCAAGCAGGTTTCCGATAGCGGTGCAATCGAAGCGCTGGTGGATGAAATCATCTCTGCCAATGCCGACAAGGTTGCGGAATACCGCAGCGGCAAGGATAAGCTGTTTGGCTTCTTCGTCGGCCTCGCCATGAAGGCCAGCAAGGGCAAGGCCAACCCGGCGCAACTCAACGAAATCCTGAAAAAGAAACTGGCCGGTTAAATTTATAACTTGTTGAGCAAGCCGTCATTCCCGCGAAAGCGGGAATCCAGCAAAAAATTAATCCCGGCGCAGCCGACATGATATTTTGTCCGCTACGCGGGCCATTCGATCACTGGATTCCCGCCTGCGCGGGAATGACGGGTTCTAAAAATCGCCGCGCTGTACTTGCGTTAAGCCGTGCTTTCCAGTAACTTGTCCGCTTGCGTGGGGGTCTCTGCGAATGCGGAGTGAGAAATACCCTTTGAACCTGTACGGATAATGCCGTCGTAGGGAAGCGTCCTCCGGTGCTTCCCTTTTGCTGGAGCACATCAATGAATGCCAATCCCAAGTTTCTGAATCAGACGGCCCATGTCGACGAGGCCGCGATCAAGCCGCTGCCAAATTCGCGCAAGGTGTATGTCGAGGGCAGCCGTCCCGACATTCGCGTGCCGATGCGCGAGATCACGCTGACCGACACGCATATCAGCGGCGGCGTCGAAAAAAATCCGCCGCTCCATGTATATGACTGTTCCGGTCCCTATACCGACCCGGCAGCGCAGATAGACATCCGTTCCGGCCTGCCCGCGCTGCGCGAGGGCTGGATTGCCGAGCGCAACGACACCGAACAGCTAACCGGGCCGACCTCCGGCTATGGACAGCAACGGCTGGCCGATCCAGCACTGGCTGAATTGCGCTTCAATCTTCATCGTGCGCCGCGCCGCGCGAAGGCGGGTGCCAATGTCACGCAGATGCATTACGCGCGTCAGGGCATCATCACGCCCGAGATGGAATACGTCGCCATCCGCGAGAACCAGAAACTGGAAGGCATGTCCGAACTGATGCGCACCCAGCATCAGGGCGAGCGCTTCGGCGCGGCCATCCCCAAGATCATCACCCCCGAATTCGTGCGCGACGAAATCGCGCGCGGGCGCGCGATTATTCCGGCCAACATCAACCATCCCGAAGCCGAGCCCATGATTATCGGGCGCAACTTCCTGGTGAAGATCAACGCCAACATCGGCAACTCAGCACTGGGCTCCAGCATCCAGGAAGAAGTGGAGAAGATGACCTGGGCCATCCGCTGGGGCGGCGATACCGTGATGGACCTCTCCACCGGCAAGCACATCCACGAAACGCGCGAATGGATCATCCGCAACTCACCCGTGCCGATTGGCACCGTGCCGATCTACCAAGCGCTGGAAAAAGTCGATGGCAAAGCCGAGGAACTTACCTGGGAAATCTTCCGCGACACCCTGATCGAGCA
>JBGPSQ010000061.1:0-12988 GCA_041490205.1 Gallionellaceae bacterium
CACGCGCGACGGCACCAGATAGTCGCGTGCACCTTCCGGCGTGGACTTGGTCAGCATCGGCGTCTCGATGTCGATGAAGCCCTTGTCGTCGAGGAAGCGGCGGAAGGCGCGCGCGGTCTTGTAGCGCAGCATCATGTTGTGCTGCATCTGCGGACGGCGCAGGTCGATCACGCGGTGCGTCAGGCGCACGTTTTCGGAAAGGTTCTCGTCGTCCAGCTGGAACGGCGGGGTGACGGAGGTGTTCAGCACCTCGATCTCGTGGCACAGCAATTCGATTTCGCCGCTGGGGATGTTCTTGTTCTCGGTGCCTTCGGGGCGGCGGCGCACGCGGCCCGTCACCTTCAGCACAAATTCGTTGCGGATGGACTCGGCAATTGTGAACATTTCGGCCCGATCCGGGTCGCATACCACTTGCGCCAGCCCGTCGCGGTCGCGCAGGTCGATGAAGATCACCCCGCCATGGTCGCGGCGGCGGTGTGCCCAGCCGCACAGGGTGACGGTCTGGCCTAGGTTGGAGACGTTAAGTTGTCCGCAATAATGAGTTCGCATGATTCAGTTCGGTACGGTTGAGATAGTTGCAAAAGATGGAATTACTTTTCCGGATTGGCGGAACTTGCTCCGTCTTCCGGGGTGGTGGCCACGCCCATCGAGACGATGGCCTTGAATGCGGTATCCACGCTTATGTCCACCTCCAGGGTGTCCGCCTTGCGCACGTAGAAGTAAAAGCCGTTCAGCGGGCTGGGCGTGGTCGGGATGAAAACGCCGACATATTCCTCTTCCAGCAGTGGGCTTACTTCGCCCGGCACGCTGGTCTGGAATGCCAGCGACCAGGCTTGCGGGTGCGGGTAACGCACCAGCAAAACCTTGTGAAAGGCCTTGCCGCTGCCGGAGAGCAGGGTGTCGCTGACTTGCTTGACGCTGTTGTAGATCGCGTTGACAAAAGGGATATGGCGCATCAGGCCATCCCAGTATGACAGCAGACGCTGGCCGAACACATTGCGAACCAGCAGCCCCGTGATCAACACCACCAGCACGGTAAGTACAACGCCAAGACCGGGAATATGCCGTCCCAGCAGCTTGTCCGGCTGCCAGTCGCTCGGCAGCAGGCCCAGCGTCTGATCCATGGTGCCGATGGTCAGGTTCAGCACCCACAGTGTGATGCCGATGGGAACCCAAACCAGCAGCCCGGTGAGCAGGTATTTTTTCACGCGTTGCCGGCCATCGGGCATGAGCCCGCGGCGGCGCAGGGTGCACATTTTTCCTTGGGCTTGCCGCTATCCTTGAAATCGGTCGCGTAATAGCCGCCACCCTTCAACTGGAAGCCGGCGGCGGAAATCTGCTTGCTGAAGGTTTCCTTGCTGCATTCCGGGCAGGTGGTGAGCAGGGCATCGCTCATTTTTTGCATGATGTCCTTTTGCGTGCCGCAACTGGAGCAGCGATATTCGTAAATAGGCATGTCTTTATCTCCTAAAATCAGGGGGTTGCGCGGGTGGCATGCCGGGTTCAAACCGGCTCAATGAGCCATTATACCTTATCCGTTTTGCCCTCGCGCCATGCGCCAGGTTTCAGGCCGTCCAGTGTCCACCCGCCTATCGCGTAGCGGATCAGGCGCAATGTCGGGAAGCCTATGGATGCCGTCATTCGCCGCACCTGGCGGTTTCGGCCTTCACGGATGGTCAGTTCCAGCCAACTGGTGGGGATGGCCGCGCGAAACCGCACCGGCGGGTCGCGCGGCCAGAGATTTTCGGGTTCTGCCATCGATTTTGCCTCAGCGGGCAGGGTAGGGCCGTCGTTGAGCATCACACCTTGGCGCAATTGTTCCAGCGCAGCTTGATCTGATTCGCCTTCCACCTGCACCCAATAGGTCTTGGGCAGCTTGTGTTTCGGGTCGGTGATGCGATGCTGCAATTTGCCGTCGTCGGTGAGCAACAACAGCCCCTCGCTATCCGTATCCAGGCGGCCTGCGGGATAAAAACCGGGAAGCGCGATATAATCCGCCAAGGTCGGATGCAGCCCGTCCCGGCTGAACTGGCAGATCACGCCATAAGGCTTGTTGAACAACAGGATACGGCTCATTTCATTGATTACCAACGCTTAAATTTCCCAAAAAAAACATGGCGACTCCCAAGATTATTTACACCCTGACCGATGAAGCACCGGCACTGGCGACTTATTCCCTGCTTCCTGTGGTTCAAGCCTTTACCAAGGCGGCCGGCATTACCGTTGAAACACGGGATATTTCCCTGGCCGGGCGCATTATCGCGAACTTTCCCGAAAACCTGAGGGCGGATCAGAAAATCGCGGATCAGTTGGCCGAACTGGGCGAGCTGACATTGAAGCCGGAAGCAAATATCATCAAGCTGCCGAATGTTAGCGCATCTGTTCCGCAGTTGAAGGTGGCAATCAGGGAATTGCAATCCCAGGGATACAAGGTGCCGGACTATCCGGAAAACCCGGTCACCGATGCCGAGAAGGAAATCAAGGCGCGCTACGGCAAGGTGCTGGGCAGCGCGGTGAACCCGGTGCTGCGCGAGGGCAATTCCGACCGTCGCGCCGCTCCTTCGGTGAAGCAATACGCGCGCAAGCATCCGCACAGGATGGGCAAGTGGGCCGCCGATTCAAAAACCCGCGTGGCGCACATGACCGGCGGCGATTTCTACGGCAGCGAAAAATCAGTGGTCGTGCCGGAAGCCACCATCACCCGCATCGAATTCGTCGGCAAGGACGGTAAGGCCACCGTGCTAAAGGACAAGCTCGCGCTCAAGGCGGGCGAGGTGCTGGATGCAGCGGTGATGAGCCGCCGCGCGCTACGCGCCTTCTATGCCGAGCAGATCGCAGCGGCGCAGAAGGAAGACGTGCTGCTCTCGCTGCACCTCAAGGCCACCATGATGAAGGTATCCGACCCCATCATGTTCGGCTATGCCGTTTCGGTATTTTTCAAGGACGTATTCGATAAGCACGGCGCGCTGCTAAAGGAGCTGGGCGTCAACGTCAATAACGGCTTCGGTGACATGGAAGCCAAGGTGCTGGCGTTGCCGGAAGCCACGGGCGCCGCCTTGGTGGCAGACATCGCCAACTGCTTCAGGAAGCAGCCGCCGCTGGCGATGGTGAATTCCGAAAAGGGCATCACCAACCTGCACGTGCCTTCCGACGTGATCATCGACGCCTCCATGCCGCCCATGATCCGCGACGGCGGTAAGATGTGGGGCGCGGACGGCAAGCCCTACGACACGCTGGCGATGATCCCTGACCGCTGCTATGCGGGGGTTTACGATGCCGCGGTTGAGGATTGCAAGAAGAATGGCGCGCTCGATCCCGCCACCATGGGCAGCGTGCCCAACGTCGGCCTGATGGCGCAAAAGGCCGAGGAATATGGTTCGCACGACAAGACCTTCGAGATTTCCGGCGACGGCGTGGTGCGCATCGTTGATGCTTCCGGCAAGACCCTGCTGGAGCAGAAAGTCGAGCAAGGAGACATTTTCCGCGCCTGCCAGACCAAGGATGCCCCGATCCAGGATTGGGTGAAGCTCGCCGTTACGCGCGTGCGCCTTTCCGGCACGCCCGCCATTTTCTGGCTGGACAAGAACCGCGGGCACGATGCGCAGATCATCGCCAAGGTCGAGAAATACCTCCAGGACCACGACACCAGCGGGCTGGACATCCGCATCATGGAACCGGCGGCAGCCTGCCGGGAAACGCTTACGCGCATTCGCAAGGGACTGGACACCATTTCCGTCACCGGCAATGTGCTGCGCGACTACCTCACCGACCTGTTCCCCATACTGGAACTCAACACCAGCGCAAAGATGCTGTCCATCGTTCCGCTGATGAACGGCGGCGGAATGTTCGAGACGGGCGCTGGCGGTTCCGCGCCCAAGCACGTGCAGCAATTCGTGCAGGAAGGCTGTTTGCGCTGGGATTCCCTGGGTGAATTCCTTGCCTTGGGCGTATCGCTGGAGCACCTGGCGCAAACATTCAAGAATCCCAAGGCGCAAGTGCTGGCCGACACGCTGGATCAGGCCATCGCCAGGGTTCTGGATAACAACAAGTCGCCTGCCCGCAAGGTGGGCGAGATCGACAACCGTGGCAGCCATTTCTACCTCGCGATGTACTGGGCGCTGGCACTGGCCGCGCAGACCGGGGACATGGAACTGCAGTCCCAATTTTTCCCGCTATCCAGGGCGTTGACGGAAAACGAGGCAAAGATCAATGAAGAACTGATTGCGGCGCAGGGAAAACCGGTGGATATGGGCGGCTATTACCATCCGGATTTCGCCAAGACATCGAAAGCCATGCGGCCCAGCGTGAGGTTCAATGCTGCCTTGGCGGCCATTTGATCGGTCCGTTTTTCCGGTTGATGACTGGATTGCCCGAGACCGAGCGCCCGGCTCCAACCATGGCTGGTTTCCGCGCTCGTTTCAGAACCATAAGGTGGCGCAGTCTTGCCCTCAATGTGCTGTTGTTTGCGGCGATCATCGGGGGCATGCGCTTCTGGCAGCACCGTGATATGCCCAGCGGCCCGGCGCCCGCATTGCAGGGGCGTACGCTTGCGGGCCAGCCCTTTGCGTTGACCGCGCACCCGGGGAAACCGGTGCTCGTGTATTTCTGGGCAACCTGGTGTCCGATCTGCCGTTCCGAACAGGAATCCATCACCGCCCTGTCCCATGACGCCACTCTGGCCCACGACCATCCGGAAGTCATTACGGTCGCCATGCAGAGCGGCTCGCCGGAGGCGGTGTCACGCCACATGCATGAACAGGGGATTGATTTCCAGGTGGTGAATGACGCGGATGGTACGCTCGCGAGTGCATGGGGCGTGCATGCTGTGCCTGCCAGCTTAATCGTCTCTCCCGACGGAAAAATAAGTTTCATCGAGGTCGGCTATACCACCGGCATCGGGTTAAGGCTGCGGCTCTGGCTGGCGGGGCTTGGTTTCTGAACTGCCGGTCAGTCAGCGAAAAAACGCTCCCCGGTTATTTCTTCACTGCATAGATCGCGGGCAGGTTGCGCCATGCGCCTTGTATGTCCATGCCGAAACCGAAGACGAAGCGGTCCGGCAGCTCCATGCCGGTGAAATCGGCGCGGATGGGCTTGGTCTTGCCGTTCGCCTTATCTGCGAATACGGCACTGTAGAAAGCGGCGGCGCCCAGTTCAAGCACGCGCTGCCTGATTGCTGCCAGTGTTTCGCCCTCATCCAGGATGTCGTCCAGCACCAGCACCACGCGCCCGGTGACGTTTTCGCCTGGCGATACTTTCCAGTGAAGTTCACCTCCCTGTTGTTTTGCACCATAGCGCGAGACATGCAGGTAGTCAAAGTCGAGCGGAAAGTTCAGTTGCGGCAACAACTGTCCGGTGAAAATCACCGCTCCGCCCATCACAGACAGCACCAGCGGGTGCCGCTCGGAAAGTGTTGCGTTGATTTCGCCCGCCACTTGCGCCACCGCCGCTTGCACCTCTTCCGGGGTGCGTATCATTTCGGCATGCTGCAGGAAATCGCGTGCTTGCAGGCTGGAAAGCATTATTTCAAAGTGGCCAGGTGGGCCGCGAATTCAGCGCGCACCTCAGGGTGCTTAAGGCCAAAGGCAATTTGCGCCTGCAAATAACCCAGCTTGGAGCCGCAGTCGTAGCGTATCCCTGAAAAACGATAAGCCAGCAAAGGCTCCTCCTGCATCAATGCGGCGATGCCATCGGTTAATTGAATTTCCCCGCCTGTCCCACGCTCCACTTTGGCCAGGTGGTGGAATATTCGCGGCGTCAGGATATAACGCCCGACCACCGCCAGCGTGGAGGGTGCAACAGCCGGAGCGGGTTTTTCCACAATGGCGTTGACGCGCTCCACGTTCGGCTCCAAGGGTGTCGAGCCGACGATGCCATAGCGGCTGGTATGCTCGCGCGGCACATCTTCCACCCCGAGTATGGAGCAATGGTGGCGATCATACACCTCGACCATCTGCTTGAGAACAGGGACTTCGCCGTCTATCAAGTCATCCGCCAGGATCACCGCAAAGGGTTCGTCATGCACCACCGAGTGCGCGCACAGCACAGCATGCCCCAGGCCCAGCGCCTCGGTCTGGCGAATGAAGATGCAGTTCACATGCGCAGGGATCACTTCCTGCACCATGCGCAGCAGTTCACGCTTGTTGCGCACAAGAAGTTCCGCTTCAAGTTCGTAAGCCTTGTCGAAATGATCCTCGATGGCGCGTTTGTTGCGGCCGGTGATGAACACCATGTCGGTGATGCCTGCCGCCACAGCCTCTTCCACTGCGTACTGGATCAGCGGCTTGTCCACCACCGGCATCATCTCCTTGGGGCTGGCCTTGGTGGCCGGCAGGAAACGGCTGCCTAAACCAGCAACAGGAAAAACCGCTTTCCTTATATGATTCGTCTGCTTTGTTCTACGATCCACTCTCACTCTCCCTTGGTATTCGAAACCTTCATCACAGCAAACTATTTTCAGGCCGCCCGCAGCAATTGCTGCAACTGTGGTTCATCAATGACAGTCACGCCCAGTTCGCGCGCCTTGTCCAGCTTGCTGCCAGCATCCGCGCCCGCCACCACATAATCTGTCTTCTTCGACACGCTGCCCGCCACCTTTGCCCCCAGGGCTTCCAGTTTCGCCTTGGCCTCTTCGCGGCTCATGGATGGAAGTGTACCAGTCAATACGAAGGTTTTGCCGGAGAGCGGCAGGCTTTGCTGGCTCACGCCATCGTGCTCCGGCCATTGCACACCGGCCACGCGCAATTGTTCGATCACTTCGCGGTTGTGCGGTTCGGCGAAAAAAGCCGTGATGCTTTGCGCCACCACCGGCCCGATGTCAGACACTTGTTGCAACCGAGCCTCATCCGCCGCCATGAGGTTTTCCAGTTTGCCGAAGTGGCGCGCCAGGTCCTTGGCCGTCGCCTCGCCCGCGTTGCGGATGCCCAAGGCATACACAAAACGCGCCAGAGTGGTCTGCTTGCTGTGCGAGATGGCTTCCAGCAGGTTTTGGGCCGATTTTTCTCCCATGCGCTCCAGATTGGTGAGTTCTGGTAATTTCAGCCGGTAAACATCGGCGGGGGTGTGTACCAGTTGTTGTCCGACCAGTTGTTCCACCAGCTTGTCGCCCAGCCCCTCGATGTCCATGGCGCGGCGGCTGGCGAAATGCAGCAGCGCCTGAATGCGTTGCGCCGGGCAAAACAGTCCGCCGGTGCAGCGCCAGTCCGCTTCGCCTTCCTCGCGCACGATGGCGCTGCCGCACACCGGGCATTTCCCGTGTAACTGGCGGTGCAGGTCGAACGGCTTGCCTGCGTGCTCCGGGCGGCGGTCGAGCACCACGCCCACCACTTCCGGTATCACGTCACCGGCACGGCGGACGATTACCGTGTCGCCGACCCGCACGTCCTTGCGCCGCGTCTCGTCCTCATTGTGCAGCGTGGCGTTGCTGACCGTGGTGCCGCCGACGAATACCGGCTCCAGCTTGGCGACCGGGGTAAGCTTGCCGGTGCGCCCGACCTGGATGTCGATTTCCCGCACCACGGTCAGTTGCTCTTCCGCCGGGAATTTGTGCGCCACGGCCCAGCGCGGTTCGCGCGAGACGAACCCGAGCTGTCTTTGCAGGGCCAGGCTGTTGACTTTGTAGACCACGCCGTCTATGTCGAAAGGCAGTCTGTCGCGCTTGGCGGCGATGTGTTGGTGGAATGCCACCAGGTTCTGTGCGCCGAGTGCCAACATGCGCTCATTGTTTACTGGGAATCTCCATGCCTCCAATTGATCCAGTATTTCCTTGTGCGTATCCGGCTCCCAGCCCTGCTTTTCGCCCAGACCGTAGGCGAAAAATTTCAGCGGGCGGCGCGCGGCCAGACTGGGATCGAGCTGGCGTATACTGCCTGCGGCGCCGTTGCGCGGGTTCACTAGCGTGGGCAGTCCTTGCGTGCGCTGGTGCTCGTTGTATTCTTCAAAATCGTCGCGGCTCATATATACCTCGCCACGCACCTCTACAACACTAGGGCATGTGCCTACCAATGACAATGGAATCTGCCCGATGGTGCGGATGTTCTGTGTCACGTCTTCGCCGGTCTCCCCGTCGCCACGGGTGGCGGCCTGCACCAACACACCTTGCTCGTAGCGCAGGTTGATGGCGAGGCCGTCGAATTTTAGTTCGCAGCAATACTCAATGGGAGGGTCGGTCTCGCCAAGCTCCAGTTCGCGCCGCACCCGCGTATCGAAGGCCACCGCCCCCTCGTCGCTGATGTCGGTCTCGGTGCGGATGGAGAGCATGGGCACGGCATGGCGTACCGGCGAGAAACCATCCAACACCTTGCCGCCGACCCGCTGGGTGGGCGAGTTTGGTAAAACAATTTCGGGATGCTGCGCTTCTAGCGCCTGTAATTCACGGAATAGTTTGTCGTATTCCGTATCGGGAATGATGGGGGAGTCTTTTACGTAATACCAATAGTCGTGTTTCGCGATCTGCTCGCGCAATTGGGCAGCGCGCCGGGCTACATCTTGACTCGCCATCAGGAGAACAGCCTGCGCGCCAGGGCGCTACCGGGGGCTATCGGATATGCCAGCATCTTTTTTTCGATGGCGGCGACCTGGGAACGGATCATGGCGATGGCCGGGTCACCCAGTTCCATGCGGTGGTCATCCACCACGGCGGCGCCCAGATCCGCGCCTATCGCTCGCGCCAGCGCGGCCATTTCATCGAAGCGGCGGGCTGGGCTTTCAACGCGCGGCACGTCGAGTTGCAGGGATAAACCGATGACCGGTGTCTCGTCCAGCTCGGCAAACAGGAACGGCGCTTCATCGAAATTGCTGAGCATGAACAAGGTGCGTCCGGATGCACCGAACAGGTGGAAAGCGCCATCGGCCTGCAATGCCAGGCCATGCCGTTCGGCAACCTGCGCGACTTCGCTGCCCATCAGCAGGTTTCCCCCGGAAGGCAGGATATTCAAGCCTATCATATGGTCAACCTCGGCGCAGAAATCGTCCAGCCGTCGCGCATTTTCTGCGGCTTCTTCGACATCGGGCAGGTTTATTTCGGCTTGCGCGTTTTCCGCAATGTCGCGCATCAGGTCGCGGAAATCTTCCAGGCGGGGCTGGCTCATGGCGCCGCTGCGGTCAGCCAATTGCAGCGCGACGCGCAGGGTATCGTACGATAGTGTGCTATCAGCAACCACCTTTTCCCAGGATTCCCCGCCAGCGCGCACGCCGCAAATATTGAGGTTTTTGCCGAAATCGAGGCGCCGCCGCCATAATGGCTCCAGCACGTCAACATTCAACGGAGATGAGGCAAACATCACGGCGATGTAATCCATCGCGGCATCCAGGGTCTTGCACGATTCGTCAGGGGAGTCGGGGCTATCCAGCAGGAAATGCGCATCATCGCCTTCCGCGCTGGCAGTCAGTCCTGCCGTTTGCCTGGCCAGCACGCTGTGATAAAGCGCGTCCCCTTGTGTCGTCCTGAACGCCGCGCCAAACCTGTTCCGGTATTTGCGCTGTTGCCATGCGCCATAGCCATACACCGCCAGCACCACGAGGATGCCGATGACCAGCAGGCTGATTTGCAATTCACTCATTATCGTCACCATGACTAGCCTGGGGGGCGGCCTCGCCCGCTTTCAGGCAATATGCTTATGCTCAGGGAGGGCTTATCCGCATGCGGCCAAGCCGCTCCTTGATGATTTTTTGAATTATCGCAAGGGCGAGCCCAAATAGCAAAGTCCTGGGCTGGATTGCGCTGCTTCAGACCAGGAACTGCCTCTTGAAATAAACAGAAAACTCGTCATGCGGCACGGGCTTGGCAAAGTAGTACCCCTGTCCTTCGTCGCATCCATGCTGGTTCAGGAAGGTCAATTGTCCGTTCGTCTCGACCCCTTCCGCGACCACCTTGAGCTTGAGGTTGCGCGCCATGCTGATGATGGTGCTGACGATGGCGGCATCGTCCGGGTCGTGCGCGATGTCGCGTACGAAGGACTGGTCAATTTTCAGCTTGTCTATTGGCAATTGCTTCAGGTAGCTCAAGCTGGAGTATCCGGTACCGAAGTCGTCCATGGCCAGCCTCACCCCCATATCCTTCATTTCCTTGAGCAGCGCAATGGCGGCTTCCGCATCCTGCATGACGGCGGTCTCGGTGATCTCGAGTTCCAGGTTCGAGGGGGAAATCCCGTATTGATGCAGGATGGCACGCACATTTTCACCGAGGCCCTTCTGGCGGAATTGCACCGCTGACAGGTTCACCGATACCGGGATTTCCCGCATCCCCATTTTGCGCCATTCCGCCATTTGGCGGCATGCTTCGCGCAGCACCCATTCGCCGATGGGGGCGATCATGCCGTTTTCCTCGGCTATCGGTATGAAGCGTGCGGGCGGGATCATTTCCCCGTTTTCCGGGTCTGCCCAACGCACCAGCGCTTCGGCGCCGACCATGCGTCCCGTACTTAAATCGATCTGCGGCTGGTAATGCAGCGCAAATTCGCCGCGCTCCAGAGCGTGGCGCAGTTTCTTCTCGATGACCATGCGCTCCAGCGCGCGGCGGTTCATCTCGCTGGTAAAGAAATGATAGTTGTTGCGGCCATTCTGTTTGGCGTGGTACATCGCGGCATCGGCATGCCGCAGCAGTTCGCTTCCGTCTTTTCCGTCGTCCGGGAACAGAGCGATGCCGATGCTGGTGGTGATTTCAATTTCATGGCCGTCTATCAGGCAGGTTCCCGCGACTGATTCCAGCAGTTTTGCCGCGATGCCGGAAACATCATCTGCATTTTCCATGTTGGTCAACATCAGTACGAATTCATCGCCGCCCAGGCGGCACACGGTGTCGACGCTGCGGCTATTGCGGGAAATGCGGCCGGCCACTTCCTGTAACAGCTTGTCGCCGATGACATGACCAAGCATATCGTTGATATATTTGAACTTATCAAGATCCAGGAACATTAGTGCCACCCTGCGTCCATCACGCTGGGCGTGGGAAATAGCCTGCGCCATGCGGTCGAGCAGCAACATGCGGTTGGGCAATCCGGTGAGGAAATCGTGCTGCGCCATGTGCGTGATGCGCCGTTCCACCGCCTTGCGCTCGCTGATGTCGGCAAATACCGATATGAAGTGGGTTATTGTGCCCTGCGCGTCTTTAAGCACGCTGATGCTCAGCCACTCCGGGTAGCTTTCCCCGTTTTTGCGCCGGTCTATGATCTCTCCCTGCCAGCGGCCTGAATCACTGATGTTGCCCCACATCTTGCCGTAGAACGTCCGCTCCATCAGGCCGGAACTCAGCAGTTTCGGGCTCTTGCCGATCACTTCCTCGGCGGTGTAGCCGGTGATTGCGGTGAACGCCGGGTTGATGAAACAGAATCTTTGCTGGGCATCCGTAACCGCCACGCCTTCGTTGACGCTATTGAGGATGTGCGCATTCAGCATCAGCTTCTCTTCCGCGGCGTGGCGCTCGGTAATATCCTCCTGTATTGCCACGAAGCTGGTAATCTCTTCCCGTTCG
Source organism: Gallionellaceae bacterium (assembly GCA_041490205.1). Lineage (GTDB taxonomy): Bacteria > Pseudomonadota > Gammaproteobacteria > Burkholderiales > Gallionellaceae > DATDDB01. Next base: position 11,468 of record JBGPSQ010000061.1, read on the forward strand.
TCGCGTACCGGGCTGATGGTGATGCTATCCCAATAAAGTTCGCTGTTCTTGCGCCGGTTGAGCATTTCGCCGCGCCATGTGCCGCCTGCGGCAATGGTGTCCCACATCTCCTTGTACACTTCCGGCGGTGTTTTTCCGGCACTCAGCATGCTGGTTTTCATGCCAAGGGCTTCTTCCTGTGTGTAGCCGGTGATGGTGGTGAATGCCGGGTTGACGTATTCAATGACGCCGCGCAGGTCGGTGATGATCACGCTGGACGCGCTTTGCTCCACTGCCTGCAACAGCTTGAGCATTTTCATGGAAGAATGCTTGTGGGCGCGCACCATGGCGTCGAACGTATTGCCCAGCCGGCCGATCTCGTCATTTCCGGATACGCCCGAAAATGCGCCGGTAACGCCATGTTCGAATTCAACCACGGCCTGCATCAGTTTGCCGATGCGGCGCGAAACCAGAAAATGCATCAATAGCCAGGCAAACAGGAATAAGGCCGCCGCTACCCAACTGGTTTTTTTCATCCATGCCTGGGTGAGTTCCGCGCGCTCGGCCAGCATGGGTGCGGGATCGGAAACAATGAACAGAATGTGTGTGGGGGGCGATAATTGTTTGCTCACCCCAGCCGCGGGAATGGATAGAACAGGATAGGCGGACAAAACCAGGTTGCGCCCAGGTGACAGCCATGTCCTGCCGCCCGGTGGTACGGGGAGCGTTGCTTCCGCATCAATGTCGGCGGCATCCTTGCCCGTCATTGAGGACTGCATGGCGGCAATCACCTTGCCTTGCCCGTTTTCCAGCAGCGCCAATCTGATTTCGGGCGCATTGCCCAGGGTGGCAAGCTGCTGCCGGATGTCGTCCAGCTTCCCTTCGCGTAGCGCATCCGCCATGCTTACTTTTAAGCGCGACGCCAAAATTGCCTGATCGCGGTGTAAATCGGTAATTATTTCCAGCCGATCCTGTTCCAGCACGGTTTCATAAGTATAGAGTTGCCCCAAAACAATCAGCGCCAGCAGGGCCAGCGGCATCAGCAGCCGCAACGACAGGAATTCAAGCCGGGTAGTGGGGGCTTGCTGCCGTTGCCGTGCTGACGGTCTTAAGGTCATTTCGGGGACTCTGCAAGCAACGTCGTATCAAGCAGCATGGACGGGTCAACGCCGATTTCCAGCTTGCCCTGGTTCAGCAGGGCGCGTTGAACCGCTTCAATGGCCGTGCCGATGGGAGGCGGCTCGCCTATCATCTCCTGCTGGTTGCGCTGCAAGCCGTATAGCTCCATGCCTTGCAGCATCGCGTTGAATTGCGCCGGGGGAACACCTTCCCGCCGTGCCATGGCTTGCGCGGCCTGGTCCGGATTGCTGTGCATATAATCCAGGGTTTTCCGCCAGCCCTGCAGCAATTGCTGCATTTCTTGGTGGTATTGCCCGATATATTCGTCGCGCGTGACCATTACGTCCATTCTTTTGCTGGGCGCGGCATCGAACAGGAGGATGATTTTCAGGTCAGGGATGTCGCGCCGGAGCAGCAACGCCC
>JBGPSQ010000062.1:0-12856 GCA_041490205.1 Gallionellaceae bacterium
ATTTGTTCGGGCGACATGTACAGGGGCGAGCCCAGGATTACCCCGGTCCGCGTGTGCAGCAATGAGGAAGCCATTCTTGCGATGCCGAAGTCGCACACTTTGACGTGGTTATTCTTCAGCAGCATGATATTGGAAGGCTTGATGTCACGATGCACGACACCATGCTCATGCGCAAAATGCAGCCCGGCTGCGGCCTGGATTGCGATGTTCAGCGCCTCATCGATCGTGACGCGCTTATCGTGTTCCAGGTCGTGCCCTTCCAGGAGCTCCATGGCGATGTATGCCGTATCGCCGGCCTCGCCCAAGTCGTGGATGGTCACCAGGTTGGGGTGGTTCAGGCGTCCTGCGGCCTTGGCTTCCTGGTAGAAGCGCGCCTCATAGCGCACCCTTTCATCGTCGGTCAGCACCTGGAGGTCTATGGCCTTGATGGCGACCAGCCGTTCAATGAGCGGATCTCGCGCCTTATAGACGATACCCATGGAGCCGCGACCCAATTGTTCGATTATTTCGTACCGTCCCAGATGTCTCTCCATCACCGCCCTTAATTCCAATTTGCCGAAAACAGGCTACAGCATATCGCAAGACTTTCTTCTGTCAACATCTGGCTTCAGTCAACCTCTGGCCGCTCCGCCATGGCCGCTTGCCTGGGCGACGTGCATGGCGCTCTCGGCCTTGTTGAAGACCTCGGAGATGGATGCGGGGGGCTGGTCCACGGTCACGTATCCTATGCTGGTGGAAACAGGAAGCGCAGCCTTCTTCATCAGGGTGGCGATTTTCACGGAAAGCTCCTTGCAGAATTGCTCGCATCCGGGTTCCTCGGTATTCGGCATCAGGATCGCGAACTCATCTCCTCCCAGCCGGGCAGCAATGTCGGTTTCCCGGATATGTTCATTCAGAATCTTTGCAAGGAGCTTCAAGGCTTCATCCCCGGCCTGGTACCCATTGGCATCATTCAATTCCTTGAGATTGTCCACGTCGATAAAGGCAAATGAAAAAGTGCCTCCGTTGCGTTTTTGCCTCGAAATCTCCATCTCGGTCAGGGATTCGAAAGTCAGCCGGTTGCGCAGCCCGGTCAACCCGTCAAAGGATGCCAGACGCCCAACCTCCAGAAAGTTGATGCGAGCGACCCGGGACACATAAACAATCAGGGTATTTGACAGGAGCACCAATAATCCCAGGACGATCTGTGAAAACAGCGGCAGCGTGGGGTCGAACACGAGCGATAGGCCCTGGAGAGACAGCGATAAAATGACGGCGACATATATCAGATGCTTCTGACTGCAATGGAAGCTAACCATGACCAGCGGGAATATGTAAAGCATATGCACCTGAATCGTGGCATCCGTAGCCAGGTCAAACAAAAAGATCAGCGCAATGGAAAGATAGGTGACTGCCGCGACCATGCCTTCCGGAAGAGCCCCGGGGATGGCCAGGCGTTTCAGGCGGCTGAAATCCATGCCGAACACGGCAAGATGTTCAAGACCCGGTTTGGCATTCAAAAGCTTATCGCGGCACGAGCGCAAATCGTCCGCCAGTTCCCTGGTATTCACGTAACGATGCTGCGGTTTTTTTGCGAGGCATTTGAAAATGATGTCGTCCATCATGCCCGGCACATGAGGATTCAATGAACTCGGCTTGCGCGGCATTTCATTGACGATCTGGTACATGACGGAATTGGCATCGTCGCCGGTGAACGGGCGGCGTCCGGTAAGGAGCTGATATAGCACGATGCCGAAAGAAAAAATGTCGGAGCGGGAATCGATGCCGGATGACAGGACCTGTTCGGGCGACATGTACAAGGGCGAGCCCATGATCATCCCGGTGCGCGTGAGCGTCAGCGAGGAATCCATTTTGGCGATGCCGAAGTCGGCGATCTTGACGCTGTTGTCGTTCAACACCATGATGTTGGAGGGTTTGATGTCGCGGTGCACGATGCCGTGCTCATGCGCAAAGGCCAGCCCGTCCGCCACCTGGATTGCGATATTCAGCGCCTTTTCGACCGGCATGCGCTGCATCTCGTCGACATCGTTGTGCAACTCGCACCCTTCGAGAAGCTCCATTGCGATGTAAGCCACGTCGCCGCTTTCCCCCAGATCGTGGATGGTGACGATGTTGGGGTGGTTCAGGCAGCCTGCCGCCTTGGCCTCCTGGTAGAAGCGCGCCTCGTATTCCTGCCTTTTCCGGGGATCCAGACCATGGAGATTGATGGACTTGATTGCGACATTGCGCTCGATAAGCGGGTCGATGGCTTTGTATACGATGCCCATGGAACCCCGCCCCAGTTCTTCGAGAATTTCGTAGCGTCCCAGATGGCTCAGCATTTCGTTTCCTTGTCGCCGGTCAAAACAACTGTACGTCAACCGTGTTTCCCGGCTCAACATTTCCCTGCGGCACGGGCAAGACGATAAAACAGTTGGCGCGGCTCATCGAACTGAGGATGCCCGATCCCTGTTCCCCCGTGGTGCGCACGGAGAAAGCGCCGGTTTCATCCTGAGTCAGAATGCCGCGCTGAAATTCGGTGCGCCCCGGCGATTTCTTCACCCGTTCGGTGCATACCGCCTTGAGGGTGAAAGCCGGTTTCGGCTGCTGCCCCATCAGAATGCGCAGCGCGTCGGACACGAACTGTTTGAACGTGACCATGACCGCAACGGGATTTCCGGGCAGGCCGAAGAAATGGCTGTTGCCTATTTTGCCGTAAGCCAGAGGACGTCCCGGTTTCATGGCGATTTTCCAGAACACGACCTCGCCGATTTCGGCCAGCAGTTCCTTGATGTAGTCCGCCTCGCCCACCGATACACCGCCGCTGGTGATGATCACATCGGCATTTGCAGCCGCGTCCAGCAGGGCCGATTTGATGGCGACCCGGTCATCGCGGATGTTGCCCATGTCCATGATTTCCACGCCGCCCAATTCGCACAACATGCCGTAAAGGGAATAGCGGTTGCTGTCGAAAATGCGTCCGGGCGTTGGCGGAATTCCGGGTTGCAGCAACTCGTCGCCGGTGGAAAAAATCGCCACGCGCAATTTCCTGAAAACCGCAGCCTTGTCCAGCCCCAGGGAAGCCAACAGGCCCATCTCCGCGGCGCGCATCACTTGCCCGGCGCGCAAGGCGGTTACGCCAAACTGCATGTCTTCGCCCGCCCGCCGGATATTCTGCCCCGGCTTGTGCCCGCTGCCGCCGATGGCGATCTCCGCTCCATCGGAAGTTACATGCTCCTGCATCACAACGGTGTCGCCGCCCTCCGGGATCAGCGCGCCGGTCATGATGCGCACGCACTCTCCTTTGGATACCTTGCCGCCGAAGGGATGGCCGGCCAGGCTGTTGCCGGTCACGCGCAGCCTGACTGCGCCGCCTTGCAGGTCGGCATGGCGCAATGCATATCCGTCCATGGCGGAATAATCATGCGGCGGCACATCCATGGGGGAAGACACGTCGGCGGCAAGGGTACGCATGAAGGCTTTGTGCAGCCCCACGGTTTCCTTCCCGGAAACCGGAATCAGGAATTGCCGGATGAATTGCCGCGCCTGCTCCACCGGCATGGTGTCCGGATCGTAATCGTCCCTCGCCGCGAGTTGCGGCAACATGCCGGTTACCGCCTGAGCGGTGCGTTTTGTACTGTTCATTGTGACCTATATCACGTTGAAATGGATTAGCGGAATGCGACATCATGCACCTTGGCGCAAGATAGGTTCAGCACGGATGCAACCTGCGCGATACATTCCAGGGAAATATGCGTAAACGCATCTTGGATTCCGGGCAATAACGGCAGCAGGGTTTGTGGACGATGGGCAGTAGCCGAAAAAATGGCAGCGGCCCGTTCATGGTTGCAGAAATGACTCATGCCGTCACCTCATGTATCCGAACCGGCGGACTCAGGTTTCCATGGTATTACTTTTCACAGTTGAATGGAACGGATATTGTCTTATTCCAGACACATTCGGTAAAACTACTCATTCCACCCCAGTCATTGCGTCAACGGCTCTGTCTGGTAAGGTGTGGCAACAGCAAACAGCGCTGTTCAGGAACGAGATAATTCGATCTCATTGCCCAGGTCGATCGAATTTTCTCGGGGAGTGTTATGATGAAAAAAGTTGGTCACATCGGGAAAACATTGCATGAAAATCGTGAAAACATTAGCGCTGGCCTGTCTCAAGTCTACTTCAGTCCTGCTGTTGTCATCCACACTCATATTGTTTTCCGGAGCCTGTGCGGCGGAAGGCCCAGACAATACGGCACAACAGGAAATATCTCACTTGTTTACCTACCTGGGAAGCTCCGGATGCCAATTCAGCCGCAACGGCTCCTGGTACACCCCCCAGGAGGCAGTGGACCACCTGAACGAAAAATACCAATACCTGCTCGGGAAAAACCGAATCGCTTCGGCGGAAGATTTTATCGCGGGGGCCGCCTCCAAAAGCAGCATGAGCGGGATGACGTACCTGGTCAAGTGCGGGAACGCCGCACCGGTTGAGAGCGCGAGCTGGTTTCGCGCAGAGCTTGAAAAATACCGGAAAACCGCCCCTAAGGTCTCCAGCAAGCCGTAGCGTATTTCATTGTTGCCGACCGCAAAAACTATCGGAACTGATAGTTCGAAGTGGAGCCAGTCAATCGCATCCTATTCGCTTACCAGGTTGTTAAACTCGCTTGCGCTTCTGCCACATCGCCTCAGCCATTTTCTGCGCCGCTTCGATGCTGTCTGCCCGCCCAAGAGAGCGCAAGGCAATCGCGGCGGTGCCGGTGACGGCGGCCTGACCATATTCGTCGTCGATCTCGCCGCGCCAGAGTTGCGCCAGGCGCGCCACGTCCATGGCATCATCCTTCATGTGGCGGCTGGCGAATAGCGCAGGCCATTCCTCTTCCAGCGCCCGGCCCTTGAGTACCAGCTTCACCGTGCAGTCTGCATCCGGGTTGCGCTCGGCCTCGCCGCCTTCGCCCTTGAACACCGCGAGATTCTTGTCGCCGAGCAGGACGGCTGCCTGCTGATGGGTGTCGTCGTAGCCGGGATGGAAAATGCCCATGATGGAGGCAGGCGCGCCAAACGGGTTGAGCATGCGGATGACGGTATGCACCGGCGAGCGCAGGCCGAGCACGGGCTTGAGGTCGAGTATGCGCTCCAGCTCCGGGCTGATCGCGTGCAGCGGCAGGAAGGCGAATTTCGTCTTGGTGATCTTGTCCGCGGCATCGGCCATGGAAGCGGCGGGCTCAATGCCGAGCGCCTGCAATGCCTGCGGGACGAATACGCGGCCCGCGATGCCGCCGCCTATGCCGTGCATCAGCACGGAGATGCCATGGCTGGACAACAGCAGTGCCGAGAGCAGATACCAGGGCAACTGGCGGCGCTTGCCTGCATAAGTCGCCCAGTCGAGGTCAACGGCGGGCAGTCCGGTCGGCAGGTGCAGCGAGGCGCGCGCCGCCTGCACGAATCCCGCGACCTCGGCGGGCGTTTCTTCCTTGACGCGCATCAGCATCAGGAATGCGCCCAACTGCACTGGCTCGACTTTTCCCGCGAGGATCATTTCCAGCGCCTGTTGCGCCTCTTGCTGGGTCAGGTCGCGCGAACCTTTCCGTCCCTTGCCGAGCATCTGTATGTATTGTGCGAATGGGTGTTCCATGGCGTTTGCGTATGAAATTATGGGAAGCTTTATTGCGAACTGTTAATCAGAAACTGCTTATATACTGTACCTGAACTTTTCCTGCCAGGCAATTTTTATGGCAGGCAGGGTATGCGAGGCTTGCTGACTTCATGGAGGGGCGTAACGGTAATGCCCCGTGATCGGAAACATGAAAAGCATGTCCTCTATCTGCGGGCCGCGACCAATATTGTGCACGATATAGGGTGCGCCGGAGGGTGACTTCTGGCCGGTGACGATGCCGATATGGGGCAGGTTGGGCGGCACTTTCCAGGTTACCAGGTCGCCTGCCCGGTAATCGTCCGGGTTGTGCGACGCCGGCAATGCGGCCCCGGTGCGCAGGAAGAATGTTTGCAGATTGGGAACGCGCCTGTGATCTATGTTGGTATCCGGCCCCTTCAGCTTCCATAGCTGCGGATAAGACCTGAAATGGCGCTGCATATCCTCATGCACCTTGACTTGCAGGTCGACGCCCAGCTTGCGGTAGGCGCGGATCACCACGTCGGCGCAAACCCCCAATGATTCCGGGACATCGCCGCCCGGATAGGCAATGCGCCGGTATGAGCTGTCATACGTGACCTTGGAGCGGGTTTGTTCGATTGCGGCCTCGACCAATCGACCGGCATAGAGCTCAGTCACATCCTTGTGCTGGGAAAATGCCGCTTGGGGCAGGAGCAACGCCATTATTAGCGCGAATACATGGCTATTCCTCATTTTGAACACCATCCACGAAGTTCTTAACGGTACGAACAGCATCGCGCCGCCACAGGTAAATCGCCCAGACAATGATGGCAAGCTCAAACCCATATGTCCAATGGATGATGTAATTCAGCCACCACGGGCTGTAGCGCGCGGTGACGGTGAATAATGCATAGGGCTGGTTCACGAAAGGCGCGAACCACCAGATGTTGCCGACGACGGTGTCGAGCACCATGTGGATCATCCCATTGACAGCGAAAATAACGGCGAGAGCAGCGTACTGTCTTGCGCGTCCCAAATAAAGCCAGGCTGTCGAGACCAGCAGCAGGATCAGCCACAAGATGGGGAAATGCGGCCAAAAGGTGTGGTGGAGATGCTGCCGCTCGTCGATCAGGTAGAAATACAGGAGGTCAAAATCCGGTGCCACGGCGCCCAGCAGTGCCGCGATCAAGAAAGGCCGGAATGGTGCGCCCTGAGTTGCAAGCCGGGGAAATAGAAGTTTTGCGGCGACATAGCCTGCGGGCAGGTGAGCTGTGAGCATGGGCTGGGTCGTCTCGCTAGGCAAACCAGAATTTCGGGAATGGCAGGTTTTGCTCAAGCAGCCATGCGCGGAAGTTATCACGGTAAATGAATTCTTCGTGCAGCTTGCCCAGGTCCGGCTCTTCCGCGCGCTCGACGATGGAAAACAGGTGGTCAAGGGCTGAGATGCGCAGTATGGATATGGGGCAATCGGGGCGCGCGGTGTAGCCGACATAGGGGTAGCCCCGCAATTCCATCGGCTTGTCCGTCAACCCCTTTTTTTGCTGTCCGGCCCAGCGGGCATCGATGCTTTGCAGGCGCAAGCCATCGCAGACCACGGCGCGCGCCAGGGCGCGTGCAATGATGACTTCATGCTCCAGCCGTTCGCGTGCCCACAGAGTGACCACGTCGCCGAAGCGGTAGGATTCCACAAATTGCGAAAGAGAGCCAGTTACGTCCATATGCGCCCTTAAAAAATAAACATGGCACTGAGGGTGACCGGGTAGCTCACGCCGCTGGCCCTCCCGTCGGCGCTGGCAGCATAGACAATGCGGTTCACTTCCGCGCGGAAGGCCAGGTGATTGTTCAAATGGTATTGTTCGCCCAATCCGAAAAAGATGCCTTTGTCGAACCACATCTGGTGGGCGGTTGCCACATTGGAGAAGGTGGTGGTTTGCCGTCCCAGGCCAATGCGGAACAGGAAATTGAAGCCGTTGCTGGGCGTGGCATTCTGCACCAGCGAGATGCCGACAAAACTGGCGGTGCCGCCCCCGTTCACCTTGCCCAGGTTGATGGAATTAAGCTCCAGCGCATCCACCCTGGTTCCGCCGCCCACGCTGAAAGACGACCCTTTGGTTCCGCCGCCGCCCGTCGCGTAAAACAGGCTTTGGGATCCGGCATCGTCCGCCACGGCATGGAGGGGCAAGCAGGCCAGGGCGAATGCGGCAAGGCGAAGTTTCATCATATTGAAGATCATCATGTGGCGGTTGGTCCTGATGCTTATGGTAAAACGGTTCCTGAATTATAATCCATGGCAATTGTTTATTTACGCCACATCAACGATCACCTTCGTTACAACGCCGCATACGGCGGCATAATCTTCCAGCCGTATGATGGAACGGAGCGGATCAAGAGGCTTGATGCATGCCACGCCGTTTTCAACGGCAAACTGCCCGAGCTGCTCCTCGCTTCCGTTCAGTCGAGCGATTACGAAATTTCCGTTCTCGGGAATTGCTTCGGTTTCCACAATCAGGATCGCGCCTTGCGCAAAACGTGGCGCCATGCTGTCGTCAGTGATGCGCAGGGCGCGGGTGCTGCTCGTTGCCGGGGCGGCTGCGTTCAGCCGTTGCTCCGTGGTGGCTGGTTCATGATTATCCACTGCTATACTCCATTCTCAGGCGGGCACCTAATGATATAGGCAGATTTTGTCCTGCATTCTGCTTTATTAAGGGCAGGGGTCATGCAGCATGTAAAGTTTTGTCCGGCAGCAGTGTCATATGGCTGGCCATCGCGGGATGGAAATACCTGGGGGCGCGCAATTTTTCCTTGAATTGATGAAGGTTGGATGATGCGGCACGTTTGTGTGCGGATGATGGCGCCGTGTGTGCCGAAAGTGTGGGATATATGCAATGCGCATGAACTTGCTGCGCGAACGTGAATACTGGAATAAACTTCGCAGGTATGCAGCATGATTTTTTCACAAGGTAGATGTCAGAATTTTAAAGTTATGTCAGCCCGTCGAATTCTCGTTCCCTTTCTTCTTGTATTTCCTCTGGCCATTCTCGGCGGATGCACGACCACCACTGGTGGCGGGGCGGTTGGCGCCAACCGCCCGCAGTTGATGCTGATCTCTTCGGACAAGCTCAACGAAATGGCGGCGCAAAGTTATGCCAAGCTGAAGGCCGATTCCGCCGCAAAAGGCGCCCTAAATGAAGACCGCGTAATGTTGCTGCGCATCCGCGCGATTGCCGCGCGCATCAAGCCGCAAACCGGGGTGTTCCGCGAGGATGCGCCGGGCTGGAATTGGGAGGTGAACGTCATTTCCAGCAACACGCTCAACGCATTCTGCATGCCGGGCGGCAAGATCATGTTTTATTCCGGGCTGATCGATCAACTGCACCTCACCGACGATGAGATCGCCATCGTGATGGGGCATGAAATATCGCATGCGCTGCGCGAGCACTCGCGCGAGCAGGTGTCTCAGGCGATAGCCGCGAGGACCGCGATCGACGTGGGCGTCGCCCTGCTGGGGCTGGACACGAGCGCATCGGACGTGGCGGCTATCGGCTATGAAAACTTTGTCGCCACCAAATTCAGCCGCACCGACGAGAGCGAGGCTGACCGCATGGGCCTGGAACTCGCGGCGCGCGCCGGTTACGACCCGCGCGCGGGCGTCACCCTGTGGCAAAAAATGATGGAAGCGAGCAAGGGCGGCGGGCGTCCACCGGAGTTCCTCAGCACGCATCCGGCGGAAGAAAACAGAGTGCGGGAAATCGAATCCCTGTTGCCGAAAGTCATGCCGCTGTATGAGGCCGCGCACCGCGGGAATTGACCGCATTGCATTTAACCCATATACAACCTCATTCAGCTTGCCATGTTAACTTTCATAATGGAGCGGTTTGTCAAACAGAATGCCCTGATTCATGCGATTTCAAATAACTGCATTTCTTCCTCCATGCATCTTCAATACATGTGAACTGCAATGACATGCCAGGCACCTGCGAACACCAGTATGTAAACTGGCGGTACGTGCAAGATGTTCCATAGGGAGAACAGCTTTTCGTAAGTTTCAAATTGGGCAAGGTCCTGAATGGCATTCAGATACGCCTGGATGAAAGTCCTGCTCTGGTGAAAGAGCTCATCCAGATCCCTCATTTGTATTTCATTCCAGTTTTTTTCCGCCGCGTCCGCGTACATGGTATCTTCCAATTCGATTGTCAACGTATGGGATAACAGCCTGGCACGCATGCCCACGGTCAGGAAATTCCACAGCTTGAGTTTTCCGTTTTTTGACGAGTTCGTCGCATAGTCGCGAAATTCAGCCAGCTTCCGTTGGATGCCGGGGGCAAAACTCAGGTTGGATTTGACATCCCCGTACCCGTCCAATTCCTTCTGCAACAGCTGGTGCGAGGCTTGCCTGCCGTAAAGGCCCATGTGGACTTTGGTATAGAAAAAGCGGCCGAAGATTCCGCTTCCCGATACGACCATCGTTGCTATCAATGCCGCCCCTGAATTGATCGATGATATTTCAAATGTGGAATGGAACATGATCAGCGCTGGCCCGAGCACGCCGAACACCATATGCCACTGAAACCATTTCGGCAGGACGATCCAGTTTTTCATGAATTCGACACGCTTGCGCAACGGGTAAAGCAAAAGACTCAGCATCATCAGCCCCCCCGCCAGTCCCAGGTTGTAACCTATCCTGTCTCCAGCCTTATACAGGTGTTCGCGAGAAATGATGTATCCGGTAACCATCAGCAAGGTGATCGCAATCATATACATCGTCCAGCCATAATCCTTGGGCAGGTCGATTTTCCGCTTGTGCTTGCGCCTTTCGGCAAATAGAGGATTGATGGTTTGAGTTGACATTGATAGCCAGGAAACCAATTGGACATGATGAATTCATACGCTTGATTGTCCTGGTAGACAATACCTTGAATCCTGTAGGATGCCCCTAACTGCCTAATTGTTAATGAGCTGCGATTGCCGCCCACCGGCTCTTTTGCCGGTGGTGACCGGCTTTTTGTTAAGGAACTGAACCGCAGCGTCCGGCTATCTCGAAGGCGCCGGGTTTGCGTTGATCACTTCAGCCAGTGACGCCAAAGCAGTGAGCTTTGCGCATGGCTCCCGGGTATCGTGCAAGCCGGTTCGGTGAGAGCATATCTTGAGCAAGGTTGGTACATGTGTCATAAGATATGGATACAGGTTTTTTTTGCGTTCTTCGTTGCGCGGATCAGTCAATATGGCTGATGCTGTCAGGATCATGTAGTCACTGTTCCGCGTGACTCTCTGGTCATTGAGTATTGCATCGATGGCTGGCGTGGATGGCCATTGCCCAAGGATGGCGAGAATATGATCATGGGCATAACGGGAATCCATCCTGGGTATCAGCCGCCTTAACACCGCGGGGACCATAGCCGCGTCCGGGCTCTTTGGAAAATCCTCAATGTTTTTGAAACCCAGTGCTGCGGAAACAAACTTGAATTTGTCCGGGAAGTGATAATCCGGGCTATCCGGGTAAAGATATTTGCATTCCCAAATATGTTCCCCACCAGGGAATTTGGGCGGGAATGCGTAAGAAATAAAACTGGGTGACTCCCAGAATGCGAGCAAACCACCCCCGTACTGCGATCCCCATCTCAGCTCCAATGGGTAGTTGCCGCCGCCAAGACACGCGGGTCCGGTATAGCGGTTCGGGGCGCGGTCTCCGATAAATAGCTGTGCCTGAGAATTTGGAGCGCCATCGCGCATCGTCTGGCTAATACAGCGCTGAAAGGCATATCTGGCCAGCACGACCCGACGCAATTCTGCCCGGTCTCCGCCTGAATTTTCAAAATCAATGCACTCGGGGCCTTCATGTAACTTGAGAACAGAAGTCTTGTTTTGACCGGGATATGATGTTTGCACTTCGTCAACCACTCCAGCGGCTACGAGCGCTCCGACATCCTTGTTGCCGTCAAATCCCTCAAACCCAAGCGTTTCGATAGAGCGAGGCTGAATGGATGCAACCGTGCGCTGCTGCATCAAGCTTGCGATCTTCCGGGCGCGCAGATCAGGTTCAAAGTGCGCGCGAATGACCTCGACTGAATAATGAAGAAAGGGAAGCGTCGCCAAAATAAGCGACCAGGTGGCGATCTTTCGTTTTCTGAACAAAACCCATATGACGCGAGCGCAAAAGATGAGCACCAGGCCGTAGAAAATCAAATTCACCATGGCCATAACGAACATGGCAAGCCCAATTGCGGCGGGTCCTCCATGCGCATGTGCCGATTCTGCGAACATGAATACGGCTAATAGTGCGCATGTTTTCCTTGTGAAAAATCGAGATATGAAATTCATGGCTCCGAAAGCTCCTCCAGCATCAGGTGCAGATTGTTGTCTATCTCCCTAGCGGCGGCTTCCAGCTTGTCGGCACGAGCGCTGAAGTGGTAGGTGACCTGCGGGCCGGATTTCAGGCGATAGCTGGTCGTGCAGCTCAGCGCCCCGGCCGGTGCCGAGCCCTGGCATTTCAGAGTGAACGGATCCCCGGCATCGTTTGTCCATGTTCCGGGGCGCGACACCCAATAGCCATTGGCATGGCGCTCAAAACTGTCAATTTGCTGCGGTTCGAGGGGGTGTTTGGCGGCAAGTGCCTTGTCGCGGCTCTCGATAAAATTCGCGTAGGTATGACCGGACATCAGGTGTTTGCGGTCGTATTTCTCCGGCGAATATATGTTGGCAATGGCCGGATATGCGCCATCCGCGGCGTGGGGTTCCTGGTCGCATAATTCCCTGCTCCAGCGGCTTTGGGTTTCCTGGCAAAATCTGCCGCGCATCGGGATGCTGAAATCGAGGTTCAGGATTTCGGCGTGGATCGGATCGTGCGCATTCGGAGTCTTTTCGCAAATATCGCGAAGCGCCCTGTTCGACTGGAAGTGGTATGAGTATTTTCCCGCTCGGATCATGATGACGGGTGCAGCCGGGAGGTAGTAGGTTGCGCCGGCAACCGTCACCGTATATTTTTTTGCCAGGCAGGTTTCGGCAGGCGCGCGCATTTCCCAGTTCCGCAATTTGACGCTTGCCGAGTGTCCTATTTCCCCTGCCGTCGAGCCGGGCAACAGGATCAACCCGGTAATCGATACTGCGACAAGCAGAGCCGTTATTCTTGTTCTGTTTGGTAATCGGTGGAGCTGTGCGCGCGCTTTTACGCTCGCCGTCAGCCTTCCTGCAAACCCCGCCAGGGATCGCCTGTATCGAAGAAGGAGGATGCTTGTAACGAGCAACGCAAAATAATGGGAGAAGATTG
>JBGPSQ010000063.1:0-12850 GCA_041490205.1 Gallionellaceae bacterium
CGCGCGCCACTTCCAGCGCAAAGCTCGGCCCGGACAGCACCCCATACGGGAATTCCTGCGGCAGCGTTTCCGCCACCACCTGATGAGGCAACATTGCCGTCCCGCTCTCGAAACCCTTGCACGCCCATATCACCGGTAGCGGCTTGGACAGGTTGGCTATCTGCTCCAATGTGGCGCGAAAGGCAGAGACTGGAACCACCACCAGCACCATATCCGCATCAGCCAATGCAATGTTCAGTTCGTGTGTCAGGCGCAACTGCTGCGGCAGGGAAATTTCAGGGAGGTAGTGTTGATTGCGATGGGCGGCGGCCATGGCGGTAATTTGCGCGCCATCGCGCCCCCACAAAGTGACGCGGTGTTGCGCCGACAGGCTGATGGCCAGCGCAGTCCCCCATGCACCCGCGCCCAGGATGGTGATATTCATAGTGTCAGCACAACCGTTTCAATACTTGTGTCGTCCGAAGGAAGCATAGCTGCGGCAGACTTGCGTTATCCCAGGCGAGCTCAATCGCCCCACACATCGAGTGCCTTGACGTAACCGGCGGCACCATCCGGATGCCGCACCTTGATCCAACCTGTCCCGGTGTTTTCCAGCCACTCCAGCGCCACTTGCTTGCGCGCCTGGAACACCATCGCCGCCGCGGAATCGGGCGCCTTGCGCACATCGGCCAGCGCAGCGGTCACCACCACGAAGCGCGCACTGCCCAAGGCGCGCTTTTCCACCCAGCCCAGCGTGCCGTCCTGATTGCGCACCTTGACCCAGTCATTCAGGCTGACCACCAGTTCAAGCGGGGTATAGCGGCTTACGACAAAGAGCTTCTTCCCTTTGAGCGAAGGCGAATCGTAAAGAATGGCGGAAGAACCCGCCACCGACCCATAGTCCAGGGCCGACACGCTCCCCGCCCAAACCAGCAGCGCGGAAAAGCATGTTAATGCGAGGCAGCGACCCATCTTCATCAATGCGCGACAGATCTCAATGCGTAACCGGAGAGGCGGCCTGGGCCTGCTGCTTTTGCGCATGCAGCGCAGCAAAATCAATCGGGTTGAGCAATGCCGGCACAAACCCGGCGCGCACCGAGCTATCCGACACCAATTCGCGCAGATATGGGTAAAGGATATTCGGGCAGACCACCTCCAGCACCGACTCCAATTCCTGCTCGGGAACATTGCGCACGCTGAAAATTCCCGATTGCTTGGCCTCGATCAGGAATACCACCTTGTCTTTCAGTTTTGCACTCACTATCGCCGTCACGGTCACGTCATACACCCCTTCGCTGACCGATACATGCTGGGAATTGAGTTGCAGGTCTATCCTTGGCGCCTCGCGCTCAAGGAATATCGCCGGTGCGTGCGGCACTTCCACCGACAAGTCCTTCACATACAATTTTTCGATATTGAAATGCGGTTGCATCCCTGCTGCGTCTGTTTCGCTCATCTTATCATCCCCCTGTTTCAGTTAATTCATCCCGCCAAAAGCTTGCTTAATTCACCCGCCCGGTCCAGCGCCGCCAGGTCGTCGAAGCCACCGACATGGCGCTCGCCTATGTATATCTGGGGCACCGTGCGGCGCCCTGTCTTTTCGGTCATGGCCACGCGCAACTCGGGTTGCAGGTCAACCCTGATTTTCTCGATCTGCCCCACCCCCCTTGCCTGGAGCAGTTGTTCCGCGCGCACGCAGTAGGGGCAAACTTCGGTGCAATACATCGTCACCTTTTTCATCATTTTTCCCCGGGGTTCATCGTTCCAGGGGCAGGCTGGCTTTCTGCCAGGCGGTAACGCCGCCGGCAAGGTTGTACACCTGGGCAAATCCATCCCTGCCGAGCAGGGCGCAGGCAGTGGCAGACCGATTCCCGCTGCGGCACACCACCACAATGGGCTTGTCGCGGTAGCGCTCCATCTCGCCGATGCGCTCCCTGAGCTTGCCCAGGGGAATGGATTTCGCATTCAACAGGTGCCCGGACTTGTACTCGTCCGGCTCGCGTACGTCCAGGACGCAGGCTTCTTTGTGATTGATCATTTGCAGCGCGGCCGCACAATCCACCTCTTTCACCCCGCGCAACCGGTTGCCGAAAAACGACCATAACAGCATGATGCCGCTGGTCACCGCGATCAGCACCAGCCAGATATTATTTTGTACGAACTGCACTGAGATACTCCTCATATTTCCGAAGCGTGAATTCTAACAGAGCGCGGAAGTGCTCGGGGTCTTCGGCTGCCAATTTACCCAGCGTGTCCACCTCCGCCGGAAACTCCCTCGGGAAAGACCAGATGGCGCGCTCCATTTCCGCCTGGGCTCCAGTCAAATCTCCCTTTAGCGCCAGCAACATGGGCTGGCGGTAAGCCGCAGAGGCCATTGGCACAAAATGCATGACATCGCTATTCAGCTTCAATTTATCATCAATGCGATCAGAGCTCACTTGAATCCCATTGCTGGTCTGCATGTCGGCATACGGCAGCAGCAATGCCCGTTTCTGCATCTCCCTGAGGCTGATGTTCATGGCCTCGATATAGTCAGCTTCTTTCCCGGGCGCGGGGCGCAACCATATGACGCTCTCGTAATATCGGTAGCCCGTGAAAAGCTGCCACAGCGACACCGCGCCAAGCAGCAGGGTAAGCAGCACCAGCAATCGCCCGGCCAGGCCAAACTCCAGGCGGTAACGGCCTGTGTCGAGCATGCCCAGCGTCAGCGCCGCTATGCCCAGAAAATAGGCGTACCACAGCGGATATTCCAGCATGCTGTGCGCTGCCAGCACGGCCAGCAAGGTATATCCCCACCAGTGATATATGGTGCGCTCCTCGCGCCAGGCTCGCAGCAGCCATGGCAGCAGGGTGCCCGCCAACACCAGCAAGGCGGCCAGCCCCCCCTCCGCCGCCAGCTGCATGACCAGGTTGTGTGCGTTGTTGTAAAGGCCGGAAATGCCGGTGTTATGCAGCAACGGGGCCAGCTCGTAATGCTGCCAGCCATACTGCCCGAACCCCACGCCCAGCAGGGGCGAATTGAGGAACATCATCCCCGCTTCATGCCACAGGTAAAGCCGGATGCCGCCGCTGCCCACATCTTCGGCCATCATGCGCTGCACTGTGTTGACGCTGCCAGTGCCGCTGTCCGATGCAAACCACGGCAACTGGATCACCAGGTGCATCAGTCCGAACCCCAGCAGCGCCAGCAGACTGTAGTAGAACAATGGACGCTGGACGCGATTGCGCCACTGCCACATGAATGCGGATACCGCCAGCCACAGCAGGTAAACCCACGTTCCGCGCGAACCCGTGAGCGGCAGCACGAACAGGATGGGCAACGCCAGCAGCGCCGCCTGCCAGGCGCGCAATGCGCCGCGCGCATAAATCAGCCCCAGCGAAGCCAGGCCGAGCACCAGGTAATCGGCGTAATGGTTGGGCTGCGCCACATTCCCGAATACCCCCGCGGAAACCTTGGGTGTGATCACCTGGTCAAGGAACGAATGCCACTGAAAATGCTGGTGCAGCCCTGCTAATGCGTTGAGTTCCGCGCCAAGCAGCAAGAACACCGCCAGCACCGTGGCCACGGTCGGCAGACCCAGCAATTCGCGCAAACGTCCGCCCAGCATGATGAGCAACGCAGCCCACATGAAGTACAGGGTAAAGAACAGCATCTGCCCGAAATATGCTACCTTGCCAAACAGGAACTGCACCACTACCAGCAGCATCATGCCGACCGGCAAAAACACGATGCGCGGGATTTCCGCCTGCCGCCAATAATCGCCGCGCAGCAACAGAACCATGGCGGCAAGGCCCAGCACCGCCGTCCCCCATTCCTGGTAAAACGTGGTGATGGGATATTGGTGGTAATAATTCAGGAAAGAATATACCCACATCATCCCGGCCAAGACCAGGCTGACATGGGCCAGGGACATCAGGTGCACACGGTTATTGAAAGATTTTGCGAAGAACTGCATGAAGCGGGTATTGAGCGGGAAATAAAGGGAATAGTTTACATGGAGTAAGCGCTTATCCCGAAGCACTTTTTATACTGCGCCCAACAGGCCGCCTGTCAACAGCGGCTTTTCACGCTGCCTTGGACATCACAAGGCTGGGGTAAGGAACAAACCCCAGCGTCAGGTCATTTTGAAATGCTGGGGGTCGCAACATGCTCCCCCAGCCAACCGCGCTACTCCCCGCCTTTGCCTTTCCCCTCTTTTCCGCCCTCTGTGCCGTCAATCTTGATTCGTTTGTAAACTTCTTCTTCCATGGCCTTCCTGTTTACGGCTTCCTTGACCAGGAATTTCTCCAGTGAGCGGGACTGGTCAACGTAGTAAATCTTCTCTTTGACCCCCGCCTCTATCTTTCCGTCGTAGATGGCAAAAAGTTCCGGCAGACCTCCGGCCTTGGCGGGATTCTCCACGAGAACGCCTTTGTATCCCAGCGCGGCAGGGATGATGCCTCCTGCTGCCGACTTGAAGGCAATACGCTTTGCCTTTTTCATGAAGGGTATTATCTGGCTTGCGGGAATCACAAACTCCGGGTCGGGGCGGCCTGAATAAATGAGCACCCTCACTTTGACGGTGCTTTTGGCGTCAGCAGCCACAGGCGCTACGCCTGAAGGCATGCGCGCGGTAACGGGCTGATCTATAGGTGCGGCATTGACACCGGTCTGTACCATGACAATGGCAAGCATGAAAACAACTGCCAACACTGAGCGAATCGCATTTGACATGATTTTCTCCCGTCTAATTGATGGTTGCGTGGCCTTGCCCCTGCTGCACATCGGAACAAGTGCAAAAATATGCACAGAACTGCGAATAACAGAGTCCACCGCCACAGCGATTGGCTGTCTCAGGATTGCTGATGGGATGGTTGGAGGAATCCAGGTTCGTGGCTTGTCCCGGGCCGGGCTTGTGCGTCCACTTGCCATCGCTGCCTTGCCGGTACCAGTGATAATCGTTCCCGGGATCCACCACCATGGCGATCTTGTCCATGCCATTGGGGCATACCCCAGTGGCTGTGGTTTGAATAAGGCCATCGGCAACAGCGCCCGCGATGACATTTGGACATTGCCATACTGTCGCCTTGGCCCCGGCAAAGCGTCCCGGCTGGGCATAGGTGTCTGTCCGCTTGTTATTGCCGTAGTTATAGCAATTGTTGTTGTACTGGATGGTTCCTGCATCGTTCCAGAAAGCCGGTGAATACCCCGGAATGCCACATGCCGTGGGGGTAACCGGACTGGGCGCCCTTGCGGCTATATTGTGAACAGCGCCGCCCACTTCCGCGATCGTGGCCGTGACAGGCGCCGGGGCGCGCTGGGAGACCACCCCGAAAAAGTAGGTCGTCTGGCCGCCCGCTCCGGGCGTTCCGGGGCAGACTAGCGAACTGAAAGTGAAAGTGACATTGCCGGCAGCATCCTGGTCTGCCGACGCAATGGAGATGCTGCCCAGACCTCCTTTGGTTATGACATAGACCTGGTCAGTCGATACTTTGTCTCCGTTGTAATCGAGACTGATAACCGGGCCTATCGGGACAGTGAGGGAATGTATGCAGGGAGGCGGATTCACCGTGCTGGTGGCTTGTGTCAAATCAATCCGGTATTCATATGCGTAAAAACCGTTGGCCGGAGCGCCGGGCTTTCCCGTGAAGGTTCTTGATTGCAGGAAGCTGCTTCCGCTGATTGCTATGGGAACGGGCGCTGTAAAATCTGCGACCGTAATCTTGCATGTTGGATCAAAAACACAATTCACTGCAGGAGCGCCAACGGTTACCACTTTGAGCGGCGCCGAGAAAGCATTGTTTGCCGTTGCCAGAATAACTAACAAACCCAGAATCAGTTTTCGTTTCATGATTTCCCCCTTCGAACTAAAATCCTTAACGACAGCACACAGAGTTTTTTCGGTTAAGCCTTTCTTTGACGCAAAAAAATATTGTACAGCGGCAATGCTTCCCCGCTGCCATGCGTGCATTCAATGCCTTCATCAAATGTTACACAAAGTCATTGTTCGCATTACGACGCAAAGACCACTGTGTCAAACGATCACCCCCAAGTCAAGCTTTAGTCGATACGCATAAATAGCTCTGAGCGGTCGTTGCGTGATCGGACGCCATAAGAAGTCAACGTGATGGTAGCCAGCTTGCGCGCGCTGCACCCATTTATCTTCAAGAAATGGAAAACGCCCGGCAGTCAGCCTGCCGGGCGTTTGCCTGAACCTGCCGCCTGTCAGCAGCCGCTTTTCACGCCTGCCTTGGACAGGATGGTGTTCAGCGGGCAAAACCGGGTGAAGCCGCTCTGAAACAGGTTGAGTCCCACGAATGCGGTGAACAACAGAAAATACGGGCTGACGAACAACGGGCTGGCCTGCACGCCCAGCGCCAGCGACAGCATGACAAAGGAACCCGCGACGATGCGGACGATGCGTTCTTGATTCATGGTTACTCTCCTGTTCAAAGACAAATTTAAAAGTTATGTGTACTTCTTATATAGCGTGGCGTAGTACAGCACCGGGATCACCACCAGCGTCAGCATGGTGGAAACCAGGATGCCGAATATCAGGGCGATGGCCAGCCCGTTGAATATCGGGTCATCCAATATGAAGAACGCGCCCAGCATCGCCGCCAGCCCGGTGAGGATGATGGGCTTGGCGCGCGCGGCCGCCGCATTGATCACGGCATGCTGCGGGTCTATACCGTCCTTCAGTTGCTGGTTGACGAAATCCACCAGCAGGATGGAGTTGCGCACAATAATTCCCGCCAGCGCGATCATGCCTATCATCGAGGTGGCGGTGAACTGCGAGCCCAGCAGGGCATGCCCCGGCATCACGCCGATCACGGTCAGCGGAATTGGCGCCATGATGACGAGCGGCACCAGGTAGCTGCGGAACTGCGCCACCACCAGCAGGTAGATCAGCACAAGGCCCACGCCGTAAGCCAGGCCCATGTCGCGGAAGGTCTCGTAGGTCACTTTCCATTCTCCGTCCCAGCGCAGTGCGTAGCCGGAATAAGGATTGGAGGGCAAGCTGAAGAAATACAATTCCAGTTTGCCGCCCTCCTCCAGCTCCAGGCCGCTCACCTTGGCATTGATGCCGAACATGCCGTACAGCGGGCTATCCGTCTTGCCCGCCATGTCACCCACCACATACACCACTGGCATCAGATCCTTGTGGTAAATCGGATGATCCCGCTCCCCGGTGACCACCTGCACCAATTCGGAAAGCGGCACCAATACGCCGTCGCGCGAGCGCACCTTGAGCTTGAGCACGTCGTCGATGCGGCTGCGCTGCGCGACCGGCAGGCCCAGGTGCAGCGGCGGCGCATACTTCGCCGTATTGTCGTGCAGCGAGGTTACATCCTGCCCGGACAGCGCCACCTGCACCACGTCCACGATGTCGCGCTGCGAAACGCCCAGCAGTGCAGCCTTGCTTTGCAGCACATGGAGGGTGAGTTTCTGCGCCGTTTCGCCCACGGTGTCGTCTATGCCGACGATGCCTTCTGTCTGTACGAACTGTTCGCGCACCTTGCCCGCCACCTTGCGCGCCCCGTCATAGTCCGGGCCGTAGATTTCGGCGACGATGGGCGACATCACCGGCGGCCCCGGCGGAACCTCGACCACCTTGACCTTGGCGCCCCATTTTTTTGCAACGGATTGCAACGGTTCCAGCACGCTGGTGGCGATCTGGTGACTGCTGCGGCTGCGGGCGTGCTTGTCTTTGAGATTTACCTGAAGGTCACCCTGTTCAGAACCTGAACGAAGGTAATACTGGCGCACCAGGCCGTTGAAATTGATCGGCGATGCGCTTCCAGCATACCCTTCATAATCAGTAACTTCCGAAACGGTGGCGAGGTATGCGCCCATCTCGTGCAGCGCCGCCGCCGTCTGCTCCAGCGCGGTGCCGCTCGGCATATCGACGATCACCTGGAACTCCGACTTGTTGTCGAACGGTAGCATCTTCAGCACCACCAGCTTCACCATCGTCAGCGACACGGCAAACAGCAACCCCGCCAGGATGCCCAGCCACAGCTTGCGCCGCATCGGCTTGCCGTGTTCCTTGTTCAGGAATGGGGTCAGCCGCTCACGGAAGAACTTCGCCAATTTGGTGTCGCGCTCGTCCTTTACCGTTGCATGGTGCGCGCCGGAGAATTTCAGCGCCAGCCACGGCGTGATGACGAATGCCACAGCGAGCGATATCAGCATGCCCATGCTGGCATTGATCGGAATCGGGCTCATGTACGGCCCCATCAGACCGCTGACGAAGGCCATCGGCAGCAGCGCCGCAATCACCGTGAAGGTAGCGAGTATGGTGGGGCTACCGACCTCGTCCACCGCCTCGGGAATGATCTCGGATAGCGGCTGGTGCTGCGCCAGCTCGCGCCTTCTGTGGATGTTCTCCACCACCACAATCGCGTCATCCACCAGAATGCCGATGGAGAAGATCAGCGCGAACAGAGAAACGCGGTTGAGCGTGAAGCCATAGGCCCAGGAGGCGAACAGCGTCACGGCGAGGGTGAGCAGCACGGCAACGCCGACGATGAATGCCTCGCGGCGCCCCAGGGCCAGCCACACCAGCGCCACCACGGCGACCGTGGCGAAGATCAGCTTCTGAATCAGCTTCATCGCCTTGTCGTTGGCGGTCTCGCCGTAATTGCGCGTGACCGTCACCTGCACATCGGACGGTATCACGCTGCCCCGCAGCTCCTCCACGCGCTTTTGCAGCTTTCGGGAAACCTCCACCGCGTTTTCGCCCGGCTTCTTGCTCACCTCGATGGTGACTGCGGTAAATTCGCCACGGGCCTTGATGCCCTTGTCCTCCGCTGCCGCGCCCGTGCCCAGCCACACATAACTGGAAGGCTGGTCGGCGCCATCCCGCACCTGCGCCACATCGCGCAGGTAAACAGGCTTGCCCCCGGACACCCCCACCACCAACTGGCTGACCTCGTTCGCATTGCTCAGAAAATCGCCGGTCTGCACCTGTATTTCGCGGTTGCCCTGCACCAGGTTGCCGGAATTGTGCGACACGTTGGAAACCTGCAACGCGCCCGCCACGTCCTGCACCGTAAGCTGGTAGGCATTCAGCGCCTCCGGCACCAGCTGGATGCGCACCATGCGCTGGGTCGCCCCCAGCGTGTTCACCTCGCGCGTACCCTCCACGCGTTTCAGCTCCACCTCCATGGCATGCGCCACCTGGGTCAACTCCAGCCCGCCGGAAGCGGCTTTGTCTCGCCACAGGGTAAGCGCCATCACCGGCACATCGTCGATGCCCTTGGCCTTGATGATCGGCTGCGCCACGCCCAGCGTGGGCGGCAGCCAATCGGCGTGCGAGTGAATGACATCGTAGAGTTTCACCAGCGAAGGAACGTGCAGCTCGCCCACCTTGAATTGCACGGTAAGTATCGCCATGCCGGGCTGCGAGACGGAATAGACGTGATCCACCCCGGAAATCTGCGATAGCACCTGCTCCGCCGGGGTAGCCACGGTGTTGGCCACATCACGCGCCGACGCGCCGGGATAGGCGATCAGCACATTGGCCATGGTCACATTGATCTGCGGCTCTTCTTCACGAGGAGTGACCATTACAGCAAACAGGGCCAGCAGCACCGCCACCAGCGCCAGCAGGGGCGTCATCTGCGAATGCAGGAAGGTTCGGGCGATTCGTCCAGAAATTCCCATCATAAAGCCCCCGCAAATTCAGGATTCGTCATTCCCGCGCAGGCGGGAATCCAGCAAAACAAATAATCCGCGTAGCGGACAAGAGCATGATGTTGATCCGCTGCGCGGAAGATATTTTTATCGACTGGATTCCCGCCTGCGCGGGAATGACGGGCATTTAATGTTTTACTCATTTCGCCTGCTGCCCCATGCCCGCCTTGACCCCATCCACCGCCACGCGCTCGCCGGGATTCAGCCCCGCCAGCACCTCGATCTCATTCTGTCCGGACGCCTCGCCCAATCTCACCTGGCGCAACTCCAGCCGCCCCTCGCCCGCCATCACATACACTCCCTCCACCTCACCGCGATGCACCACGGCGCTGGCCGGCACCAGCATCTTGCTTGCCTTGCCGACTGTAAAGTAAGCGCGCACAAACATGCCGGGATAGACGCCCGCCTCATTGGCGGACAATGCGATGCGCACCTGAGTGCTGTGCGTGCGCGGGTCGGCCACCGGCTGCACCGTCACCGATGATGCGTCGCTCCAACGCTTGAGGGACGGGAATTCCACCTTGACCTGCGGTTGTTTGCCGATGTCGGCCAGTTTGTATTGCGGGACGTTCACGATCACGCGCATCTGCGCCGGATCGAAACCGGTCATCAGCGGCTTGCCCACCGTGACCATCTCGCCCACTTCCACATGGCGCGCCGCCACCAGGCCGCTGTAGGGGGCCACCACCGAGGTGTAGCCATGCTCGATCCTGGATTGCCCCGCGCCCGCCTCGCTCGCCGCCGCCTGCGCGAGCGCCACCTGGTAATCGGCTTGCGCCTTGTCCAGCGCCGACTGGCTGATGAATTTCTGCGCGAACAACTGGCGCGCGCGCTCGTAATTGGCCTTGGCATTCTGCAACGCCGCCTGCGACTGCATCACCTGCGCCTGGCTGCCGGAGAGCGCCTGCGCTGCCTCGCGCTCATCAATGCGCACGATGACCTGGCCCTTCTTCACCGTATCGCCCACGTCGAACAGGATTTCCTTCACCCGGCCATTGATCTGCGCCGACACCGTGGATTGGCGCGTGGCTTCCACCACCCCTTCCACGCTATAGGTTTCCGCCACATCGCGGTACTGCACCGTGACCGTGGGCAACGCCCCGTCAGCCCATGCCGAGGGAATAATGCTGGCACAGGCGCATAGCCCCGCCAGCAACAAGAGATTTCGCGCTTTCATAGTGACCCCGCCCGTTCAAATAACGAAACAATTGCATATTAGCATATTCTAATATGCCAATCGAGTCAAGAGGCGGGGCGGGATACCTTAAAGCCCATAGTTAAGGCGGATATTCCGTAGTGCGCTCCCTCACCCCAACCCCTCTCCCGGAGGGAGAGGGGCTTAGCTCCCTTCTCCCGCCGGGAGAAGGGCTGGGGATGAGGGAACACCCCATCCAGCCAGCCTCCAAGCCTAGCCATACCCTCGCACCCTATTCAAGGCTACCTCTTGTGCGCGTTAATCCACTCCCTCTCCCGTTGCCTTGCCTCCGCCAACTGCCCAGCCGCCAGCGTAGTTTCCAGCGCCGCCTTACTGCGTATCGCCTGCTCATCCCCCGAAGAAGCGCTCAAGCTATACCACACCAGCGCCCCCACCGCATCCTTCGGCACGCCCTGCCCGCGCTCATACATCCCGCCCAGCGTATATTGCGCCTCGGCGCTGCCCTGCTCCGCCGCCGCCCGCGCCAGCTTCAGCGCCTGCGCATAATCCTGCTTCACCCCGCTGCCGCTCACATACATCTCCGCCAGGAAAAACTGCGCACGCGCATTGCCCCGGTCCGCCAATATGCGAAAGCCTTCGGCGGCGGTGGCGTAATCCTTCCTTTGGTAGGCCGCCTGCGCCTGCTTCAATACCGCCTGCTCCTTGTCCGCCACGGTATCGCCCCCGCACGCGGAAAGGAAAAAACTCACCGCGAGCACCATCAATACAAATTGCATATCACTACACCATCCCCTTCAAGTTGATTGATACCGCAAACCACCGACGCGATTCAGGCAAGACAAAGCATGACTTATCTCTCATTTTAAGTTTATACCCTAATTGGCGTATTGTGCTCGTGGCAGCTTGTTGACAGTGTGGTCATGAATCGGAAGAGTGCGGGGTCAGGCATTACATTTTGCATTCTGGTTGCGGGCGGTCATGTCAAATGTAAGGCCTCGTATATTGACGACGGCGGCGAAATGCACTGCAATAGCAGTGTTGAGCAGGCTGAACCGCAAGACATCGTTAAGACCCCCGTGACCTGGCATGACCCCATTGATTTCCCGTAAGGCCTCGATCCCACACGGGTTGAGCATTTCGCTCCCAGCACCTGTATGTTGGGCCGAGCAAGGTGAAGCCCAACAAACCCGGCATGAATGTTGGGCTTCATTTTATTTCAGCCCAACCTACCGGGCTTGGGCTCTTTTGGGGAAACTAAATCTGTGAGCTATAAGGGAGCGTATCAATATAGCGCGCCATATAGGCCCAATCTGGCTTACCCTTTTGGGTTACAGGCAAACTGATAAGTGAGTCCGGCATTCGAATGGGGCGCCATTTGCGACCATAGCCCCATCTGTACTTTTCCGCCCTGATGACAGTTGACAAGAATAGCCCTAAGGCAGGAGTGAGTACAACATCTTTGTCTTTTAAGTAGAGGGGGTTTACATCGTGACTGCACGTAAAAGGCACAGGTTGATAGAACGCTTCGCCTACAGATCCGTTGTTGGACACGGTTATGCAGCTGCCAGAAAATAACTTTCTTTCTAAGAGTTCGTCTGGAACTACAGAACCATCTCTGGAATACTTCGACAAGTTTTCTTGTGAGATATAAGCCGTGATGCCGTTTCGACTTTCTGTTGCCCCAATAAACGGCACACCTGAGTCGTCCAAGGTGTAAGGTGGTTTTTTGTTGTAGTAGCCCTTTTTTATTTCAAAGACTTCGTCATACCTAAAGGACTTCCACGTCGTGGCGTCCAGCTTTGGCGTTTGTCTCTTTTCCTGTGGCTTCGAGCAACCCTCAAACTGGGTGAAGTCCGCATTACGAACCCATGCAGGCATACCAGTTGGCTCAGGGAGAACTAAGAACTTATCCGTAAATAATATTAACCTTTAACGGTACCTTGCGGAACGCGATGATTGCGGCGGCCAGGTGATTCAGGCCAATGAAACTGCGTTCCAGCTTTTCATAGCGCACCAGCAATTTGCGGAAGCGGTTA
>JBGPSQ010000064.1:0-12847 GCA_041490205.1 Gallionellaceae bacterium
CCAACAGCTTTCGCCTGCAAGTCGCTCGCGTTGAGGATGACCAGCTTTACATGCTGGACAACCTGCGCGAGCCGGTACGCCTGGCTGCCGGGATGAATGGCGACAAGCGCCTCAACAAGGAAGCGCAACAGCGCGCGCTGGCCTGCCTGGAGCGCTTCGGCGAACGGTTGCGCGGCCTGCCGCGCAAGGCGGTGCGCGCGGTGGGCACCAATTCCCTGCGCGTGGCGAAAAATGCCCCCGAATTCCTGCAACAAGCCGAGGCCGCACTCGGCTTTCCCATTGAAGTCATCGCTGGGCGCGAAGAAGCGCGCCTGATCTACCTCGGCGTGGCGCAAGGCCTGCCGCAGAGCGACCGGCGGCGGATGGTGATGGATATCGGTGGCGGCTCCACCGAGTTCATTATCGGTCGCGGGCTGGCGCCGATTCGGCTGGAAAGCCTGTACATGGGCTGCGTCAGCTTTACCCAGCGTTTCTTTCCTGACGGCAAGATTGCCAAGGCCAACCTCAAGCAAGCCGAGCTTGCTGCGCGCACCGAATTGCAGACCATCGTCGCCGAATTCGCAGCGGGTCATTGGGAAGTCGCGCTGGGCTCGTCCGGTACCGCGCGCGTAGTGTGCGACATCCTCGAACAGAACGGCATGAGTGCGGGCGGCATCACCCGCGACGGGCTGGAGCAGTTGCGCACGCTTTTGCTCAAAGCGGGCGAAGCGGAAAAGCTCGGCTTGCAAGGGCTGAAGCCGGACCGCATTCCGGTGCTGGCGGGCGGCTTTGCCATCATGTATGCGGCATTCTGCGAACTGGGGATCGAACAGATGCAGCCGGCGCTGGGGGCGCTGCGCGAAGGCGTGCTATACGACTTGCTGGGGCGCTTCCATGACCGCGACATGCGCAATGTCACGGTGCAGCAATTCATGCGGCGCTACCATGTCGATGCGCGGCAGGCATCGCGCGTGGCGCAACTGGCCTACCAGATTGCCCTGCAATTCATCGGCGGCGAGCCCGGCGAAGATACTTTGCGGCTGCTGGGCTGGGCCGCCAGCCTGCACGAAATCGGCATCAGCGTAGCCCACACCGGCTATCACAAGCACACCGCCTACATCCTCGCCAATGCCGACATGCCCGGATTTTCCAGGAAAGAGCAATTGCGCCTGAGCCTGCTGGCGCTGGCGCATCGCGGCAGCCTGGAGAAAATGCGTGGACAAATTGATACGCCGGAAAATATCGCGCTGACGATGGCGCTACGCCTGTCCGCCCTGTTTTACCGCAGTCGTAGCGATGCCGTATTGCCCGTCATACAAGGGTATGTCAGCGGCAACAAATACCACTTGGCGCTTTCACCCGGCTGGCTGGCGCAAAACCCGCTGACCGACACCGCCTTGCAGGAGGAAGCCCGGCAATGGAAGGCGCTCGACATCACCTTGCAGGTTTCAGAAGGATAAGACAGGCGCATCCTCGCGCCTGGCAAGGGCTGACTAGCCAGCCTTTCGCCGATCCAGCTCCGTCATCTTGCTCGGCAAACTCCAGTGTTTTTGCCAGGCATTCCTGACCCGGGTGGGATATTCCAGCTTTCCCAGCGAACCGTTGTAACGTTCCAGCGCGCGGAACAGGTCACCCTTTTCCTTATCCAGGTAAAGGCGCAGGATGGTGCAGCCATAGCGCAGGTTGGTGCGCAGGTGAAACAAATTTTGCTCCTTCGAACCGATCTGTTTCACCCAGAACGGCATCACCTGCATATAGCCGCGCGCGCCCGCGCGCGACAACGCATATTTGTGGAAGCGGCTTTCCACCTCGATCAACCCCAGCACCATTTCCGGCTCAAGTCCGGCACGGGTGGCTTCATATTGCACTGATATGAGGAAGTCCCTGCGTTCTTGCTCATCCGGCATGTGCTTGCTCAGCCGCCGCGACATTTCGTCCAGCCATGCCTGCCCTTCCTGTTCGGATTTAAATGCCAGCTTCGGCGCGACATGGTCGGAGATGCTCCGCTGCAGCACGGTGCGCACGCTGGCCGAGAGCGGGGTATAGACCTGCTCGCCGCCCAGGGCCGCATGGGGGAAAAGCATGCCTGCCGCCAGCATAAGCGGCAGCAAAAAGTGATGCGGATACCATTTCGGGGTCAGGCGCATACCCTCGATTGTACGAATTTGGCGATTTCCTGCAAGGGCACTTGCTGCGCTTCGGCATCCTTGCGGCCCTTGTATTCCACCATGCCTTCCTTCAACCCGCGCTCGCCGATGACGATGCGGTGCGGGATACCGATCAGTTCCAGGTCGGCGAACATCACCCCTGGCCGCTCATCGCGGTCGTCCAGCAACACCTCAACTCCTGCCGCGCTGAGTTCGGCATAGAGCTGTTCTGCCGCATTACGCACCGCCTCATTTTTCTTGATGCCGATGGGCGCAATTGCCACAGCAAACGGAGCCATCCCGGCGGGTAGCGCGATGCCGCGTTCGTCGAAATTTTGCTCGATGGCGGCGGCCACGATGCGCGACACACCAATGCCATAGCAGCCCATTTCCATCACCTGCACACGACCGGATTCGTCGAGAAAGGTGGCTTGCAAGGCTTCGGAATACTTGGTGCGCAACTGGAAAATGTGGCCGACTTCGATGCCGCGGCACAGTTCCAGCGTGCCCTTGCCGTCCGGGCTGGAGTCGCCGCTAACCACGTTGCGCAGGTCATGCACATTGGTTTCATCCAACTGCACATCGCGCCCGAAATTTGCGCCTGTGTGGTGATAGCCGTCATCGTTGGCGCCACACACAAAATTGCTCATTGCGGCGGCGGCACGATCGAACAGCATGCGGACGCTGGCATTGATCGGGCCGATGTAACCTGGGCGGCAGCCCATGTTTTGTTCAATTTCATCATTGGTGGCAAAGCGGAATTCGCCCAACACCTTGCCAGCCTTGATCTCGTTAAGTGTGTGATCGCCGCGCAGCAGCAACAGGACAAATTGCCCCTCGCCCGTCACCACGGCGATGGCCTTCATCACTTCTTTCTGGGATACATTCAGGAAAGCGGCAACTTCTTCTATGGTCTTCTGGCCGGGCGTGACAACCTTTTCCAACGGCTTGCCGACCGCTCCGCGCGGCGCGCTGGGTGCGACTGCTTCCGCCAGTTCCACGTTAGCCGCGTAATCCGAGTTCGGGCAGAACGCCAGCGCATCCTCGCCGGAATCAGCAAGCACGTGGAATTCATGCGAACCGCTGCCACCGATGGCGCCGGTATCCGCCGTCACCGCACGGAATTGCAGTCCAAGGCGGGTAAAAATGCGGCTGTAGGCTTCATGCATCACCTGATATGTCTGCTCCAGGCTCTCGAAGCTGCTGTGGAAGGAATAGGAATCCTTCATCACGAATTCGCGCGCGCGCATCACGCCGAAGCGGGGGCGCACTTCATCGCGGAATTTGGTCTGTATCTGGTAAAAATTGACCGGCAACTGGCGATAACTCTTGATCTCGCGGCGCGCGATGTCGGTGATAACTTCCTCGTGCGTGGGGCCGAAGCAGAAGTCGTGCGCGTGCCTGTCCTTGATCTTCAGCATCTGCGGGCCGAATACCTCCCAGCGCCCGGTTTCCTGCCACAGTTCGGCGGGCTGCACCGCAGGCATCAGGAGTTCGATGGCACCGCTCTTGTCCATTTCCTCGCGCACCACGTTTTCCACCTTGCGCAGCACGCGCAGGCCGAGCGGCATCCAGGTGTAGAGCCCGCTGGCGAGTTTGCGGATATAGCCCGCGCGCAGCATCAGCTTGTGGCTGGGCAGTTCCGCTTCGGCAGGGGCTTCTTTCTGGGTGGAGAGGAAAAATTTTGAAACGCGCATGGCTGATCTGTGACCGTCTGAAAGGCAAAGGCGCTATTTTACCGCCAAAGACGGGAATTCTGGAATGCAGCCCGGAAAATACTATGAATCAGGAAGAGCGCAAGCTTTCCCGGCCAGATACAGGCGCAAGCCAGCGAAAAGGCCGGGACTTGCGCCCATGCCCGGAATGTTACGCGCCCACCCTGCGCAGGCGGCTCAGCAGGCTGGCGAAATTCCCGGACAACTGTTTCTCCTGGGGGTCGCTGATGGGCGCCACGCTCTGGCGCATCTGCAATGTCGGCAGGCTGCATAGCGTGTGAAAACGCTCCAGCATGTACTCGAGGTTGCGTTCCAGCATCCCCTTGCTCAGCGGCTTGGGCAGATAGCGCGAAATTTGCGCCTGGTTGATCAATTCGACCAGGCGGGAGGTGTCGTTGAACGAGGTGACTACGATGCATTGCGTCTGCGGATTGATTTGCTTGATGGTCTTGAGGATATAGCCGACATTTGTGTCGCCCAGCATCAGGTCGGACACCACGACCGATATATCCTGTTTCGCCAGCTCTTCCATCGCATGTTGCGCGTCCGACGCCCAGATGATTTCGCATCTATCGTGCAGCACCTCATGCACCGCCTGCGCCGTGGCTTCGTCATTGTCCATGATAAGCACGCGCGGCTTCTTGTCCTGAATGGTTGCAACAGCTGCGGGCTGGTGTTGCACGGCAAAGCTGGCCTCGGCGATGGCGGCGGCCTCGGCGACCACCTGCTTCACCTCTTCGCCCACCCAGGGCTTCATCAGATAACGGAACACCTCGCCCTCGTTCACGCTGGCGATAGAGGCTTCCATATCTGAATATCCTGTGAGCAGGATGCGCATGGTGGCAGGCGAAGTTTCGCGCGCGATGCGCAATAGCTCGGAACCCTGCATAAGAGGCATGCGCTGGTCGCTGATGATCACGTGCACTTGTTCGTCCCGCAGGATGCGGATGGCTTCGCGGGGATCGGTAGTCATGCGCACATTGTAGCCCGTGAACAACAGTATACGCAGCGAACGCAGGATGCGCTCTTCATCGTCGATCAATAACAGGGTAGGTTTAGTCATGGCAACTCCTTTCATTGTACGGATGATCAGGCCACGCGCAGCATGGCGAGGGCACTGCTTAATGATGATTCTTCATGCCGCTGGGCGGCGTTTGCGGCTGGCAGCCTGACATAAAAGCAGGTTCCCTTTCCCACCTCGGATTCCACGGTGATCTCGCCGCCGTGCTGCTGGATGATCTGGTGGGTGATGGCCAATCCCAGCCCGGTGCCTTGCCCGACCGGCTTGGTGGTGAAAAAAGGGTCGAATATGCGCGCCAGGTTTTCCGGCAGGATGCCCTTGCCGTTATCCCGCACGGATGCCCTGACAGCACCGTCTTCATGCCAAGTCCTGATGGTGAGGCTGCCATTTGTCTCCATTGCCTGTGCGGCGTTGGTGAACAGGTTGAGGAATACTTGGTTGAGCTGCGATGGGGAACAGGTGATTTTCGGCAAGTCGCCCAGTTCCTTGACCACCTCGACCTTGCCTTTGAGCACATTGCGCCCGATGTTGAGCGCGCTTTCTATGCAATCGTTCAGGCTGACAGCCTCTGTCGCCGCCGCGTCCATGCGCGAGAAATTTTTCAGGTTGAGCACCAGTTCTGATATCTGCTCTATGCCGTACAGCGAATCCGCCATCAGCCCCTGCATGGCCTCCAGCATTTCACCCGCGTTGGTTCCGTTGCGTAATTCAGCAACATGCTGCATTTGCGCCGACACATGCTCCGCGCTTGCGCCCTCATCCATCAAGCTGTCCACCAGCGTCTCATAGCTGTCGTTCATGGCCTGCACCTGGGCAAACAATTCCTGCCCCATGGCCACGTTATTCTGCACATAGCCCAGCGGCGTATTGATCTCATGGGCGATGCCGGCCACCATTTGCCCGAGCGAGGCCATTTTCTCCGACTGCACCAGTGCCAATTGCGAGGACTTGAGGCGCGAATATGCCTCATGCAATTCGTCGGAATTGGCGCGCAGTTGCAATTCCATCGCCTTGAGCAAATCCACCACGAAACCGATCCCGGCGTATTGGCCCTGTTTGGTAATGATGAAATCCTCCATCAACGGGAAACGCATGTTTTGCGTGACATGATGCGCCGCCTCTGCCAGCGGCTGGTCGTGCGCCACCACCAGCGGAGAATTCACCATGAAACTGCTGATCGGGCGCTTGCCATGCAGCTCTCGCCCATACGGCTTCAGGTAAATATCCATGAAGCGGTAGCGGCTGATCACGCCGACCGGGCGCCCTTCATCCACCACCGGCAAAGACAATACATTTGCGTAATCCGGGTTGAGAAACAGCTCGGCGACATCTTCCAGCGGGACGCTGGAGGCAATGGGATTCAACGGTATAGCAAGCGACAATATGTCCTGGCCGCCATTATTTTCTGGGCGCATAAAACTCTCTCCTATGTTCCTGGATATAATAGTTGTTATGCACGGAATTCTACGAGTGCAATGTGACAACCGTATGACGTGCTGCGCTCCGTAAATTCGCGGTTTGACTTGTCACATTCCGGCAACATTGGGGGGCTACGATAGCCCCCAATAAACTGACCGGGATAGATATTTCATGGGATTTGCCAATGCCATTCCCCCGGAGTGCCGGGAGGGCCAGGATGCGACGCGTTCGCCAACGGGCGAAGTGCGCGAAGCTTTGCTCGCAATCATCGGGCAGCGCAACCTTAGCGCGGTTTTCCAGCCCATCCTTAATATGGGTGGAGGCGAGTTCATCGGTTTCGAAGGATTAATCCGCGGCCCCGAAGACACCCCATTGCATTCCCCGGCAAACTTGTTTTGTGCAGCGCGCCAATGCGGGCTGACGCTGGAAATCGAAATGCTGTGCCGCCAGATCGTGCTGGAAGCCTTCGCCCAACTCAAGCTGCCGGGGAGGTTGTTTCTCAACATCAGCCCTTCGGTGCTGACCCACCCCAGCTTCAAGAATGGCCAGACGCTGGGGCATATGCGCCGGCTAGGCATCAAGCCCGGCCAGGTGACGATCGAAATCACCGAAAACCAGCCCACCGTAGACATCAAGCTGATGCGCGACGCCCTGCTGCATTACCGCAGCATGGGCTTCAAGATCGCACTGGACGACTTGGGCGAGGGATTTTCCAGCCTGCGCCTGTGGTCTGAATTGCATCCCGAATACGTCAAGATAGACAAGCACTTCATCAGGGACGTTAACAGTGACCCGCTCAAGCGCCAGTTCCTCAAATCTTTCCAGCAGATAGCCGATGGCAGCCGTTCGTTGATCATCGCCGAAGGCATCGAGAGCGAAGCGGAATTCATGACTGTCAAAAGCCTGGGCATCGCACTGGGCCAGGGATTCTACATTGCAACCCCCAGCGCCACTCCGCTACTGGCGCCATCGCCGGGAACCTGCCCTACCCTGTTGAACCAGCCGGACAAGACGCCCGCAAATTCCCGCAATGTCACCGCGCAAAAGCTACTGGTGCATACCGAGGCCGCCACACCGGACACCGAAAATAACGAGATCCTGTCGCGCTTCTCTAACGACCCCTTTCTGAACAGCATACCCGTGGTCGAGCATGGCAAGCCGCTAGGTCTCATCAATCGACACGCCTTCATGGAGCGTTTCGCCCAGCCTTTCCAGCATGAGTTGCTGGGCCATAAACCCTGCCTCCAATCAGCACATGATCATCCGCTGCAGGTGGAAAAAAATACCCCGATCCAGGAAATCAGCCAGTTCATTACGGAATCGCAAGGCAGGAATTTTTCGGACGACTTCATCATCACCGACGGCGAATATTATCTCGGCATAGGCAGGTGGCTGGATCTGCTGCGCGTCATCACCCAGATGCAGATCGAAGCGGCGCGCCACGCAAATCCGCTGACGATGCTGCCGGGAAACGTGCCGATCAACGAGCGCATCAACCACCTGCTGGGCACCGGCGTGCCATTCCACGTCTGTTATTGCGACCTGGACAATTTCAAGCCGTTCAACGATATTTATGGCTATTATCGCGGCGACGAGATGATCCAGCTTACCGGGCGCATCCTGCGCGGCGCGTGTGACCCGATCCTGGATTTCATCGGCCATATCGGCGGCGACGATTTTATCCTGCTGATGCAAAGCGCTGACTGGGAGAGCCGCTGCAACAAGGCCCTGCAATCCTTCACTCAGGCATCCGCCGCGCTGGCAGACGAATCACACCGGGCCAGCGGCGGGTATTCGGGCAAAGACCGCCAGGGGCACGACGTGTTCCATCCTCTGCCCACCCTTTCGATAGGCTCTTCCCGTATCGAACCCGGTATGTTCCGCTCCCATATCGAGGTCGCGGATGCTGCCAGCGAGGCCAAGAAAAACGCCAAAAGCCTGCCTGGGAACAGCCTGTTTGTAGAGCGTCGCACGCAAGGCGCGAAGCACCCCCCCATCCTGGCCGGCACGACAAACACAGGCCACCTGGATTCATGCTGCGCAACCTGATCGTTGCCTGTCGAAGAGGTAAATGCAAGATGTATTACTATTATGACGCAGAGGGGGAACATAATCCCATGTTCGGCCCCGGCTCACTATCTGGGGCATTCCCAGCCGACGAGCATGGCTGCACACGGGACAACTGGAGCGGCCTGATTGGCGAAGCACAGGCGGCATTCCGCATAACCCTCGATGAGATCGCATTGCTTGCAAGCATAGTCACGGCGGAAACTGCAACACAGAGCAAACATCACACCCCTGCATCGCCGATCCGTTCTGCTTACTCCCTGCTCCTCGAACCGGCTTTTTTCAAATTCCCTTCGTGAAAAGGCGCACGGCCACGATCAGACGGCCTGGAAGATCGGGGCACAGCGCCGATTCATTCGGATTTAAGTCTATGGAATCGGGACGAACATCCCCACCCCTGAGGATTGCTCAGAAGGACACTGTATTCCGGCTATTTTGGGCGCCCTGACCCCATGCCATTTCCCGACGCATATGGGGATGCAATTCCAATAATGCGTAACGCAAATCCAGTTTTTTGAGCGCTTCCGCCAGGTTTTTGGGCAGCAGGCTGCGCGCATTTTCATATTCCGGAGTTTCTTCGCCGATGAACAGGCTCTCCAGGTATGAAACCCGTATCGCGTCATGCAGCTTGTGGTCGGCATGCTCGAACAGGTAAGAGATGAAAGAAAAGTGTCTGCGCACAGTGTGAAACTCATAGCGAAGGATGGCTTCCCGCGTCGCCAGTTTCATGGCGCCCATTTCCAGGTGCAGGATGCCGAAATCATCTTCTTCAATCCGCGCGGAAACCTCGGGCAGGTGCAAGGTGACATGGTGGATAAAATCCGCACGCCCCATGATGGTGATGGGCATGGCGGCCCGGCGGACTTGCATGGCTTGCCGCATGGCGGAAAACACGCTGAAATTGAACCGGAAGTCCTGTCCGGCCATGCCCTGCCCGGTCATACTATAATCGGGCATTAACCCGCTAAACGGGAATAAGGCATTCGACATGGACATTGTTTGCATGCTCATGTTAATACTCCTTTATCTGTTATCACGGAACGCACCCTAACCCATGGGTATTACAAGGTTATTGCAACCGGATTACAATTACGCTAATACGCATAACCGCTCCACCCAGGAAAGTGTCATATTTCTGCAATAATATGCCGGTAACATTGAGCATGGAAGATTTCATAGTCTTCTCCTCGACTTTGCGCGCATCATTAATGATGCGCGCTCTTTTTTTGTGGAATACTATTCCATGTCCTGGCTCATTACCAACCTGATCGCGGCCTTTTTGCTGCCGCCGCTGAATCTCCTGATGTTGGGCGTAGCCGGGTTGCTGCTGTGGCACAGGCGACCGGTGATGGCTCGCTGGCTTGTGGCGGCATCGCTCGTGCTGCTTTGGCTGCTTTCCACGCCCTATGTTGCGGGTAGCCTGCTGCGGCTGCTGGAAGGTGAACCGGCTGCGCTTGACGTGAAAACTCAACCCGCCGATGCCATTGTCGTACTGGGCGCTGGCTCTTATCTCAACGCCCCGGAGTACGGGGCTGATACCGTGGGCGTGGATAGCCTGGCCCGCCTGCGCTATGCCGCCAGGCTGCAACGCGAAACCGGCAAACCAGTGCTGGTTTCCGGCGGCACCCCGCAAGGCAACACGTTGTCCGAGGCGGAACAAATGAAAGCTGTGCTGGAAAATGAATTCCGCGTCCCGGTAAAATGGACGGAAAGTGCATCCAACAACACGCTTGAAAACGCCCGCCTAAGCCGCCAGATATTGAGCCCGGCTGGCGTCAGGCGCATTTACCTGGTTACTCACGCATGGCATATGCCGCGCTCGGTCCTTGCATTCCGTTCCGCCGGGTTCGAGGTGGTTCCCGCACCCACGATTTATACCCTTACCCAATCTCTCAGTCTGCTGGATTTCTTGCCCAGTGCCGATGCCTTACAGACCAGCCAGCGTTTCATGCATGAAGTTATCGGGATGCTGTGGTATCGGTTAAAATCCTGACGGTATGCCACGCACTGGGTGGCAAACGCATAAATTTCAACAAGGATCAATATGAAAGCGCGCGTCAAATGGGTGGAACAGGTTTCATTCCTGGGCGAATCTGAAAGCGGCCATGCCGTACTGATGGATGGCGCGCCTGCGGCAGGCGGGCGCAACCTCGGACTTCGCCCCATGGAAATGCTGCTGCTCGGCACGGGCGGCTGCACCAGCTTCGACGTGATTTCCATCCTGAAAAAAAGCCGCCAGGCGGTTTCCGACTGCTATGTGGAATTGAGTGCGGAACGCGCCGATGAAGACCCCAAGGTGTTCACCAAGATACACATGCACTTCGTAGTGAAGGGCCGGGACATCAAACCGGACGTGGTGGAACGCGCCATCAAGCTGTCCGCCGAAAAATACTGCTCGGCCTCGATCATGCTGGGGAAGACTGCGGAGATCACCCACGATTTTGAGATCGTGCAGGAATAGAACGATTCAATCTAGCCACGGATGAACACGGATATTCACGGATAAAACCGCAGTTCCAAATCCGTGTTTCATCCGTGTTAATCCGTGGCTGAATTAGCTGTACCTAAAACTGCCACCGCCGGACTAAACCCAATAGACGGTTTTCGTCATTACCTTGGAGCTGGCCTGCATCAGCATTTTCACTGGCTCAGGCAACTCTGCCCCGCCCAGTTGTTTCGCCATTTCGGAGTGCCGGGTTTCATCCACGTACATTTGCTGTACGACCGCGCGGCTTTTCTCGTCTTGCGGCGGCAAGCTTGCCAGATGGCTTTGCAAATGGCCGCCGACCTGGCGCTCTGTCTCGGCGAGAAATCCCAGGTTCCATTTATCGCCCAACAGCCCGGCCACTGCGCCCAATGCTAGCGAGCCGGTGTACCAAACCGGGTTGAGCACACTCAGGTGGCTGCCCAGTTCATGCACCCGCTTGGCCATCCAGGCCAGGTGCTCGGTTTCTTCTTGTGCCGCTTGTTGCAATTTTGACTGGATGGCCGGATCGCGCGCGGTCAATGCCTGGCCCTGATACAGGGCCTGGGCGCAAATCTCGCCGCTGTGGTTGATACGCATCAGCGCCGCGGCGTGTTTCTTCTCGCTCTCGCCGAGTTGCGCTTCCGGCAGACCGGCATCGGGAAAGGCGCGCGCAGTGTGTGCCTGCGCCAGCAGGGTGCGCAAACCCTTGTCGAATTCGATGATCAATTTGTCCAGGTTCAGCATGGCATGCTCCGGAAATTCTGTAAACAACCTGCAATGTAGGCAATGCAAAGCCGCCTGTCAAATATGCGACCAGGAAATATTAATATCCAAATATTGATGTCGCAATACTTCTGATGCGTATGCGAATTATGTAGGGCGGGCTATGCCCGCCATGGCGGGTGGAACCCGCCCTACATCTGCACTAGCGCTAATAAAAGAAAAACCCGCTGTGTTGCCACAGCGGGTTTAAGGTACTGCGAACTAATCTCTAACTGGCTAAGCCAGCAGGGGATTAGAAAGTGTGAACCAGGCCCAGGGCCAGTTGGCTCACTTTAACGCCAGCAGCACCGGCGTCAACAGAACCGGCCTTCATATCGGTAGAGCCAATGGACAGATAAGCATAAGTAGGCTTGCTCAGGTTGTACTTGGCGCCGATTGTCATGCCGGTGATCTTGCGGCTTTCTGCGGCAACAGTAATAGATGTAGTACGGTTTACCGTACCAGAGCTGAACTGGCCAAAAACAGTTGCCGAAGCGGTGACAGGTGCTTGCGCGCCCAGGCTGAAGTAAGAGCGTGTACCCACACCAATTGCACCCAGTACAGGTGCTACGACAGGTGCTGCATCGTCATTCTTGATGTTGGCATACTCACCGAACAGCTTGGCCACGCCCAGGTCGTAGGAAGCGCCCAGGATGGTGATCTTTTGCGATGCATCCGCAGTAGTCACGCCAGCAACGTTAGTGAAAGTGCTCTTCAGGTTCTGGTAAGCAAAGCTGACAGCAAGCGCGTCCTGGTTATATTGCGCTGCAAGCAGGTAACCGCTGTTATCGCCAACGTTGGTACCGGCACCAGCAGTGCTGGTAACGCCAGCGTTGTCCGTCCTGGTCAACTTGTCTTTAGAAATCGACACAGTCGCTTTCACGGGGCCGAACTGTTGGCTAACATCAAGAGAGACTACGCGGTTGGAGCCCAGTGACGCGTCGTTGTTCAGGATATTGCCGACCAGGTTGCCGCCAGGATCAGCAGCAAATCCCAGGCTGATATCGCGAACCGGTGTGGAACCGTAACCGGCCTTGATTGTTGTGCCTTCAGTAAAAGCCAAGGTCAGGTTCAATTCGCGGCTGCCCAGTGTAGTCGCATCCAGGGTCGTGCCGTTAGCTGTAGCAGCGGCTGTGCCGGTTTGCGAGAAGCCAGCCATCGGGTTGGAGCTGATGCCGGTTTCAACTTTCAGCGTGGCCTTGGTGCCATCGGCCATCTCTTCAGCAGCCAGGAAACCCAGACGGCTCGATGTCATTGCGCTGAGCTCGAG
>JBGPSQ010000065.1:0-12824 GCA_041490205.1 Gallionellaceae bacterium
AAGGATAACGAGATGAAAAAGATTCTTGCCGTAACTTTGCTGTCAGCCCTGTTCGCAGCGCCAGCCATGGCTGCCGTTCCCGGTGCCTATGTTGCGCTTGACGTACAAAACTGGAGCGCGACCAACACCGGCGGTTTCGGCAACCCCGGCATGGGCCTGCGCATTGGCGGCGGCTATCGCTTTACTCCTAACGTCGGCGTGGAAGTTGACTATGGCCAGAGCGGCAACTCCTCGTCCGTACTGGGGGTTACTGAAAAAATATCAGCCACACAGCTTGCCGCCGTAGGCACCTACCCCATCAATCCGGAGTTTGATGTTTTCGCCAAGCTTGGCATGTCTGCCAACAAGCTGTCGGTATCCGCAGGCACCTGCACCAACTGTAGCAAGACCAGCGTGATGTATGGCATCGGTGGCCAGTACAACATCAATCAGAACTGGGGTGTGCGTCTGCAATATGAGGGTCTAGGCGACGTAACCAACTTTGCGGCCGGCAACCAGATATCTGCCTCTACCCTGTCACTGGGCGCGGTTTACGCATTCTAAGGTTTAGGAGCGCAAGCCTGAAAACTGAAGAAGCCGGTTTCGACCGGCTTCTTTTTTTGCCTGGCTATTCTGGTGAGGGGTGGTTCAGGTAATGACCGTCGGCGTATTGCATCCGCTGCGTGCCGCCAGTTCCGACATCTCCATTGCAATCGCTATCAAGTCCCGCAGTGCATCCTGCGCATCGAGGTGGTGCCGGGCCACATCCGGTTCAAAGGCTTCCAGGTAGATGCGCAGGGTGGCGCCTTCGGTGCCCGTCCCGGAAAGGCGGAACACGATGCGCGAGCCGTCTTCAAACAGGATGCGGATTCCCTGCCCACGGCTGATGCTGCCATCCACCGGGTCGGTGTAGCTGAAATCGTCGCAGTTTTTTACGGTGTAGCTGCCGAATTTCTTTCCGGGCAGTCCGGCAAAACTATCCTTGAGATGCTGCATCACGCCGTTCGCCACTTCAGTCGGCAGGGCTTCATAGTCGTGGCGCGAATAAACGTTGCGCCCGAAGCGCGCCCAGTGGCGGCGGACGATCTCTTCCACTGACTGGCGGCGTGCCGCCAAAATGTTGAGCCAGAACAGCACCGCCCACAGGCCGTCTTTCTCGCGGACATGGCTGGAACTGGTGCCGAAACTTTCTTCGCCGCACAGCGTGACACGGCCCGCATCCATCAGGTTGCCGAAAAACTTCCAGCCGGTCGGGGTTTCAAAGCAGGGGATACTCAGGGCTTGTGCCACGCGGTCCACTGCGGCACTGGTGGGCATGGAACGTGCCACGCCCGCCAGGCCGCTTTGATAGCCCGGTGCCAGGGTGGCGTTGGCGGCGATCAAGGCCAGGCTGTCGGAGGGGGTCACGAAAAAATGCTTGCCCAGTATCATGTTGCGGTCGCCGTCGCCATCCGAGGCGGCTCCGAAATCCGGTGCATCGCTGCCGTACATGACGTCCACCAGGTCGCGGGCGTAGGTGAGGTTGGGGTCGGGATGGCCGCCGCCGAAATCTTCCAACGGCACGTAGTTCATCAGGCTGCCTGCGGGCGCGCCCAGGCGGCGCCCCAGGATTTCTACCGCGTAGGGCCCGGTTACTGCGTGCATGGCGTCGAAGCGGATGCGGAACCCGTTGGTCAACAGTTTGCGGATAGCGGAAAAATCGAACAGGGTTTCCATCAGCCCGGCATAATCGGTCACCGGGTCAATCACCTGCACTTGCATATCGCCCAACTGGGTATCGCCCATCACATCCAGCGCCACATCCGGCGCGTCCAGAATTTTGAAACGGGTGATTTTCCCGCTCCTGGCGTAGATCGCCTCGGTCACTTTCTCGGGGGCCGGGCCGCCGTTGCCGGTGTTGTACTTGATGCCGAAATCGCCATCCGGGCCGCCGGGGTTGTGGCTGGCGGATAGGACAATGCCGCCCAGCGCCCGGTATTTGCGGATGACGCAGGAACAGGCAGGCGTGGAGAGTATGCCGTTTTGCCCCACCATCACCTTGGCGAAACCGTTGGCGGCGGCCATTTTCAGGATGACCTGGATCGCCTCTCGGTTGTAATGGCGGCCATCGCCCCCCAGCACCAACACGGCGCCAGCCGGAATATCCAGCTCATCGAAAATGCACTGGACGAAATTTTCCAGGTAATGCGGCTGCCGGAACACGGCGACCCGTTGGCGCAGTCCGGAGGTGCCGGGCTTCTG
Source organism: Gallionellaceae bacterium (assembly GCA_041490205.1). Lineage (GTDB taxonomy): Bacteria > Pseudomonadota > Gammaproteobacteria > Burkholderiales > Gallionellaceae > DATDDB01. The sequence goes on from JBGPSQ010000065.1 coordinate 2,221, forward strand.
GCCCGGGTAGGGTGCAGTCTCTACAATAACGGGGGTAATAGCCATATTCCGACGGGATACGTTTCCAAGTTTTGGGGCAAATTATTTTGGATAACCGGCAGCATCCAGTTCGTTGCGCCAATCCTCGGACTGGAATCCTTTGAGCCAGTTGCGGCCGACGGAAATAGTGGGGACATTTTCAGTGCCGGATTTTTGCTTGAAGGCGGCAAACTCCTCTTCTGTTTTAAGCATGACTTCCGCAAACGGCACGCGGCGCTTTTTCAGATAATCGCGTGCCTGATTGCAAATATCCGCACACCGTTCCGCTACATAAAGGGTGACGGGAAAGTTTTTTCTCGCCACGCGCGTTGCGTAAGGCAGGCTGGCATCGTCCACCCCCGATGCAGCATCGTAGCCGCCGAGGCGAATCTTTTCGGCGTCTTCTCTCGACTTGTCCCCGTAGTGCATGACGCCGTTCTTGTCCACCCACCTGTACATCTCGGTCGCCTGCGCCGCATTCAGGGCCAGCAGCATTCCGGCCACGATAAAAAATACTTTCATTTGCTTCTCCCTATACATGACCTTGTGCTGCCTGCGCGCCCTCCAGCAGACCGCTGTGACGCAACAGCGCAGCCATGTCCGGCTTGCGTCCCCGGAATGCTACAAAAGATTCCATGGCGGGGCGGGATCCGCCCATCGCCAGAACCTCGGTGCGGAACTGGTTGCCTACGGCAGGATTGAGCACCCCGCTTTCCTCGAACAGGCCGTAAGCATCGGCGGACAATACTTCTGCCCACTTGTAGCTATAGTAACCCGCAGCATAACCCCCGGCAAAGATATGCGAAAAATTATTGGGGAAACGGTTGAAGGACGGGGGAAATATGACGGCAACTTCCCGGCGCACCTCATCCAGCAATTGCAGCGCGGTATGTGCACCATTCGGGTTATGTTCGCAATGCAGCCGCATATCGAACAGGGCAAATTCGATCTGCCGCAGGGTTTGCAAACCGCTCTGGAAGTTTTTCGCGGCCAGCATCTTGTCGAATAAAGCGCGCGGCAATGTCCCGCCACTGTCCACATGCCGCGTCATGTGTTGCAACACCTCCCATTCCCAGCAGAAATTTTCCATGAACTGGCTGGGCAATTCCACGGCATCCCATTCCACGCCGTTGATGCCGGACACGCCCAGGTCTTCCACCTGGGTAAGCAAGTGGTGCAGGCCGTGCCCGAATTCGTGAAACAGGGTGATCACTTCATCGTGCGTGAAAAGCGCCGGCTTTCCGGCAACGGGGGCGGAGAAATTGCAGTTGAGATAGGCCACGGGCGTCTGGATGTCCCCGTTTGTACGGTTGGAGGGGGGGATGCGCCGCCGCGTGATGGCGTCGTCCATCCATGCGCCGCCGCGCTTGCTGTCGCGGGCATAAAGGTCAACGTAAAACTGGCCGATGAGCTTGCCGCTGTTGTCCAGAATATCGAAGAAACGTACCGCTTCGTACCAGACCGGTGCAAGCGAAGGGCGGACGGACAGTCCGAACAGGGTTTCAACCAGCTTGAACATCCCGGGCAGCACGACGTCTTCGGGAAAATACTGCTTCACTTCCTGATCCGAAAAAGCATAGCGCTCCTGGCGCAAATGTTCACCGGCATAGCTCACGTCCCACGCCTGCAAATCGTCGATATTCAAACGGATCCTGGCAAAATCCCGTAACTCTTTCAGGTCGCGCTCGGCAAAGGGGCGCGCGCGGCGCGCTAATTCGCGCAGGAAATCCATCACATGCTGCGGGGTATCCGCCATCTTGGTTGCCAGCGAAAGTTCGGCATAGTTGGCGAAGCCCAGCAGCGCCGCCTCTTCGGCGCGCAGCTTCAGGATGTCGGCCATCAGCGGCGTATTGTCGAACTTTGCCCCGTCCAGATCGCTGGCGCGCGTGCAGTATGCGCGGTACATGCGCTCGCGCAAGGCACGGTTATGCGCATATTGCATCACCGCCAGGTAGGAAGGCGCCTTCAGGGAAAACAGCCAGCCCGTTTTTTCTGCGGTGCGCGCCGCTTCTTGTGCAGCTTCCAGGTCATCCTGGGGAAGGCCGGAAGTTTCCGCTTCATCCTCCACCAGCCAGGTATAGGCATTGGTGGCATCCAGCACGTTATCGGAAAATGTCGAGCTGAGCGTGGACAATTCCTCCTGAATGGCGAGGAAGCGCGCCTTTTGCGCCTCCGGCAATTCCGCACCGCCCAGGCGAAAGTCGCGCAGCTCATTTTCGATGATTTTCTTGCGTGCCGTACTCAGGGTTGCGAATTCCGTGCCGTTGCGGATCGCCTTTACCTTGTTGAACAAATCGAGGTTCTGGCCAAGCTCGGCGAAATACTGGGTGACCTTGGGCAGGTTGGCGTTATACACCTCACGCAATTCAGGGCTGTTCATCACCGCGTTGAGATGCCCCGCCTGCCCCCAGGCGCGCGAAAGCCGTTCGTTGGCGTCATCCAGGGGCTGCATGAAATTGTCCCACGTGGGGACTATCACCTCCAACAGCAGGCGCGCCACCAGCGCACGGTTTTCCGCCAGCAATTGTTCAACGGCGGGAGCGACATGTTCTGGCCTGATCTCCGCGAAGCGCGGCAAGCCGGTAAAATCCAGCAAAGGGTTCATGGGGTTATCAATCAATTAAAGCAACAAGGCAATCAATTAAAGCGAAAAAGCGATATGTCCTTCGACGATGGTGTGCCGCACCCGGCCATGCATTTCGTAGCCGTTGAAGGGCGTGTTCTTGCCCTGGCTTTTCAGGGCGGCAGGCTCGATCTTCCAGGCAGCAAGCGGGTCGAATATGCATACGTCCGCATGCGCACCGACCGAGAGATGGCCCATTTTCACACCCAGCAACTGCGCAGGGTTGCTGGTGACGCGCGCCAGCGCATCCAGCAGCGGCACCTTGTCCTGTTCAGCCCATTTCAGCACCAGCGGGAGCAGCAATTCGACACCGGTTGCACCAGCTTCGGCCTCGGCGAAGGGCAACTGCTTGGCGTCCTCATCCACCGGGGAATGGTCGGAGCAAATCGCGTCTATGGTTCCATCCAGCAGCCCGGCGCGCAGCGCGGCGCGGTCGCGCAGGCTGCGCAGCGGGGGAACCAGGTGGCAGTTCGAATCGAAAAATCCGATGTCCATTTCGGTCAGGTGCACATGGTTCATGGAAACATCGCACGTCACCGGCAGCTTGGCGCGCTTGGCCGCACGCACCAGCTCCACGCCCGCCGCGCTGGAAATGCGGCAGACATGCAGCGTTACGCCGGTTTCCTGCGCCAGCTTCAGCATGGTGGAAAGCGCGATGGTTTCGGCGACCGCGGGGATCGCGGGCAAGCCCAGGCGCGTCGCAACCTCGCCGTCGTGCGCCACGCCTTCGCGGGCGAGAAAGCTGTCCTGCGGGCGCAGCCACACCCGGTAGCCGAAGGTCGCCGCGTATTGCATGGCACGCAGCAGCACGCGCGTGTCGGTGAGCGGCACATCGGCATGACCGAAGGCCTTGCATCCGGCCTCGCTCAGTTCGATCATCTCGGTCAGTTCGGCGCCCTTCAGCCCGTAGGTGAGCGCGCCAACCGGGAACACGCGCGCCTGGTTGAGTAAACGCGCGCGGTGCTTGAGCATTTCCACCAGGCCCGGCTCGTCCAGCGGCGGATCGGTGTCCGGCGGGCAGGATAGCGAAGTCACGCCGCCCGCCACCGCCGCTTCCATTTCCGACTCCAGCGTGGCACGGTATTCGTAACCCGGCTCGCGCAGCCGCGCCGCCACATCGACCAGGCCGGGCATCACGATCAACCCTCCCGCGTCGATCACCTGCCCGGCTACAAAGCCATGCGGCGCAGCGCCTATCGCCACGATGCGCTTGTCCGCGATGAACACGTCCTGCTGCGCATCTATCTTGTTTCTGGGGTCGATCAGGCGTCCGCTCTTAATGTGTATATTCATCATGCCCCCGCCAACATGCTCATTACTGCCATCCGCACGGCGATGCCGAAGGTGACTTGCGGCAGGATGACAGATTGCGCGCCATCCGCCACGCTGGAATCGATTTCCACGCCCCGGTTCATCGGGCCGGGGTGCATCACGATGGCGTCGCTTTTTGCCAACGCCAGTTTTTCCTGGGTCAGTCCGTAGTATTTGAAGTATTCCTGTGACGATGGCAGCAGCGCGCCCTGCATGCGCTCATTCTGCAGGCGCAGCATCATCACCACGTCCACATCCTTGAGTCCTTGCGCCATGTCGTTATAGACGCGCACGCCCAGTTTTTCGACATGGCTGGGCAGCAGGGTCTTGGGCGCGATGACGCGCACTTCCGGGACGCCCAGCGTTGTCAGCGCATGAATCTGCGAGCGCGCCACGCGCGAGTGCAAAATATCGCCGACGATGGCAACGCGCAGGTTGTGAAATTCCTTCTTGTAGTGGCGGATGGTGAACATGTCGAGCAGCCCCTGCGTCGGGTGGGCGTGGCGTCCGTCGCCGGCATTGATGACATGGATCTGTGGCGCTACGTGGCGGGCGATGAGGTGGGCCGCACCGCTCGAGGAATGGCGTACCACGAACATGTCCGCGTGCATCGCGCACAGGTTGTCCACGGTGTCGAGCAGGGATTCGCCCTTGCTGGTGCTGGACGAGCCGATATTCAGGTTGACCACGTCGGCTGACAGCCTTTTCGCGGCGATCTCGAAAGTGGTGCGGGTGCGCGTGCTGTTCTCGAAGAAGATGTTGAACACCGACTTGCCGTGCAGCAGCGGCACTTTTTTGATTTCCCGGCCCTCGGCGACGCCCATGAACTCGGTCGCCCGGTCCAGGATGGCCCGCAGGATGGGCGCGGGCAGGCCTTCCGTGGTGAGCAGGTGCTGGAGCTCGCCGTTTTTATTAAGTTGTGGGTTGTTCATTCTAATGCCTCAATCAGCCACGGATTAACACAGATAGACACGGATAAAAGCAGCCCCCTTGGGCAAGGGTCACGAAAGATGGAATGTATTGTCCGCCTGAAATCCATGTTCATCCGTGTTCATCCGTGGCTAATATGTTTTTCCGGTTCATGCGGCCAGCCCTGCCGATGGTTCGTTAAGATAAGCCTGCAAAATCTGCTGCGCCGCAACCTGGTCGAGCAGCGGCTTTTGCCTGATGCCGCGTATCCCCGCCTCGTTCAATTGCGAACTGGCGGCGGCGGAAGTATAGCGCTCATCCGCAAGGATGACAGGCAAACCGAAGCGGCCCTTGAGGCGGTTGGCGAAGCGGCGGCACAAGCGCGTCATTTCGTGCGGCGTGCCGTCGTCGTTGCACGGCAGGCCCACCACCAGCGCAGCCGGCTGCCACTCGCGGATCAGCGATTCAATCGCCGCGAAGCGCTGCGTATTCTCTTCCCCTTGCAAGGTGGTCAGGGGCTGTGCCGTGCCGGAAATGGAGTTGCCGACCGCCACACCGATGCGTTTTTCGCCAAAATCGAATGCCAGCAGGGTACCTTGTACGGGGGGAGCGGAACGGCCCTCAGGCATGCCCCGCATCCTCCGACAGCGTGGCATAGTCTATGCCCAGCAGCGCCATGGCCGCAGGCAGGCGTTCTTCCGCCGCCATTTCGAACAATATCTTTCCCGAAACCGGCCCGGATGCTTCAACCGACAGCCAGGCATTCTGCGACATCTCCTCTTCCAGTTGGCCTTGCGACCAGCCCGCGTAGCCCAGGGTGACCAGCAGGTTGTGCGGCCCCTGCCCTTCGCCGACGGCCTGCAAAATGTCCTTGGAGGTGGTCAGGCCGAAGGTGCCGCTGATGGAGAGGGTGGATTGCCACTGCCCGGCAGGTTCATGCAGCACGAATCCGCGGTCGGTCTGCACCGGGCCACCGAAGTGCACCGGCACGTCCTGCAATTCCGTGGGGTTGAGCGGCAACTGAATCTGGGCAAACAACTCGCTCAGGGTCAGGTTGATCGGGCGGTTGACCACGATGCCGAGCGCACCCTGTTCGTTATGCTCGCAAATGTAAGCCAGGGATTTGGCAAAAAACGGGTCGGCCATGGCGGGCATGGCGATCAGGAAATGGTTGCTGAGGTTCAGTTGTTGTGCCATGGGTGCTATTGTAATCCCAAGGCGCGCAGAATTCACCTGCCTGGCTTATTGATGAACTGGCTGATTTGCGCAAGCAGTTCCTCTTCCTGGAATGGTTTACCGAAATAAGCGTTTACGCCAAGTTCCAGCGCATGATCGCGGTGCTTCTCGGCGGTGCGCGAGGTAATCATCAGGATTGGCAGGTTGTGCAGCTTGGGATCGCGGCGTATCTGCCGGGTCAGTTCGAAACCGTCCATGCGCGGCATTTCCACGTCGAGCAACATGACATCCGGTATGACCTGGGTCAGTTGTTCCAGCGCATCAACGCCATCCTTGGCGGTCGCCACGTCATATCCGGCGCGCGCCAGCATGCGGCTGGTCACTTTGCGCACGGTGAGGGAATCGTCCACCACCATGATCAGCGGTACGGTTTGCAGCGGAGACGGCGTTGCCGCTACCGGCGCCGCCGCTTGCACGACTGGCGCCTCGGCTTCCTTGCGCGCCACGATGGAGGGCTGGGTCAGGGCGACCGGGTTGAGAATGAGCACCACGCTGCCGTTACCCAGCACCGTTGCCCCGGCAATTCCGGGCATGCGCGAGAGTTGCGGGCCGATGTTCTTGACCACGGCTTCCTGGTTGCCCATCAGTTCATCCACCAGCAAAGCCACCCGCTGCTCCGCGCTGTGCAGCAGCAGCACCGAGTTGTGCATGCGGTTTTCCGGAATATGCTTTTCATCGCCCAGTAGATGCGGCAGATGTTTCAGCGGATAGGCGCGGCCTTGCCACTCGACTACCCCTGCGCGGTGAGCGTCCTCCAGCGCGGCGGGCTTCATGTGCAGCACCTGTTCCACCATCACCGACGGGATGGCGTATTGGCCCAGCCCGGCGCGCACCATCAACACCTGCGTCACCGCCAGGGTGAGCGGCAGGCGGATGGTGAAGCGCGTGCCCTTGCCGCGTTCTGTCCGGACGCTGACCTGGCCTCCCAAGCCGGTGATTTCGTTGCGCACCACGTCCATGCCGACGCCGCGTCCGGAAATTTCCGTCACTTCGGTTGCGGTGGAAATACCGGAATTGAAAATCAGCTGTATGGAATCCTCATCGCTGATTTCCGTGCCCGGCGGGAACAGGCCGCGCTCGATCGCCTTCCGGCGCAATGCTTCCAGGTTGATGCCCGCGCCATCGTCCACAATGTCGAACACAACTTCATTGCTTTCCTGCGTCAGTGCCACCTGGATCTGGCCGATCGGCGATTTTCCCTTGCGGTTGCGCTCTTCCGGGCTTTCCAGGCCGTGCGCAATCGCATTGCGCAGAATGTGTTCGAACGGGGCAGTCATCTTGTCCAGCACGCTGCGGTCCATTTCGACTTCCGTGCCGCGCAAGTCCAGCATGGCGCGCTTTTGCAGCTCTTTCGTGGTCTGGCGCACAATGCGGTAAAGCCGGTCGCTGATCCCGGAGAAGGGCACCATGCGGATGGACATCAGACTCTGCTGCAAGTCGCGGTTGAGATAGGCTTGCGCAGACATCGCAGCAGCCGCCTCATCCAGGTTCTTCATCAAGGTCTGCTGTACTGTTTGAACGTCGTGCACGCTTTCGCCCATGAACCGGGTCAATTCCTGGAAGCGGGTGAAGCGGTCGAATTCCAGCGGGTCGAATTTTTCAGCCAGATCATGCGCCAGCGCTACGCGGGCCTCCATCTGGCTTTCCGCCTGGATTTCAATCTCGCGCAACTGGCGGCGCAGGCGGATGACGCTTTCGGTCATGTCCGACAAGCCGGTCTTGAATGCGCGCAATTCGGCTTCCAGGCGTGAACGCGTCACGCTGATTTCGCCCGCCTCGTTGACCAGACGATCCACGGTTTCCGAGCGCACGCGCAGCATGGCGGCCGCGCGCTCTGCATGCGCGTCTGTCCTGAGTTGCGCCGCATGCGGCTGAGCGGCCGCAGTGACCGGTTGCGTGGCTGGCGCAGAAGGTTGTTCCGGTTGCTCTGGCGCCTGGGCTGGTTCTTCCGGCTCCGTGGCGCCGCTGCGCAGGCGTTCGAGCGCATTGCTGATGCGGTCGAAAAAATTGTCGAGTTCGTCCCATAGCGCCTCATTGCGCAGCGCCTTTGACATGCCGGTAACCACGCGGTCTTCCATGCGGTGGGTCAATTCGCCCAAGCGCATCACGCCGGCCATGCGGGCGCTGCCTTTGAGGGTGTGCAGCCCGCGTTGCAACTCGTTTGCCAGACGCATGTCTTCCGGGTTTTCGCGCCAGGCGCGCAGGGTTTTTTCGATCTGCGGCTGCAAGTCGCCCGATTCCTCAAGGAAAATCGGGAGCAGTTGATCGTCGATTTCATCCGTGACCGTGCGCTCTTCAACATATTGCCGGATGCGTTGCGCGGCCTCCTGGGGAGTTTCTTCCTCGGGTGCCGCGAACGGTTCATGGCTGGCCGTCTCATCCGGAGCGAAGGTTGCGGGACTGGCTGCCATGATAGGCTCTGGAACGGCGGTGAATGGGGTTGTTTCTGGGGTAGTCGCGCCCCACACAGCTTTTTTCATCGGCTCCGGGACGACGTTACTTTGCGTAGCCGGGGTTTCCGCAAAAATCTCCGGAACGGCGAACCCTTGAGGCGCCGAGGGTTCTTCACCGGAAATGAAGGTTTCCTGGTCGGCCTGCAAGCGCGCAATCAGTTCAGGCTGGTCTTGCGGCGCCTGATGGTTGCAGATGTCCAGGAACATTGCATCCAGCGTGTTGATGGTTTCTTCCACCAGTGCAATCTGGCCTGAATTCAGCGTGAACAGCTTACCGATGCGCGCCTCCAGCCACATCTCCAGGGCGCGCGAAAGATCGGCCACTTCGACAAAGCCCATGGTACGGTTCACGCCTGCCAGTGTGTGCGCGGCGCGCATGAAATCATAGGCAACCACGGGCGGGGTGGTTGCTCGCAATTCGGCGAAATAGTTTTGCAGCTTGGCCAGATTGCTTGCGCTCTCCTCGGTGGCAATATCGAACAGCGAGGCAGACAGGGTGATTTTCCCAATCTTAATCGAGCCGGACTCCTCCTCATCCTCCTCTTGCGCAGTGGGCGCGGTCTGGGGCGTCTGGGACAATATCTGCTGCAAATCCGGTAGGAAAAATTCCTCTGCGACCGGCGCAGCTTCGGATTCCGGCTTGGTTGCAAAGTAGGATGGCAGCAGGGAATCCAGCGAGAAAGGCAATTCCGGTGCTGCCTCGGGCAACTTCCCTCCAGCCAAGCCGGCTACGGCCGGTGTGCCAGACAAAGTTTCCTCCCCGACATTCAGGGAGAGCGGCAGCAAGGCTTCCAGCGGGAAAGGCAATTCCGGCTTTGCCGCAGCAACCGGAGGAGCCGGTTCTTCTTCGGCCGGCATCGACAAGCCCAGGGAATCAAAATCAATCGCCATGGCTGGTTCGGGCGCAGCAACCTCGGGCACAGGCAGATCCTCGCCGTTCTCTATCTTCTTCGCAGCTTCGACCAGGGGGGTGGTGTTGATCAGCTTGCCGCTATGGGTGCGCAACGAATCCACCCAGGCGTGGAATAGCACTTCGGCATCGGCGATGAATTGCAGCAAACCCGGGGTGGCGGGCTTGTTTTCCTGCAACCACTTGTTCATCGCGCGCTCGACAGCCCAGGATACTTCGCCCAGGTCATTCAGCCCGACCATGCGCCCGCTGCCTTTCAGGGTATGGAAGCCGCGCCGTATGGTAACCAAGGGTTCGATACTCTCGGCATGAAGCTGGCTGAGGCCAAGGTTGGTGCGCAGTATGCCCAGCACTTCCTGTGCTTCCTCGAGGAAAACCTCGAGCATTTCATTGTCTTCGGTGGCAGGGGCTTGCGCCACTATTGCATCGGGCGAAGCCTCTCCAGCCGCTGCAGCAGCGGGAGCTGCGGCCTCTGTCGCCTGTGCTGCCGCACCGGCAAGCATGTCTTGCAATACCTTGGTATCCGGTTTTTGACCGTAAGCCAAGTCATGGATGTACGCGCCCAGCGCGCTGATGGCGGCGGCGGTGGAATGCATTTCCGCCGGGCTGGGCTTGCCGCCGTCGGCGTAATGCGTGACCAAGGCTTTAACATTTCCCAGCAGCTGCCATGACACATCCAGCGACAACATGCGCAAGCAACCCTGCACCTGGTTCATCCAGCGGACCAGCAGCGCCAATTCGTCGCGCTTTTCGGTGTTGGCGAAAAATACGTTCAATTCCTGCTCGACTTGCTGCAGATTGTTCGACATCGCCTCGATCAGGAGGGGCAGGATCTCGCGTTGCGCCATCTGGCAATACAGGGGGTAAAGCTCGCTCACTTCCGGCATCTCGGCGGGAACGGCCTGCAAGCGCTGTCCTATGATGCGCACCTGCTCGTGGAAGTTGTCTCCCAGCCGCGCATAATGCGCAATGCCGGTCTCCAGCAGCGTCAGGGCCAAGGCCATGTCCATCCTGATGCGCTGGCGGTATTCCGCATCATCGATATGCCCGGCGGCAGTATGAATTTGCCGGCACAAGGATTGCAGGGTATTGCGGTCCAGTCCTTCGGAAAGGGCATGCAGTTGTTCAGCCTGGGTGGAAAATG
>JBGPSQ010000066.1:0-12750 GCA_041490205.1 Gallionellaceae bacterium
CACGTACCAATCCCGTCGCGGCTCGATAAGGGAGGCATCATGTTTGGGGCAATGATGGCTAAACGGAATGTGCGGGCAGGATTTGAGGCATTTAGCCGGCACGACCTTGAAACATTACTCAGGGGGTTTTCACGCGATGCCGTGTTTGTCTATCCCGGCGATGTCAGAGCCAGTGGCACACACACCGGCAAGCAAGCAATTCGCGCCTGGTTTCAACGTCAATTCGAACAATTTCCAACCATTCGCTTTACGGTCAAGCATGTCGCCGTTACGAACCTGTTTGACATGGTCGGCAACAATGTTGCTGCAGCCCATTGGGATGTCGAAGTCATAAACCGCGATGGCATGGCCGCGCACGATAGCGGTGTTACCCTGTTCACCATCAAGCATGGAAAAGTAGTTCACGCCCAGGATTTCATTTTTGATACTGGCGAGAATTTCCGCGCCGCATGGGGGGAAGGTAGACCAAAAGAGTAGATCGTAGGCGAGCAAAGCTGCTGCGGGAAAAGGGAACTTCATCTGGGGGCGCCAGACTTCGACTTAGCCAGAGTAGGACAATGCGTTGAGGCACGAACCGCATCCTACGGGCTCAATTCTTCATCACGCAGCCTCCGTGAGAGCCGCCGCGTTCTATATTGCGCCTGGCGCTGCCATTGTGGCTTTCCGCCAGGGTGAATTTGTAGATGCTTCCCTGGAACCGCACATCCGCAAAAAATTCCTGCCCGGCCTTGGGCTGGATCAGGTATTCGGTGGCATTGCGGCTGCGGTCCAGCACGAATTCCGCAGTGACGAGCAGCGGCTTGCCTTCCGGCAGGCCGTAATCCAGGGTCGGCTTGTCCTGCTCCAGCCGGATATACCCGAGGTAATTCCGTTCGCACTTTTCATCCAGTTCGTAGATATACATGAAGGTGGCGCGCCCCCTGGCATCCTCCACGCTGGCCCGGATGTGCAGGTTATTCTTCCCCGCGCTGGTGTATTCCTTCTCGCCGCTGGTGGCGCACCCGCCCAAGGCCAGCACGGCGGCCATGACGATCAATTGCAATTTGCGGATGTACGGCATGAGCTCCCCTCCCCCGTTCTATTATTTACGGCGATCAATAACTTCCGCTGAGCATGGGGCAGCCGGGGTCTTCGCCCTTGGCCCATGCCTTGATGGAATCGCGCGTCCACTGGTAGCGCTCGTGATCGATGTAATACAGCTTGATGGAGGTGCCGCCGCCCTTGGGCGTGGCTTCAGCCAGGTACAGCACGGCCTTGTCGCCCGCAGGCGTATTCACGGCGCGGCTCTCGCTATCCCAGAACTTGGTATAAAACTCGGCACGGGCCGCGGTGATGTTCGCCACCGGAATATATTTCGTCGTCCCGGCATCATGCTCGCAGGTGCTCATGAATCCGCACTTCTGGGAGTAGGTGATCTGGAAGGTCTTGCTCAGGCACTCGTTGCTCTTGCGCTTGATGTACTGCGTCACCTCGCCATAGGGGCGGTTCACCACGAAAGTTTCGGTCTTGACGTACCCATTCTGGTCTTTCGATTGATCGCGCATTTCCTGCGGCGTCTTCGGAAACGACCCGCACCCGGACAGAACCAGCAATGCAGCCAAAACCACGCCCAATTTCACTGATAACGACACATTCACCTCCCACTCTATATGGATAACCTGCAAAAACAGAAGTTCGTGATATTACCAAAATTCGGCCTCACGGTTTGAAAGCAATATTTTCATGCGGTATGCATATTTTGCCCTGAAACCCGCTCTAGCAGCATGCCCTGCATGGTGCCTGGAGGCGGATTATCAAACGCTTCCCCTGATGCCATGCAAAACTATCAGAACTGATAGTTGACAGACCACGCGAGCTGGAGCATAAATCCCACTTTCTGTTTAACGGACAGAAGAGCCGCAGTCCATGCCGCATGGGGGCGGATCATGCCGGGTGAGCGGGCGCCGCGCACCTGCAAACGATTAAATGCGGCAGCTTCGATTGCATGCCTGAACGTAATAAGGGGAATTCCTGATGAGGCAGTTCATTGTAGTGTCGTTCGTGTTGTTTTCTCTCTCCAACGCTTTTGCAGCCAACGGCAATCCGCCTGCCGCCGCGAGCGGCGACAATGCGCAATTGGCTTGTGTCGCAGAAAACGAAAAGCCCATGGCGCTTTCCGCGCTGGAGTTTGGAAAATTCGTAACCGTTCAGGTTCCCGCAGACAAGTATGCCAAGTTCTTCGTCAAGCACGACGATGGCCAGTTGCCTACGCCTGTCCTGTATATCAACGGGTTTGGACTGAAAGGGTTGAGCGGGTCGCCGACCGGGTGCAGGGGTTTTTCGTTCCTGCTGCAGCGCACCAATGATTCGCGCGATATATGGGGAATCGAGCTCTCCAGGATCGATGGCACGGACAATGTTCCGGTCGGCATCGGCACGGTGCAAAGCGGATTTATCGCGGAGGTCGGCACAGCCAGGCTGATGCTTACCGGACAAGTCTCGATGGCGTTGTGGTGGGTGCTGATGGCCGTCCTGCTGGTTGCAATTTTCTGGATGGGCGCTACCAGCGGCTTGCTGCGCGACCTGCCCATGCGCCCTGCTCCCGGCGCTGCGGACCAGGCGCCTCTCACCGCACTGCAACGCCCCTTCAGCCTGGCGAGGGTGCAGATGGCATTCTGGTTCACCCTGGCGATGGGCGCTTACGTCTATATCTGGATAAAAACCGGCGACATCGCCAACATCATTCCCGACTCCGTCGTGACCCTGATGGGAATCAGCGCCGGAACCACCGTGCTGAGCGCAGTCGTTGATACCAACGGCCCTTCCCAGCCGCCCATACCCTCCTCCGGCAGTTTTATCAAAGACATTCTCATGGATCATGAAAGCATCAGCTTTCACCGTTTCCAGATGCTGATGTGGACGATCGTCCTGGGGTTCGTGTTCGTCAAGAAAGTAACGGGCACCTGGATCATGCCGGATTTCGACGCGCAATTGCTGGGGCTGATGGGCGTGGGATCGGCCACCTATCTCGGCTTCAAGATACCCGCGGCCCAGGCCGCCGCGAACGCTCCGAGCACCCAGGCTCCCGCTGGCTCGGACCAGCATCCGCCGGCAGTGGGGTGAGCAAATGGATTTCAAGGCAAAATATACAATCACCCCCCGCTACCTGCCCGCGCCATCCAAGCGCCGCAGCGGCGATGCCATGTCGCCGGGCGTGCGCTTCGTCGTGGCGCACGACACCGGCAACCCCAAGTCGACGGCGGCGGGCAATGTGGGCTATTTCACGAGCAGCGCAAATGACATGAGCGCCTCGGCCCACCTCTTCGTGGACGACAAGGAAATCATCGAGTGCGTGCCCGCGCTCACCGCCAGCCCGGAAAAAGCCTGGCATGTGCGCTACAACGTGCCCATCGATAACCACATGTTCGGCCTTGAAGCCAACGACGCGGCCATCGGCGTGGAATACTGCTACGGCGGCAACATCAACGCGGACGAGGCCTACCGCAAATATATCTGGGTGATCGCCTATATTTGCCACAAGTTCGGCCTCAATCCCGAAAAAGCCATCGTCGGCCATTTCATGCTCGACCCCACGCGCAAGACAGACCCCGTCAGCGGGCTGGCGCAGAGCCGCCGCACCTATGAACAATTGCTGCGCGATGTGGTGGCCGAATACCATGCATGCCGCGGCGAGCCGCCTCCGCCCGCGCAACCCGTTCCGGCCGAGACCGCTGAAAAAGGCCAGGCCACTGCCACCATGCGGCTCAACATCCGGAAAGGTGCGCCCAGCACCCGCGCGGACGTTTACCAGGTGGTGGACGCCGGGACCAAGCTGGATTATGTTGCCACCGTCGCCAACGGGGAGAAGATCAACGGCAACGCGGATTGGTTCAAGGACGCGAACGGCAACTATTTCTGGAACGGCGGCACGGACAAGGCCGACCCGATGGCGAAGCAGCCTTAGGGAGCATGCAGGGCGCTGCACCGGCATACATAAGCCGGGCAGATGGGGAAAATAAATTTCGCAGGGCAGGATCGCACGGGCAAAGGGGAAAGTCATGACCGAGCAGTCAACAAATTCAAGCAAGCCGCGCATAAAACGCGGCCATACATTCAGGACGTCAATCTGGTTTGCGTCACTGCTGGTCTTTGCATTTTCCAGTTGGCTGGGCGATTACGCGTCGGACAGGAAGGAGGCGTTTGAAGTCGAAGACAAGTGGCGCGCGCTGGCCAAGGAGATGATTGTCGAGGATGAGGCCATGAATGTGGCCCATGCCGACTGTGCGGACTACACGGATTGCTATGGCCAACTGAAGCAGCGCCTGAACCTGGTGGAAGAGCCACAAGAGCCGCTGGCGGTGCAAATCCAGAGCGGCTGGTACCTCATGCTGAAGATCATCGGCATGATCGGCCAGTTTCTCGCGGGCGCCGTCATCATCGAGGGCGCATTGCGGCTGATCATATTGGTCGGGAGACACCTGAATATACTGGACGATGAATGGAAGAGCTTTACCGATGAGTTCCTGAAAAAGATTCCGGAACTCGTCAAGGACGGTTCATCCGCGACCATGGCAGTGCCCTTGCTGGCCGCACTGACGGCCGGAGGAGTGGCGACGGCATACTATGCCTCGCCAACTCCGCACAAGACTGCGGCTGAAAAAACGAGCACCACAACGAACACCATAACCGACCACCCCCACCCGGCACCCAGCGATCTGGAAAAGAACCTGGACAGGTTAACGAGCATCGTAAACACCGCCAATGCAAACATGGCCAGCGCCGTCAGGGAGACGGCGAGCGCGGTCAGGGCGACCGCCAATACGGTCAACGCGACAGCAGGCTCGGTGGAAAGAACAGCCCATGCCGTTAGCGACCACGCGGCGAGTGCAGTTAACGTGGCCTCAAATATGGCTAAATCTGCGGATAAACTCAATGTCTCGGTCTTGGCGCTGGATATGGCACATCAAGCTTCTGCCGATGGATATTCACACAACAACTCGTTCGATTCCGCAGGCGGTTGCCCTGGCCTCATTCTGGCGCAAAGCCGGGGCGAGCGGGAATTGCGGAATTTTTTCCATAAATTGGGATTGGATCATCCAAGACTAACCCCGGCGCAACTGACCGATCAGGCCGATTTGATTCTTAAGCTTCTTTGCAATGCCAATCGGACACCCGGCAATCCTGTGGTAAATGCCAAGTAACGTTCGATAGCTCCGCGCAGGAGGCGTGGGTTGAGCATTCGTAGGGCGCGTACCACGCGCCCTTCCCACATTTTCCAGTGATCACGGCGAGTGGTACGCACTCTACCCCACTTCCACTTCCATACCTGCAAATCCACCCCTTGATTCAATATATGCATATTTGCATAATATGCCCACATACCAATCAAGCGGAAGGGATCACGGCATGAACCTGTTTGAACAGCAAGCCCTGGCATCGAGGCATCTCCCTTCGCCAGCACTATCTACCTCACCCGGCCTTGCACCCCTGCCCGGGGCCACGCCCATGCTGGCCGTGATGCGCTTCATCGAATGCGCGAACCTCGAGCAATGCGGCAAGGTGGCGATACACCTCTCCGCCCGCCTCTTCACCCTGGAAAAGTGCTGCGTCGGCATGAAAGCCGCCAACCTGAACGAAGCCGCGCATTTCGCCGCCGATGCCGCGACCGACATCAACGGCGCGATGCAGGCCGAAATTGAGCCCCCCTGCCGCTGCGGGCGCTGCGATGAATGCGTGGCGGCAAGGTCGGACGAGCATTTCGACCGCAAGCAGGACGCGCTGGCAGCATGACTGGCTTCCGCGAACAAGAAAATACCGGCCGCAACGAAATCACCTCAACGGTATTCCTGCTCTGCGGCCTCGGCATGCTGCTGGCCCTGCTCGTCTCCAACCCGGAGGAAATGGCGGGTGATCAAAGCGACCCTGCCGACGCCAGCCGTGACGGCGAGATACTCGCGTCCTGCATGAACGGCCAACGCATTTCCGTGGGTGAGGGGTATGTGCTGACTTGCAGGGTCAGGAAGGTGAGGATATAAGCTGGAGGTCGTGCCTTTTCTGCCGCCACAAACAAGAAGACCGGCAGTTGCCGGTCTTTTGCATGTTTTTCGAGCGAACCCGCACACCCCGGCAGCCGCTAGCTGCGGCCGCCGGATGGGGGCATTACTGCCATGTGCTGGTGGTGGTGATGGAGACGGGGCCCGCTCCCGCCGCGACGGTGGGCACGGCCATTGGGGTGAGCGCGCCGCCCGCGCCTATGGCGTATTGCGAGATGGTGTTGCCGCCAGCGCCGTTGAGCGAGTTCGTCACATAGACGTACTTGCCGGAGGCATCAACCGTGACGGAGGCAGGGCTGTTTCCCGCCGCGACGGTGGGCACGGCCATGGCGGTGAGCGCGCCTCCCGCGCCTATGGTGTATTGCGAGATGGTGTTGCCACCAACGCCGTTGAGCGAGTTCGCCACATAGACATACATACCCGATGGATCGACCGCGACCGAAGCGGGGCTACTCCCTGACGCGACGGTGGGCACGGCCATCGCGGTGAGGGTGCCGCCTGTACCTAGCATGTATTGCGAGACGGTGTTGCTGCCCTTATTGGTCACATACACATACTGGCCGGAGGGATCGACCGCGACGGAGCTGGGGGCAGTCCCCGTCGCGGCTGAGCCCGAGCCGCCGTAGGCTCCGGTGACCAGCAGCGTGCATATAGCGACAAGGTTGCTGCCTGGAACCGTCACATAAAGGTACCGGCCCGTGGGATCAACGGCGACGGAATTGGCGCCCGTCAACCCGACGATCGAACCCATGCCAATGAGGGCACCACCCGGGCCTACCCCGAATTGCGCGACGTCGTTGCTATTTATGTCCGCCACCAGGACATACTGACCGGTGGGATCTGTCGTTATGGCATAGGGATTCGTTCCCGCCGCCACCGTGGGAATGGCCATGGGCGCGAGGCCGCCATTGGCGCCTATTGTGTACTGAGAAACGAAATTGAACGAGCCCGCGTCCGCCGCATAGGCATAGAGGCCGCTGGGGTCCACAGCGACGGAGGTAGGTCCCGCCCCCGCCGCGACTGCGGACGCGGCCATAGCTGTGAGGCCGCCGCCCGCGCCTATGGTGTACTGCGAGATGCTGTTGCCACCGGCGCCATTGAACGAGTTCGCCACGTAGGCGTATTTCGGCACGACCTGCACTGCGGCAGCGCCATGGGTCATTGCAATCGACATCGGCGATTGCCGCCCAGGAGCGGCGGCAGGCGTGATCGGCGTAAGCGCGCCATTGGCCCCTATCGCGTACTGATAGACCAATTTGTTGTTAAGACTCGTCACGTAGGCGTACTTGCCGGATGCATCTACCGTAACGGACGAGGGAGTGAGCCCCGTTGCGACCGTAGGCGGAACCATGGGCACAAGCGCACCACCGGCTCCTACCGTGTACTGCGAAACGCTGCCGCTACCCTGGTTCGTCACATAGGCGTAACGCGCCGAGGGATCGATGGTGATAGCAAGGGGAGCCACCCCGGCCGGAACCGTGGGCGTGGCCATCGGCGTGAGCGCACCGCCCGCGCCTATCGTGAACTGCGAGATGCTGTTGCCGGCCGCGCCATTAAACGAGTTCGGCACATACGCGTATCTGCCGGTGGGATCGACGGTGACGGAGGCAGCGCCATAGGGCGCCCCCCCCGTCGCCGCAACTGCGGACACGGCCATGGGAGCCAAGGCGCCAGTGATACCTATCGTGTACTGCGAGACGGTGCCATTATTCGTGTTCGCCACGTAGGCGTATTGGCCCGAGGGAGTGACGGTGACCGAGGACGTACCTGGCCCCGCCGTAACCGAGGGGGTCGCCATGGGAGTGAGCGCGCCGGTGACCCCTATCGTGTATTGCGAGACGCTGCCGCCGCCCTGGTTCGTCACGTAAACATATCTGCCTGTGGGATCGACGGTAACGGCGTATGGGCCCGCTCCCGCCGCGACTGCGGACGCGGCCATGGCAGTCAGGCTGCCGTTGACGCCTATCGTGTACTGCGAGACGGTGTTGTTGAAATTGTTCGGCACATATGCGTAGCGGCCGGATGGGTCAACGGTGACGCTGGCGGCCCGGGGCGACGCGGCCATGCCGATGTATTTGAGGCGGCCGGCTGCGGCATCGACCGCGTAGCTCGATACGGAGTTGTCTACGGGATCGGCAACGAACGCGTAGCGCGGAGTCGAAGGGCTAAAGCAGTAAACCGAAACGCTGGTGACGTTCGTTCCGGGCACCGTGCCTGCGCCTGCCGAAACTGCGCAGGTCTGCGCCGGGCCAACAGGCTGGGTCAACACCGTGACGCTGTAGGCCGTACCACTGGGACGCGGCGTCGCAAAGACAAAGGGGCCATTCACGGCGACTGAGAGGTTATCGCCGTTGTTGTCCTGCAATACCAGGCCCGTTCCGGCAAGGCCGGTGACCGTGCCGCCGATGGTGTAGAAATTGACGCAGGTCACCGTGACATTGGTGATGTTCGATCCGGTCACGGTGCCCGCGCCGCCGGTCACGGAGCAAAACTGCGCCGGGCCGCCGGGCTGGCCGAAGACGGTGACGTTGTAGTTCGCGCCGCTGACAACCTTGGTGGCGAAGCTGAAAGCGCCGTTCCCGGCGATGGCAAGCGTGTCGCCTCCGTTATCCTGCAATGTGAGGCCGGTGCCAGTCATGCCGCTGACCGTGCCGCTGATGGTATAAGTGTTGGTGGAGCAGAGCACTGTTACGTTGGTGATGTTGGCGCTGGTCACCGTGCCGGTTCCGCTGGTGACCGAGCAGGTCTGCGATGGCCCGGTGGGCTGGGACGATACGCCGACGTTGTAGGTGGCGCCGCTGGCGATCGGGGTGGTAAAGACGTAAGTGCCGTTCGCGGTGGCATTGGTGAGGTTGCCGCCGTTATCCATCAATACCAGGCCGGTTCCGGCATAGCCGCTGACCGTGGCGCTGATGGTATAGGTGTTGGTGGAGCAGAGCACCGCGACGTTGATGATGTTGGCGTTGGTCACCGGGCCGGTAAAGTTGGTTACCGAACAGGTCTGCGTGGGGCCGCTGGGCTGGGTGCCGACGGTGACGGTGTAGGTTCCGCCGCTGGCGACCGGGGTGGTGAAGGTGAAAGTGCCGCTGCCGGCGGCGACCGCGAGGTTGTTTCCGCCGTTATTCAGCAATACCAGGCCGGTTCCGGAAAGGCCGGTGACGGTGCCGCTGACCGTGTAGGTGTTGGTGGAGCAGACGACCGCCACGTTGGTGATGTTGGAGGCCGTCACGATGCCCGTTCCGGTGCTCACCGTGCAGGTCTGTGTGGGGCCGCCAGGTTGTGTTCCCACTGTGACAGCATAGTTCCCGTTGCTGGCAACCGGGGTGACGAAGGTGAAGGTGCCGTTGGCGGCGATGGAAAGGTTGTCGCCGCCGTTATCCAGCAAGACGAGGCCGGTTCCGGCAAGGCCGGTGACGGTGCCGCTGACCGTGTAGGTGTTGGTGGTGCAGTTCACCGCAACGCTGGTGATGTTGGCGCCCGCCATGGTGCCCGTGCCGCTGCTTACGATGCAAGTCTGGCTGGGGTTGGTGGGCTGGGAGAATGCGGTGACGTTGTAGGCGGCGCCGTTGGCCACCTTGGCGGCGAATGTAAATGTGCCGTTCGCGGCGATGGAGAGGTTGTCGCCGTTGTTGTCCTGTAGCACGAGGCCGCTGCCCGCGAGTCCGGTGGCGGTGCCGCTGACGGTGTAGGCTGTCGAGGAGCAGATCACACTGACGCCCGTGATGTTTGCGCCGCCCATGGCGCCAGAGCCGCCGTTGACCGTGCAGGTCACGGCGGGGCCGGAGGGCGGGGTTCCAACAGTGACGTTGTAGTTCGCGCCGGTGGCAACCTTGGCGGCGAAGGTGAATGCGCCGTTGGCGTTGACGTTAAGCGCGTCGCCTCCGTTATTCAGCAAGACCATGCCGGTGCCGGTGAGGCCGCTCACTGTGCCGCTGACGGTGTATGCAGTGCTGGCACAGATGACCGATACGTTGGTGACGTTCGCGCCGTTGACGGCTCCGACGCCGCTGCTGACGGAGCAGGTCTGCAACGCAGGCTGGGTCAAGACAGTGACCTTGTAGGCTGCGCCGGTGGTGAGCGCTTTGGGGAACACGAATGTGCTGCTCGCATTGACGGTGAGGTTGTCGCCGCCGTTGTCCTGCAACACCAGGCCGGTTCCGGTGAGCCCGCTTACGGAGCCGCTGATGCTGTAGGTGGGGTTGGCGGGCGCGGGCGCGGCACTGCCGCCGTTTGCTCCTCCTCCGCCACCGCCCCCTCCGCCGCACGCCGCGACCAATGCGGACACCATGAATGACAACAACCAGACTGCACCTGCACGCTTGCGCTGAACCATTTCCCATTCCCCCTTATCAATTGTCTTGCGTATATCTTGTCTATCTTCCAAAACCTCATCCGGCAGCCGCCCAATGCGGCTGCCGGATGGCGGCGTTACTGCCATGTACTGGTGATAAATACAGAGGCGGGACCTGTTCCCGCCGCGAAGTTGCCCGGTGTGCCACATGTCGCGGGCGCTGCACAGATTACTTGAGTAAGCGCGCCTCCCGCGCCTATGGTGTAGACCGAAACGTCGTTGCCAAGCTGGTTCGCCACATAGGCGAACTTGCCGGCCGCATCGACGGTGATGCTTTGCGGGCCCGTCCCCGCCGCGACCGTAGCCGGAACCATGGGTGCAAGGCTGCCGCCCGCTCCTATGGTGTACTGGGAGACGCTGTTGCCGCCTGCGCCATTAAACGAGTTGGCTACGTAGGCATATTTGCCGGAGGGATCGAGCGCCACCGAAACGGGTGTCGTCCCGGTTGCCGCCGCGCCCATGGCAACGAGCATGCCGCCCGCGCCGATGGTGAACTGCGAGATGGTGTTGCCGCCCTTGTTTGCCACATAGACATAGCGGCCCGATGGATCGATCGTGACGAACTGCGGCGCCAGCCCTGCCGCGAAATTGGTCGGTGCGACAGCACCCGAACACCCTGCCGTTCCGGGCGCGCCGCAACTGACCTGCAGGAGCGCAGACGACGTGAGGACGGAATAGGCCGAAACATCGTTGCTGCCTGCGTTCGCCACGTAAACGTAGTTGCCGGAGGGGTCGACTGCGACGGACTGCGGACTCGTCCCCGCAGCAATGGGCGTGGCCGCGGCTGCGGACTGATAAACGGTGTTGCTGGTGCTATCCGCTTCGTACGTATACAGCCCGGCAGGGTCGAAGGCCATGCTCTTGGGGCCAGTCCCCGTAGTGAACGTCGGGAAGGGGGAAACGGGAACGAGGCTGCCGCTCGCGCCTATCGTATATTTCGAAACATTGTTGCTGCCGAAATTCAGGGCAAAGGCAAATTGGCCGACTGGGTCGACCGTGATGAAGTTGGGGTTAGTCCCCGCCGTAACTGTTGCTGGAGCCATCTGGACAAGGCTGCCATTTGCGCCTACGGTGAACTGAGATACGGTGTTGCTGCCGTAGTTCGCCACGTAGGCAGATTGCGGCACAGCCTGCACCGGGACAGCGCCATGGGTCATCGCCAAAGGCGCTGCCGTCTGGACGCTGCCGGGGGCGTTCGGCGTCAAAGCGCCGTTGGCGCCAATGATGTACTGCGCGGTGCCGGATCCCGCCCCCACATACAGGTACTTGCCGGAGGGATCAGCCAGGATGGAACTTGGGAACACCCCCGTCGCGACCGTGGCCGGAACCATGGGGATCAGGCTGCCATTCGCTCCTATCGTAAACTGCGTGATGCTATTGTTGCTGCCGAAGCCCGGTGTCGTCATGTAGAGATAGCGGCCCGAGGGGTCGATGGCGATGTGCCCCCCACCCACTGTGCTTACCGGAACCGTGGCCGTGGCGCTGAGACTGCCGCCCGCGCCGATGGTGTACTGCGCGATGAATGTACCAGTGGCATTTGCGTTCCAAAGATAAAGGTACGTACCGGTCGGGTCTATGGTTACGAAGTTGGGGTTGTATGCTGCCGGGATAGTGGGCGTGGCCATGGGCGTGAGCACGCCGCCAGCGCCTATGGTGTACTGCGAGATGTAGCCCGCTACGACGGGATTGTTCGTCACATAGAGGTATCGGCCTGTCGGGTCGACGGTGACGGAAGTGGGCATCATCCCCGCTGCGACCGTGCCCGCGCCGACCGGGACGAGCCCGCCGGTCGCGCCGATTGCGTACTCCGAAACGCTGCCTGGGCCGACGTATGCGTTCGCGTTCGCCACGTAAACGTACTTACCCGTCGGGTCGACTGTAATGTAGGCAGGGCCGGGGCCGGTCGCGACCGTGGCCGGGACCATGGGGGTGAGGCTGCCGTTGGGGCCTATCGTGAACTGCAGGACTGTATTGGCGCTGGTGCTGCTCACCAGGTGCTGCTCACCACGTATGCATACTTGCCGGTAGGATCGACCGCAATGGCGCCGGGGGAGGCCGCCGACATGTTCCTGCCGGTGAGCTTGAAGCGTCCCGTCGCCGGATCCACCACGTAGCTCCCTATGCCGTTCAAACTGAGGGAGAAAGCATAGCGCGGCACCGTGGGGGTGTAGCAGTAAACCGCCACATTGGCGACGTTCGCACCGCCCACCGTGCCCGCGCCTCCGATCGCCGAGCAGGTCTGCGCGGGTCCTGTGGGCGGGGTCAGCACGGCAACGTTGTAAGCTGCGCCGCTGAGAACCGGGGTGACAAAGGTAAAAGCACCGTTCGCACCGATGGCAAAATTGTCGCCGCCATTATTTGTCAGCA
>JBGPSQ010000067.1:0-12745 GCA_041490205.1 Gallionellaceae bacterium
ATTTTTGCAAAAATAGTCTGTTTGGATTAAGCCAATTTGACAAAAATCTTCCTGACAGCCGATGCCATCTAAAACTAAAGTCAAGAGGTGCCTCCTTGCTGTAGCCCATTGCTTTCGCAAATGCCTGTCCGATGACCAATGACTCAGCAACGAAAGCCATTTGAATGTCAGGATCAAGCACGGTCATCGGCGTCGGAGCTGCGTCGGTCATCCTCAAGTCGTCCCAAAACCCTCTTCTCTGATAAAAATTTCCAATAGGGTTCGCCCGCCAGAAATCGATCGCGGGAAAGGCCCATTTTTTAACATCAATCATAACCATGCATGCTTCCCAAATGCCGCTCCTGACTTTTGGCGCTACCGCTGCATCGCCAAATTTTGAACTATCCAACCATAGCGGCCAATGCCAATAGTTTGGATTGTGCGCTGCTAATAAACTTAGAAACTTTTGGTTAGCTGTGAAGCCGATTATGCCGTCCGGCAATCTGAATGCCACCTCAAACGAGCCGTGATCTGGAAGCTGAATGTTATTTTCAGCAATTATTTGCTCGAATCTTTCCGCGCCTGCTTCCAATGTTGTTGATGCAATCGGCCCTGAGACAGATTTCATGATGTGTAGTTGGGTGTCCTCCCCTATCGAAAAGAACTGGCTAATGGTTCGCAGATTTTGTTGAGTGAGATGTCTTCGCAGGAAGGCACCAATATCTGCCTCACGATTTTCGAAACAAATACTGGAAATTTTATCCCAATCGTTTCTTTTGGCCTCAGCAGTGCTTACGGATCCGTTTGATTCCAATGTTCGGACATATACCACATCAGCCCTGAGCAACTCTTTAGGTTCATTTCCGTTCGAAAGGATTACCTTTTTAGCAACATTAGGGGTGCGGACTCCAGCAGGAACCCATAGCACGGGAAATTCTGTCTCTTCTACTTTTACGAAATCTACCCTGACCTCGAATTTGCTGAAGGCATAATACGTTACCAACTGCGAAATCTTATCCGCATCAAATTGCTGTCGTGGCTCATAGGGTGGATTCGGATTTGGCTTAAGCCTGTTGTCAGTAACATCTTTTCCGATACCAATTACCAAATAGCCACCATTAGAGTTCCACAGAGCTAGGCACGCTTTGACTATCTTGGCTTTACCTTCTGGCTGGTCAGGATCAATCCAGTCCTTGCATTCAATGTCCAGCGTCTCGGTGGGATTTAGTACAAGGTTCTCTAAGTTTAATGCCACATCCACCTCTGAAATTTATGGAAAATGACGGACTACCTCCACCAACAGCACGGACCATTCGAAGGTAACTCTATGAACGATTCTCGCCTTCCGCAGCATTGTTCATTAACAATTCTACGTCTGCTCTTGGGCTAACGCCATAGTTTCCGTCCGAGAAGGCGAAAAACAAAAAGCCGGGTTGCCCCGGCTTTTGCTGTAGTGCGCGATACTGTTCCCGCCAGTGATTCGGAACTCAGTAGTCGGGATAGTTCGGGATCGAGACGGTGTCTTCCTTGAAAATGCCCTTCTCCGCCTTGGTGTGGCAGGAATTGCAATAGCTCAGGGATTTCACGTCCTGATTGCCCTTGACCATCTTCTCCGGGATGGAGTGGTGCTTGCGCTTGATGTAGCGCACTTCGGTGATGCGCAACGGAGCTTCCACGTCCTCGGTGGCGACGGTTATCTTGCGGGATATCTTGTAATAGGATTTGTCCGAGGAATTGGCCAGTGCATATTCGCGCAGGGCTTGCAGTGTTTCCTTGTCGAGGTCGGCAACTTCTCCGAAATGGTCGTGCAGCGCCTCGGCCGTCAGCAACTTCTGCCAGGATTTTTCCGGCAGCAGGCCCGGCTGGTAGGCGAAGTGGCAGGAGCCGCATTCTTCCTTGTATTGCTTGTTGTCGACCGGCTTGACGCCCACCCCTTTCCAGCCCTGGACCGTGCCGTGCCCGAGCCAGTCAAAGAAGTCTTCCTCGGCGATGGCCGTGCTGCCTGTCAGCAACAGGGCAGCGGACAGCAGCGCGATGATCTTGGTCTTTTTCTGCATCATTGTATTTCTCCTAGTTTGCGCCCATCAGGAACTTGAGGAAGTCGCCCTTTTCCTGTGCAGTGCATTCGCGGCCCCAGGCCCATTCGCAATTGCGCTTGAACCATTTTTCGATTTTTTTCTGGTCGGTGTAGCGATCGGCATTGACGCTGGGCGCCATCGGGTCGATCACCTTCTTGGTCTTGTTGTGCTTGCCGGGCTTGGTAATGTCGGCATCATGGCAGCTGGTGCAGGAACGCTTGTCGCCTTCCTTGCTGGCCACTTCCTTGGACCAGTTTTGCTTGCCCTGCTCGGCGGAGAATTTTGTTGCGCCGTCCTTTTTGAACTGGGTAAATTCAGCGTCGGTTGCAGGGGTGGCGAGTGCCATAGCCGGGGCTGCCAGGGTAAAACAGAATATCATCAGTGTGTGCAATTTTTTCATTTCAGTCTCCATTACCAAACCATTTTAATGCCGATGGCCATCAGGGCCGCGCCCAGTTCCGCCTGCCCGGCATGGGAGGTAGGAACGGTGGATGCAGCCGATTTATTCACCGCCTTGGCCATGAGTACGGCGCCGGTTATGCCCAGCAGCGCGTGCAGATTGTCCGGATCGGTGATGCCATTGTCGAAGTGGATGTCATCCCAGTGGGCCATGATGCCGGTCGCGATGGTTGCCGCCGCCAGGGCAACGGTCGCGCGAGCAAGTTTCGCGTGCGTTCCCGTCCGGTCGCGCGGGGGCTGTTGGGACGGGGGAGGGCAGTTGCGTTCGCATCCTTCGCCCGGGGCCGACATCGCGGTCAGGACGGCGGCGGCGATGGTCGAGATACCGAGATATTTGTGAGTCTTGTTCAGGGTGAACGACGACTCCTTGAATTCGGCAGCCGGCTTGGCGGGGGCGGCCGAGGCCACGTTGCGCGCGGCATTGGAAGATGCCCCCGCGTCGTTTTGCGCCAGCAAATAAGACGACTGCAGATTGCCGCCATGGAATATCGCGGCGTCCTGGGGCATGGAGATTTCCTGTACCGGCCCCTCCGCCTGCGCCATTCCGGCCATCAGGGCCAGGAGTAATCCAACCAATCTTGTACTGCCTTTCATTCAGTGCTCCTGTGTGGTCTTGTTTGAATAAAAAAGGTAATTAAACTTAATGTCCGTAAATAAAATCAGGATTCGGGATGTTGCGGCTGGCGCTTGTTTCCGGTGACCATCGCGCGTACCAGATTTTCCTCGTGCTGGAGGCTTCCTCCGATCACCCCGCCCAAATGCAGCACTACCAGCGCCAGCGTGGCGTTGCTGAGGAATTCGTGCAGTTCACGGAAGGCATAGCTTGATTCATCGCTGAAATGATGTTCCAGCGACAGCAGCGGCCCCTCGAAATCGATGGTGGCCAGCGTCAACAAGCCCGTGGTGAAAATCAAGGCCAGCACGCCGAGCAGGGAGAATACCATTAAAGCGCCCGCCGGGTTATGCCCCAGATAATGCTTGACCGGGTGTTTGCCAAACATGGAACGCATGTAAGCAATAGTTTCTGCAGGGGAGAACACAAAGGAATTGAAGCGGGAATAACGGCTGCCGAAAAAGCCCAGGTATATGCGCGCAACCAGCAGTATGCACAGGCCGTAACCGATCAGGGTGTGAATATCACCAAAATGGAATTCGGCCGTCAGGTACGCGGAGGCGAACCCGATCACGAGTGTCCAGTGAAATAGCCGGATGGGGAAATCCCATACTTTAATCTTATTGGCCCCGTTATCCGGGGATGTTGCCGTGTTCGCGTTTTGCATTGGATCTATTTGATTTGTTGTCAAAAAATAAGGCGCGCCGGGGCGCGCCTGAAGCTTTGTGCTTTAGCAACCGCGGAAATCAGACCAAGGCCGGCCGATTTTGGTTCCCGCTTTTTTCAAAAATTTAAAAAGCCACTCTTGCTCCCACCATCAATGTGTATTGTGGCACAAGTTGCAGCGAATTGACGCGCCGGTAAACCGGCAATTGCAGGAAACCGTAAACCGATGCGCCGCCGCCGAGCTGCACCGATGCGCCGGGCGCCAGGTAAGCCAACGTGCCGCCGGTAGTGGGGCCGCCGGTCACGGGGTCGGGCGGGGTGGCGTTGGTTCCGTTATCAAACTGGCGGTTGATGATATTCAGTTGCAGCATGGGCGAAATCCTGGCCCCAAATCCCGCGTAGCGGATGCCAACATTCAAGGCATACGTATCGCCGGGGCGGAAATTATTCCTAGTCGCCATTGCCCGCTGCACGGTTCCCTGCAGGAACCAGCCATAGTGATCTATCGTGCCAGTGGTATAGCCGCCGAAGATGGCATCGGTCGATCCCGTGCCGATTTGCAGGCTGGCATCAAGGGGCGTGCCCGCCGCCGCGCCTGCGTTGAAATTGGCGTTGGTGCTGCCGGTGGGGAGTTTCAAGCCGACGATGACCCCAGCGGTTCCTCCTTCGGAAAACCCGGTGTACCTGCCGGTCACGCGGATGTCGCCGATGCCGCTGTCGGATGAAGTCGAATACCCGGATCCCAAGGGGGCGGCATTACCGTAAGTGCCGTGCGTCCGCTGCACGTAAGGAATCTGTGCGCCGATGCCCCAGGTATCGTCGTTATAGATCAGGGTGGCGGTGACAGTCCGGGTTTTGGTGTAGGCCTCGATTTCCTGGCCTGCATTCAACTGCCGGTTGATCAGGGCAGGTGAGGCAGACCCGGTTCCGTAATGCTGGCGG
The DNA here is from genome assembly GCA_041490205.1 of Gallionellaceae bacterium. Classification (GTDB taxonomy): domain Bacteria; phylum Pseudomonadota; class Gammaproteobacteria; order Burkholderiales; family Gallionellaceae; genus DATDDB01. The sequence continues at coordinate 4,738 of JBGPSQ010000067.1, forward strand.
TTCTGGTTGAGGTAATCGTAAGAGAGCTCGGCGACAAACCCATGGTTGCCGGAGATGCCCTGCGTTTCCCAGTCGCGCGACAATGTGCTGCCGCAAGCGGCGCAGGCCAGGGCTTCGGTAGAGGCGGCCAGGCTGGATGCAGCCGCGAGAAGCATGAGCGAGGTGCGCAGGCCGGCACGGATTTTGATGGGGTGTTGGTTCGAACGAAGTTGCAGCATCGGTGATTTCCTCGACAGTTTGCAGTTAGAAATTTTTACCCTGCCATTCTAGCGAGGCGCGTCCTCCGGTTTGTGCGGCATATTGTCGCAGCGGGCCAATTTCATGTGTCACCCTGCAAACGCGGCGCTGCCGCTATGTATAATTGCGGCATGAACCTGTTCGCTTCACAGACCGGCCACCATCATTTGCGCCGCCTCGTCGCCTTGCGCGGCATCGCTGTTGCCGCGCAAGGCGCTGCCTTGGCGCTGGCCTATCTTATTCTCGACATGCATCTGCCGTGGCTGCCCTTGTTCGCCGCCATCGCCGCGCTTTCCGTGCTGAACCTGCTCACCTGGTTGCGGCTGCGCAGCGATCGCCCGGTAAGCAATGTTGAGTTGTTCGCTCAGCTATGCGCGGATGTCCTGGCGCTGGCCGTGCTGCTTTATTTCAGCGGCGGCTCGGCCAACCCGTTCATCTCGCTGTTCCTGCTGCCGCTGGTAATCGCCGCCACCACCTTGCCGCGCGGCTACACCTGGGGCATGGCCGCGCTGACCACACTCTGCTACTCCCTGCTGATGAAGTTCTACGTGCCGCTGCCGCACTCCGAGCCAGCCATGCCAAGTAACACAGGCATGGCAGGCATGGATGGCATGGCGCACGACATGGGTGGCATGTCCCCGGACAACATTTTCAACCTGCATGTCATCGGTATGTGGCTGGGCTATGTGCTGAGCGCCGGGATCATTGCTTTTTTCGTGGTCAGGATGGCGCAGGCGGTGCGCGAGCGCGACGAGTCGCTAGCCAAGGCGCGCGAGGAGACGCTTCGAAACGAGCGCATCGTGGCGTTGGGCACCCTGGCGGCGGGCGCCGCGCATGAACTGGGCACGCCGCTTTCTACCATGGCGGTGGTGATCGGCGAGCTGGGGCATGAGGCAAACCTGCCTGCAGAATGGCGAGAAAGCCTCACCCTGCTCGACGGACAGGTGCGCAATTGCCGCCGCATCCTGGACAAGATGCTGGATGATACGCAGAACGTCTCCAAGCAGCCGCTGGCTCAATTTTTGGACGAGACGATGGATGAATGGCGGTTGCTGCGCCCGGCCACCGCATGCCGCTACCAGGCAGACGGCTGCGGCCAGGCCGAATTGCCGCATGCCGATCCCGCTTTGCGCGCGGCGCTGCTCAACTTGCTCAATAACGCAGCCGATGCCTCCCCCGAAGAAATCGAAGTAACCGCTCGCTGCGAAGGGCAGAACCTGATCCTGACCATCAACGACCACGGGCCGGGGCTGACGCCGGAAGCGGCGGCACGCGCCGGTTCCGCCTTCTTCACTACCAAGCGGCATGGCCGGGGACTGGGCCTGTTCCTCGCCAATGCCACGCTGGAGCGCCTGGGCGGCAAGGTGCGGCTGTTCAACCGGGAAGGGGGCGGGGCGGCGACCGAGGTAACGCTTCCCATACGGAGGGTGGACGCATGAACCCTACGCGCGCCGAACAACCCTCACTGCTGCTGGTGGACGACGATGCCACTTTTTGCGTGGTGCTGGGCCGTGCGCTGGAGAAGCGCGGTTTTGCGGTGACCATTGCGCACAGCGTGGAGCAAGCCCTTCCCCTGGCGCAGGCCAACCCCCCGGAATACGCCGTAGTGGACATGAAGATGGAGGGTGCATCCGGCCTGGTGCTGATTCGCGCTCTGCATGAGCTCGACCCGGCCACGCGCATCGTGGTGCTCACCGGCTATGCCAGCATTGCCACGGCGGTGGAAGCGATCAAGCTGGGGGCGACGCAATATCTTTCCAAGCCCGCCAATGCCGACGAGATCGTGGCAGCTTTCGGCCATATCGCATCGGACGCGCTGCCTATCAACGCCCAGCCGCCCTCGGTGGGGCGGCTGGAATGGGAGCATATCCAGCGCGTGTTGCAGGAAAATCAGGGGAATATTTCAGCCACCGCGCGGGCGCTCAACATGCACCGCCGCACCCTGCAGCGCAAGCTGAATAAAGCCCCGGTAGAATTTCCCAAATTTCCTGCGCGCTGAATTGCCCAGGGGCTACTCGGCTTCCGCCACTTTCTGCCTGGATAGCGCGGGGTTTTGCGCGAAGTAGCGCTTGATGCCGCCCAGAATGGCGCGCGCCAATTTTTCCTGGTATGCCTCATCCTTCAGCTTGAGTTCTTCCTTGGGGTTGCTGATGAAGGCGGTTTCCACCAGGATGGAAGGGATGTCCGGCGCTTTCAGCACGGCGAACCCGGCCTGTTCGACATGGCGGTGGTGCAGCTTGTTGATACCGCCCAATTCGCGCAGCACATTGCTGCCCAGCTTGAGGCTGTCGCTGATCTGCGCCGTCTGCGACAAATCCAGGAGCGTTTGCACAAGATAGGGATCCTTCCCGGAAGTGTTCACCCCGCCGATCAGGTCTGCTTCGTTTTCGCGCTTGGCCAGCATTTTTGCCGCCGCACTGGTGGCGCCATGTTCCGAGAGAGCGAATACCGATGAGCCGCTGGCTTTGGACTTGACAAAGGAATCGGCGTGGATGGAAACGAACAGGTCGGCATGGACATTGCGCGCCTTCACCACCCGATGTCCCAGTTCGATGAAATAGTCGCCGTCGCGGGTCAATACCGCGCGCATGGTGCCGGTTTCATCCACCTGTTTTTTCAGCCTGCGCGCGATCGCCAACGTGACATTTTTTTCCAGCGTGCCATGTTTACCATGCGCGCCGGGATCCTCGCCGCCATGCCCGGCATCGATGACGACGACGATCATGCGGGTGCCTGGTTCGGTGCGCACCTTGGCTGGCGCGGCAATAACCGGCTTGGCGGGTGGCGTGGCTGGAGGCGGGGCCGAGGCCTGCTCATTCCGGGTTTCAACAGGGGCCGACGCTACCTGAACGCCGCTTGCGGGATCGGGCGGTAATTTTTTCTCGGCATTGATCGCCAGCGCCATCAGGGGGTCGGCGGGAACGACGGGGTAAACATCCAGCACCAGGCGATGGCCGTATTGCGCCACCGGGTTGAGGCTGAACAATTGCGGCTTGGCGGCAACTTTCACATCCAGCACCAGGCGCACCACGCCGGGCTTGTATTGCCCCACGCGTATGCTCTTGACGTAAGGGTCGTCGCTGGCGATCTTGCCGGACAGCCCATCCAGCGCGCCGTGCAAATCCACGTCCATGAGGTCCACCACCACCCGGTCCGGGTTGGAGAGGGTGAACATATTGAAAGTGACCGGCTTGGTGGATTCCAGCGTCAGGCGGGTGTAATCCTGGGCGGGCCAGACGCGGGCAGCGTCTATGGTGACGGCAAGCCCGGCCTGGGGCAGCAGGAGCAGCAGGGCGAAAAGCTTCGCTAGGCGTGCAATGTTTCCAGGCATTTTTCGCCAGCGGCGGTATGTGCGGCAAGCGTGGCCATGCGGCCATGCGGCAGAATCTCGAACACGATTGCTATGTCCTCCTGCGGTAACAATCCTTGCGCTTTCTCCGGCCACTCTACCAGGCATATATTGCTGCCGTTGAATTCATCGCGGAAGCCCGCGGCTTCCCATTCGACAGGATCGCGAAAGCGGTATAGATCGAAGTGGCGCAAGTGTAACCCGGATGCCTCATATAGCTCAACCAGCGCGTAGGTCGGGCTCTTCACCCGGCCCGCGTATCCCAGCGCATGCAGCATCGCGCGCACCAGCGTGGTCTTGCCCGCGCCGAGGTCGCCGCGCAGGAAAACAACCATGCCGGGGCGCAACGCCCGCGCCAGCCTGGCCGCCAGGCTGGCGGTGGCGGCTTCGTCCGCCAGTTCCACCGTTATTCGGCTATCATCTTTCTTATGCAAAACGCGGCACCCCATTCTCCCGATAACATCTCTTCCGATTACGCCGCGCTCGCCGCCCGCATCAAGGAATGGGGCAAGGCGCTCGGTTTCCAGGCGGTCGGCATCGGCAACACCGAGCTGGCCGAGGCCGAAACGCGCCTCATGGATTGGCTGGCGCACGGCTACCACGGCGAGATGGATTATATGGCAAAACACGGGGCCAAACGCGCGCGCCCGGCAGAACTGGTTCCGGGCACGCAACGCGTCATCTCGCTGCGCATGGATTACAGCCCGCCGCAGGCGGCGGATAGCTTGGGGATATTGCGCGACGGCGAGCGCGCATTCGTTTCGCGTTATGCGCTGGGGCGCGATTACCACAAGGTGCTGCGCAGCCGCCTGGAGCAGTTGGCGCAAAAAATCCAAACCGAAGCAGGGGCTTTCAACTATCGCGTCTTCACCGACAGCGCGCCGGTGATGGAAGTGGAACTGGCTGCCCGGGCCAATCTCGGCTGGCGCGGCAAGCACACGCTGCTGTTGTCGCGCGAACATGGTTCATGGTTTTTCCTGGGCGAGATTTACACCGATCTGCCGCTGCCGGTCGATGAACCGGATTCCGGCCACTGCGGCAGTTGCGCGCGTTGCATCGGGATATGCCCCACACAGGCCATCGTAGCACCCTACCAACTGGACGCGCGGCGCTGCATTTCCTATCTCACCATCGAATTCAAGGGCAGCATCCCGCTTGAACTGCGCCCGCTCATCGGCAACCGCATCTATGGCTGCGACGATTGCCAATTGATTTGTCCCTGGAACCGATTCGCCAAACCATCCGCCGAGCGGGATTTCGCGGTTCGACACGGATTGGACGACGTCAAACTGACGGAATTATTCGCGTGGGACGAAGCAACGTTCAGGGAAAATTTCTCAGGCAGCCCGATTTACCGCATCGGTTACGAACAATGGCTGCGCAACCTGGCGGTGGCGCTGGGCAATGCGCCTCAAAATATGGAAATTCAAGCGGCCTTGCAAAGCCGGGAACAGCACCCGTCCGAGTTGGTGCGCGAGCATGTTGCGTGGTCGTTGCAGCGCCAGCGCCAAGGCCAGGACTGAAAGGCAGCCCCCTGAAAGGCGGCCCCCTGAAACGCGACTCAGGACACCAAGCCTTCGTAATGTGCCTCAACCGCACCGAGGGCAGAAGCCAGGCTGCGCGGCAACAGGCTTCTGGCCTTTGCGTAATTGAGGGAGGTTTCGCCGTAAAACAGGTCGCCCAGATAGGAAATCCTCACGGCATCGCGCAATTCGGCCCCGGCATCCTCCATTACCATGGAGATGAAAACATAGTGGTCGCGCACGGCATTCCAGTTCCGCTTTGCGATGGCATCGCGGGTTTCCAGTTTCAGAGCGCCCACTTCAAGGTGCAGGGTTCCAAAATCCACTTCGTCAATTCGTGCTGCCGCATCGGGAAAATACAGCGCGAGATGGCTCGCGAAGCGCGTATGCTCGGAAACGGGAATGAATTTGAAGCAGGCCAGCCGGTGCGGGTACTGGAACAAACTGGAGTTCGGCTGGAGTCTAGGGATGCCAGTTGTGTTATTAATGTTAAGTGCTTGCAGTGACATGTTCAACCTCCAGTCCGGCGCGTGGCCATCCCAAATGAATTTGTGATGGTGTAATGCTACGCTGCGCATAAACAGAGTCAATATGCCAATATATATAAGTAGTTATACTGATTGCATAGACATTCGCGGTATATGCCCGCTTTGCACCATCGCGCGAACTGGCAGTTCGTTCCGAAATAATCTTTTAATTCAATTCGATGAATGAGCAACCGCGGAAAATTAAATTGACATGGCGCGCCATTTGCGTACAATGCGCGGCTCACGGGCTGTTAGCTCAGCTGGTAGAGCAGCGGACTCTTAATCCGTAGGTCGAGTGTTCGAATCACTCACAGCCCACCAGATGATAGACAAAGGCTTGCAGAAATGCAGGCCTTTTGTTTTTCTGCCTCGCAGACTTCATTTCATGTAAATTTTCCGCCTTGCAGTTGAATCAAGACGTACAGATGGGGCGCGTCCTGAAAGGGGCGTGTCGAGATTGTTTGCGCGAAAAAAAGGGAGGTGGAGGCGCGAGCCGGAGTCGAACCGACCTACACGGATTTGCAATCCGGTGCATAACCGCTTTGCTATCGCGCCGAAGAAATGCAGTTGCTGCCATGCATGGCGGCGGATGTCGCCATGCACTAAATACCACGCATAAAAATGCATGCATGATAAAAATAAGGGAAAGCCCAAAAGCTTTCCCGGATAATTTGGAGCGGGAAACGAGATTCGAACTCGCGACCTCAACCTTGGCAAGGTTGCGCTCTACCAACTGAGCTATTCCCGCAATCAACAGTCCGCAATTATTACGGATGTCGGCACGGCTGTCAACAATTTGCGCATACAGGTCTTCCGGCTCTGTATAATGCGCCCTGCGAAAACGCATGCAGCAAGCGCTTTTACTGCCGCCCGGGTGGTGAAATTGGTAGACACAACGGACTTAAAATCCGTCGCTTGGGTAAAACCAGCGTACCGGTTCGATTCCGGTTCCGGGCACCAAACCTCCTGCTTTAAAACCCAGTAATTCCCTTGAACAGGGCGCGTGTTAGCATTGCCCCGGATAAAATCTCGATAGCGGAGAGCGCAATGAAGGATGTTTTGTTATTACTGCATTTCACCGGGCTGATAATCGGGGCGGGGTCGGCCTTTGCCCTTTTTGTGATCGGCTATCTCGCCGCGAATTTCGATGCAGGATACAAACGCGATGTGCTCATAAAGCTGTTTCCCCTGAGATACATTTCATACTTGGGGTTGCTGCTGCTCATTCTTTCCGGCGGGTTGCTGGTCCCCCCGTTCTTGCCGAATCTCGCTCAAATGCCCTGGCTGATGACCAAGTTGTCGTTTGCCGGTTTTTTGGTGGTGCTCAGCCTTTTTGGCTGGCGTCAGATGCGCCGGGCAGGCCGGAGTGCGGATAACAACGCTTTCAAAATGCTGGGTTATGCCGGGAAGCTGGGTTTTGCTTCCAGCCTCATTATCGTTACCTGCGCGGTATATTCATTCCACTGATTTGCAGGAAGAGCTGCAGCCTGCGCGCACTTATCTTTCCTTCCGCTGCCGCGATGCGCAGGGCGCAATCGGGTTCGTGCGAGTGGCTGCAATTGTGGAAGCGGCACTGTCCGCGATAGGGCGCAAACTCCGGAAAACTTTGCTCGATCTCGCCGGTACTCAGGTGATGCAGGCCGAAGGCCTGCACGCCGGGGCAATCTATCAGGTCACTTTCCGCATTGAGGTGATATAGCCTTGCATGGGTGGTGGTGTGCTTGCCGGAATCCAGCGCGCTGGAAATTTCGCGTGTGGCGGCATGGGCCTCGGGCACGAGCGCATTGATGAGGGTGGATTTGCCCATGCCGGATTGGCCCACCAGCACGCTGGTGTGGCCCAGCAGGTATGGGCGCAGCGGATCGGCGCTCTGTTTCGCGGAAAGTTCCAGCACGGTGTAGCCGATGGCGGCATAGGGGGCGAGTTGCGCGCGCGCGCGCACGGCCTGCGCGGCCAGGTCGCACTTGTTCAGGACTATGAGTGCTTTTGCATTCTGCGAATGGGCGGCCACCAGGCAGCGCGCCAGCAGCTCGTCGTCCCACGAAGGTTCCACGGCCACGACCACGATGACCTGGGAGACATTGGCGGCGATGAGTTTTTCGCGATGCGCCACGGAGCGGTAGAGCAGGGTGTTGCGCGGCAGAATGGCCTCGATGACGGCCTGGTCATCGGAAGTGCGTTGCAACTCGACCCGGTCGCCGCAAGCCACTTCGCTCTTCTTGCCGCGCGGCACGCAGGAAATCTGCTCGCCGTCAGCCAGTTCCGCCAGATAGTGGCGCCCGAAGGCGGCGATGATGCGACCTTGAACCTGTAAAGACTTGTTAGCCACGGATTAACACGGATTGACACAGATGAACCAATTGGTTCGATGG
>JBGPSQ010000068.1:0-12556 GCA_041490205.1 Gallionellaceae bacterium
TTAAAAAATCCCCCCCCCCCCCGTGGGGGGGGGTGTTTTTGGGGGGGGCCACGAAATCCGGCACTGCTGAACTCCAGGAGTTTACCCCCATCCTACCCTTCCCCCTTAAAGGGGGAAGGAACCTATTTAAAGTGGAGAAAAAAAATGGCTGAAAACTTTCATATCCGCAAGGTAGCCGTGCTGGGCGCGGGCGTCATGGGCGCGCAGATCGCGGCACACCTGGTCAACGCCAATGTCGAGACGCTGCTGTTAGAACTGCCCGCCAAGGAAGGCAACCCGAACGGCAACGTGAACAAGGCGCTCGACGGCCTCAGGAAGCTCGACCCCGCCCCCGCCGCCAGCCCGGCGAAAATCAGCTTCATCCAGCCCGCCAATTACGACCAGCACCTGGAGAAACTGCGCGAGTGCGACCTGGTGATCGAGGCCATCGCCGAGCGCATGGACTGGAAGTCCGACCTGTACCGCAAGGTTGCGCCCCACTTGAAAGCCAATGCCATTTTCGCCAGCAACACCTCCGGCCTTTCCATCAACAAGCTGGCGCAAGCCTTCCCCGAATCGTTGCGCCACCGCTTCTGCGGCATCCACTTCTTCAACCCGCCGCGCTACATGCACCTGGTGGAGCTGATCGCCTGTAAGGAAACCGAAGCGCCGCTGCTGGACCAACTGGAAACCTTCCTCGTTTCCACCCTCGGCAAGGGCGTAGTGCGCGCCAAGGACACGCCCAACTTCATCGCCAACCGCATCGGTGTGTTCTCCATGCTCGCCACCAAGCACCATGCGGCGGCATTCAACCTCGGCTTCGACACCGTGGATGCGCTCACCGGGCGCTACCTGGGCCGCCCCAAGAGCGCCACCTTCCGCACGCTGGACATCGTCGGCCTCGACGTGTTCTCGCATGTGGTAGAGACCATGCGCGAAAACCTCACCGACGACCCCTGGCACAAGCACTACGAAATGCCGTCCTGGTTCCAGTACCTGGTGGATCAGGGCGCGCTGGGGCAAAAAGCCAAGCGCGGCATCTACCAGAAGATCGGCAAGGAAATTCATGTGCTCGACCTGCACACCAAGCAATACCGCCTTTCTGAGGGCAAGGTGGACGACGGCGTGAAGGAAATCCTGCGCGAACGCGACTGGAGCAAGAAACTCGCCGGGCTGCATGGCAGCGCCCATCCGCAGGCGCAATTCCTGTGGGCGGTGTTCCGCGACGTGTTCCACTATTGCGCGCAGCACCTGGAAGACATCGCGGGCAACGCGCGCGATCTCGACCTGGCCGTGCGCTGGGGCTTCGGCTGGGACACCGGCCCGTTTGAAATCTGGCAGGCCGCGGGCTGGCAGCAAGTGGCAAGCTGGATCGCCGAAGACATCGCCGCTGGCAAGGGCCTAGCTTCCATGCCGCTGCCCGCCTGGGCCACCGAGCCGGGACGCACCGGCGTGCACACCAAGGAAGGCTCCTTCTCCCCTCTCCCATCGGGAGAGGGGCCGGGGGTGAGGGAGCGCCCTATGCACGGCAGCTACCAGCCCCGCTCCACCCTCCCCGTCTACAAGCGCCAAGCCTACCCCGACATTTTGCTGGGCGAAGAGCGCAAGTATGGCGAAACCGTATTCGAGGACAGCGACATCCGCATGTGGCACACCGGCGACCGCATCGCCATCGTGAGCTTCAAGACCAAGATGCACACCATCAGCAACGAAGTGCTGGATGGCATCCTGCGCGCGGTGGACGAGGCCGAAGCGCACTTCGACGCCCTCATCCTGTGGCAAACCGAGCCGCCCTTCTCGGCGGGCGCGAATCTCTTGCAAGCCATGCAGGGCCTGCAGGAAGAATCATCGGGCGGCGGCGGGCTGATGGGCAAGCTGAAAAATGCCACCACCCGCGTGAAATACACCATCGCGGGCGGCGGTGGCTTGGGCGACATCGTGAATGCCGCCACCGGCAACGTCGCGCGCATCGCCGATGTGGTCGCCAAGTTCCAGCAGGTATCGCAGCGCCTGCGCTATGCGCAGATCCCCACCGTCTCCGCTGTGGATGGACTCACGCTAGGCGGCGGCTGCGAATTCTCCATCCATTGCTCGCGGATAGTTGCCACTCTGGAAAGCTACATCGGCCTGGTCGAGGTCGGCGTGGGCCTGTTGCCCGCAGGCGGCGGCAGCAAGGAAATGGCAATGCGCGCAGCAGCCGAGGCACAGCGCTTCTCCAGCGACAACCGCGTGGACGTATTCCCCTTCCTGCGCAAATATTTCCAGAACATCGCCATGGGCGAAGTCGCCAAGAGCGCGGAAATGGCGCGAGAAATGGGCTACCTCAGGCAATCGGACCGCATCGTGCTGAACCGCTTCGAGCTGCTGCACATCGCCAAGGAAGAAGCCCGTGCGCTCAACGCCACCGCCTACCGCCCGCCGATGCACAACCGCCAGATACAAGTGGCCGGGCGCACCGGCATCGCCACCCTCAAGGCCGCCATGATCAACATACTCGAAGGCGGCTTCATCTCGGAGTACGACTATCAAATAGGCTGCCGCGTCGCCGACACTCTATGCGGCGGCGACGTGGAAGCAGGCAGCTTCGTGGACGAAGAATGGTTGCTGGCCCTGGAGCGCAAACACTTCATGGAATTGATCGCATCCGAGAAGACGCAGGAGCGGATTGAGTACATGTTGAAGAATGGAAAGCCGTTGAGGAATTAAATTTTGTAGGTCAGGTTAGCGCAGCGTAACCCGACGTTTCGCTATGTCGGGTTACGGCGCAAAAATCGCGCCTAACCCGACCTACGGTACTCAATTGGGGTTTAAGATGTTGCCATATCAATTAGATCAACTTGATGAAGCAAAGCTTCAGCAAGTGTGCGATGACTCTACATCAGAGAGTTTGACACTCGAATTCAAACGTGAGCTTCCGGGCAAAGAAAAAGCCGACAAGGTTGAATTTTTAAAGGATGTAGCAGCCTTGGCCAACGCTGAGGGTGGGGACATAATTTACGGAATCGAAGAAAAAGCTGGAGCTGCCCTTCGACCCCACCCAATCACAACGACTTCAATAGAAGCCGAAAAGCGTCGCCTTGGCCAGATTTTGGATGGCGGCGTTGAGCCCAGAATTACAGGCGTCCGTTTTCAAGGGATTGCTGTAACGGGTGGATTTATCTTAGTGCTGCGTGTTCCCCAATCCTATGATGGGCCGCACCGGATTACCCAAGACAGTGACGGAAGATTCGTATTACGTTCAGGCACACACACCAGTGACATGAGTTATAGCCAATTGAAGAACGCTTTTGATCGCACCGCCACCTTGGCGGAGAGAGCCAAACGCTTTAGACGTGATCGTTTGGATGCGATACAGCAAGGGGAGACACCAAAGCCAGTTACCCCAGGACCGCTTTGTGTAGCCCACGTCATTCCGTTGGTCAGCTTAACAGGGCGACAATCAATTGACGTAGTTGGCCTCTCACGTAATCCGGGAAGTATATTTTTCAGTGATTGGGGCCACGGCACATGCACATTAAATCTTGACGGCATCGTGGCTCACAGCGTCATAAACAAGGCAGCACCAGATACCTACGGTTACAACCAGATATACAGAACAGGTGGCGCTGAAAGCGTTTTTTGCGCAGGCTCTTTATTCAATCCGGAAGACAAAAGAATTCCGTCCACACTTGTCACGTCCTATCTTCGAATGTCCATCGAAAGGAACATAAAAGTGATAACGCAATCCGGTATTTCTGGCCCATCTGTCGTTGGAATAGCGATGCTCAACGTGAAAGATTATACGTTTGCAGTTGGCGGTCCCTCTTTCTCTTTCCAGAGAGCGGTCGCTGATCGCGATTCGTTAGTTCTACCTGAAGTTTGGGTGGAGAGTCTAGACGGTCTGACAGATATTGACGAGATTGTAAGACCGATGATGGACATCCTCTGGCAGTCCTTCGGCGTTGAGCGGTGCCTGGAATACAATAATGGCGATGGCAAGTGGAACCCGCGGCGAAACTGACTGCCAATTCACGAAAATTCGAGGTGGCCTAGTACCGTAGGTCGGGTTAGTGCAGCGTAACCCGACGTTTCACTCTGTCGGGTTATGGCGCAAAAAACGCCTAACCCGACCTACGGAGACTTTGGCATTATTCGGGGGGAGATCATGCCGTGAGATACCGGCGCGCATTTGTTCCGGGCGGTTCATTCTTCTTTACGCTGGTGACGGAGAAGCGGCGGCCATTGCTTGCCTCGGTAGAGGCAGTATCGGTATTGCGCCAAGCGTTCCGAACCGTGCAATCCACGCGCCCGTTTGAGTTGGACGCAATCGTGGTTTTGCCCGATCACCTACATTGCATCTGGACATTGCCGCCGGGTGACGCGGATTTTTCCACTCGCTGGCGGTTGATCAAAACCTGGTTCACCAAGCATTGCGACCCGGCGCTGCGACGCAAGCCAAGCAGCATCCAATCGAAGAGACACGAACAGGCGTTATGGCAGCATCGCTACTGGGAACATATGCTGCGGGACGAGATGGATTTCGAGCGCCATGTGGAATATATTCATTACAATCCCGTGAAGCATGGGCATGCCGCATCGCCTATGGAATGGCCGCATTCCAGCTTTCGGCGTTATGTCGAGGATGGTATCTATGAGGCTGACTGGGGACAGGGCAGCATGGATTTTGCGGACATTGGACATGAATGAGATTAGCGTCGGGTTACGCTGCGCTAACCCGACCTACTAGCCTAAATATGGCCTTGAAACCACATCATCCCCGCCCGGTGAAGGTGATCGGGGTCGCCAGCGGCCTGGGGGCACAAGACCCCGGCACGGCGGACGGCCCGCGCCTGCTGCGCGAGCTGAAGGTATTTCAGGACGGCGCGCCCCATGCCACCTGGGAGGGCATGCTGCGCCCTGCATCCGGCCTGACGTCGCCGGTTGAGACCATCTCCGAGTTGTGCACCCGCATTGCCCATCGCGTGGAGTCCGATCTTGCTGCGGGGAAATTTCCCCTGGTCGTCGGCGGCGACCATTCCTGCGCCATCGGCACATGGAGCGGCGCGCGCCGGTGGCTGGGCGGGCCGCTCGGCCTGATCTGGCTGGATGCGCACATGGACAGCCACACTTTCGCCACTTCGCCCAGCCGTGCCTTGCACGGCATGCCGCTGGCCGCCTTGCTGGGTTATGGTGATCCTTCGCTGACTTCCATCGCATCCAGCGTGCCCAAGCTGCGCCCGGAGCATGTGTGCCTGCTGGGTGTGCGCAGCTATGAGGAAAGCGAAGCCGCGCTCCTGAAAACACTGGGGGTGCGCGTGATCGGCATGGACGAAGTGCGCAGGCTGGGCGTGCCCGCCGCGCTGGCGGCAGCCATGGCCGTAGCGAGAAACGGCACGGCGGGCTATGGGGTGAGCATAGACCTGGATGTGCTGGATCCCGCCGAGGAGCCAGGCGTGGGCAGCCCGGCACCCAACGGTATATTATGTAGCGAACTGGAACAGGCGTTGCGCCAGTTGCGCGATGATCCTGCCATGCTGGCTATGGAAATAGTGGAATACAATCCGCACCGCGACCCACATCAATTGACCGCGAAGGCAGCGGGGGCGCTGTTCAGGGCGGCGATGGGGGGCTGATGCAGTACAATTTGCCATGGCTCGAATAACGCAGGAAAACGAACATGCCTGAAACTTTTCATGGTATCGAGTTGCTTCCCAAGTCCCGGCCGCCGAAGCAGCTCTATATCCTGCTGCACGGGGTGGGATCAAGTCCTTCTGACTTGCTGCCCATGGCCAAAAAATTTCAGGACCATTACCCCGACGCAGCTTTCCTGATTCCGGACGGCATTCAGCCTTTCGAGGGCAGCGATTATCGCCGCCAGTGGTTTTCCGTCATGGATATTACCGAGGAAAACCGGCCCGCCAGGGTGGCCGAGGCCATCCCGCTTCTTTATGACATCGTGAAACGCGCCCAGGACCGGTTGAACGTGCTGCCTCCGGACACCGCGCTGGTTGGGTTTTCGCAGGGCTCTATCCTGGCGCTGGAATTCAGCGCGGCGCACGATGGCCGAGCGGGCCGGGTGATTGCCTTTTCCGGGCGCTATGCCAGGCTGCCGGAAAAGACCCCCGGCCTGACGACGATACACCTGCTGCACGGCGAAAATGACCATGTTATCCCCGCAGCGCAGGCCCATGCCGCCTACGAGCGGCTCTCCAGCCTGCATGGGGATGTCACGATAGACATCGCCTCCTCCGTGGGCCACGAACTGCACGCCGCGCTCATAGACCGCGCCATCACGCGCCTGGAGACCTGCGTTCCGCTGCGCAGTTGGGAAAGGGCGCTGGGGATGAAATAGCGAATTCCTGTTTATACGGACTGGCGCTCGCAATAGTGCCGGAAAGGCAGCCTAAATTAAGGGCACACTGTGGTTCTCGGTGTAATGGGTTGATTGGCTGCTTTGCGGAGATGCTTATTGAGGTATAAACTTTCGACATTTGCCAAATTCGAAATCAGATATTTCAGTTATTGTTTCCCACACTTTAAAACCGGTTCCGTTCAGTGAAACATATTCGATATAAATTCATCCTGGTGGTTTCCTCCCTGATTGCGATATGGATCATATCGGCCTGGTTCATCTCGGACAACTTTTACCTTGCACGGAAAAACAAGGTTGTCGAGCAACAGACCAGGCTCTCTCAGGAACGTGCCAACGACCTTGCAGACAGCATTCATCGCAATCTCATTTACATTGCCGGCATTCCTGATCTGCTTGCCCCGACGGTGCGCGTCAAGAATGCCGTCACCCTGTTCGGCACGAATAGCATTCCCTCACCCCTGCCGCTTGAAGTCAGGAAAGCGCGCTGGACGAATGATCCGGCACTAAAAGAATTAAGCCTGTACTTGCGCCAAGTGCAGGGCGATCTGCACGTTAATCTGATCTACGTGGTGAATGCAGCGGGAGACTGCATCGCAGCAGGTAATCTGAATACCCCGGGAACTTCCATCGGGACCAATTTTGCCGAACGCGATTTCTTCCTTGCGAATAAAAACAACAAGCGGGGGATGCAATTTGCGGTCGGCAAAACCACGCATATCCCGGGATTGTTTTTTGGCTCGCCTATTTTCATCAAGGGGCGGTTCATGGGGGCGGTCGCGGCCAAAATGGACGTTCCCAACATGACTTCATTGATCGAACAGGTCAGCGCCTTCGTGACCGATTCAAATGGCGTCATCATTCTTGCGCAAAACAAGGAGCGGGAAATGCTCTCGCTCCCCGCCGCGCCTATTGCCGCCATTTCAGAGAAGGAAAGAATGGATCGGTACAGAAAAACCGATTTCTCCGTTCTCCCAATAGAGCCCTGGGGAGACAAGAATTTTTCTTCATTGATGCGCGTTCAAAATAGCGCCGACCCGCATATTCTGGTTTCGCGAGAGATTGCTGACTACGGCATGAAGGCCTATGTCGACACCAATGTTGACGAGATTCGCGCACTGAATCGGGATGAGTCATGGTTTGCCTTCCTGCTCGGGATGTCAGGCACCGTCCTGATCCTGATCGCCGGCGGCGCCGTTCTGTACGTCGATTCGGTCAGGGCTGAAGAGATCGCGCTGGGACGGGCCGGAATCGCCGAGCATAGAATCATAACCGTCAGTGAAGAAACGATGCGAAGAATTGGGGGGGAATTGCATGACGACCTGGGCCAACATCTGACAGGCACTGCTTTCAAGTCGACGCTGCTGTTTGATAGCTTGAAAAAACACGGTTATGCCGAATGCAAAGAGGCGGCGGAGATCACCGCCTTAATAAATGAAGCCATCAATAAAACACGCAGATTTGCACAAGGATTGTATCCGGTGGAGATGAAACATGCAGGCTTGCCCGCCCTGCTGGAGCAGCTCGCAGCCAATGTAACATCTACCTACCATGTAGAATGCGAATTTCACATTAACGGTGAATGCAGCATCAGCGACCCGCTTGTTCTTATTAATTTGTTCCGCATTGCTCAAGAGGCGGTGAATAATGCCATCAAGCACAGCGGCGCTACAAAAATCACCCTGGCAATGGAAACAACCCCGTCTGGCTTAACGTTGGAAATTTCCGATAATGGTTCGGGCATCGGCGAACAAGAAGTATTGGATGAAATGAAGGGGCTCGGCATGTATACCATGAGCTATCGTGCTTCATTACTGGGTGGATTTTTCCGCATCACCGAACGAACCTCTGGTGGCACCAGCGTATTCATCAGCGTACCTGCTGCAGGTTAGGGGAAAAAGTGCAGTTGTGAAAACAGAACTGAGCGACAGCATAGGTTAGGCCAAGCAAGACAAAACCCAACAAATTCGGGTGAATGTTGGGCCTCATCTTATGCACCCAACATACGGATCTGCCATACCCGAAAGTCACCAAGCAAACTCCTTTTATCCGGTGCATGGCTACAGCTTTGGCACCGCAAAAATGCAGTGGATTCTGTATTGACCACCGTCACAATTCTGATTAGCCTGTAACCACAAGTCGGCAAGTGGTTTTCTCGCCGGCAAGGTCAATCCGGTCTATAAAATCAATGCCGGCATTGCGCCGGACAACATCGCGGAGGCTATCATGATAAAGAGCCAAGTGCAGTTGACCGCGTCCATTTCTGTAATTTTCGGCATCCTGATGGGAGTCCTCGGAACGGCATTGGTCCTGATGCAGACCACATCCGAGTTCGCCAGAAGTGGCGCTGCGGCCAGAACAGAAGAAAATATCATTACAAAGGTTGAACTGCTGGAGCATCTCCGTTCAGGCCGCTATATCGTTGCGACCAAACAGCTCGAAGCACTGCTGGACAAGGACCTGGCCGGAGCGGCGGAATCTGCCCGCGAGGGAGTCGTGCTCAGCTCGAACACCCTGAAAGCACTTGAGATTGAACGCAAGGCACGGGGAATTTCCGGATACGAACCAGTCAACTCAACCGTTGGCGATGCGGTGCAAGAGGCGTTCCGCCAGATACCTCGGCCTGAAATTTCAGCGCAAGCACCTATCAGCTTCCGGAACGATATGCGCTAATGTTGCACCGCTGATTTCGCACATCTGCGCCAGCGTCTGTAAATATTTAATGTCCGCTACCGTCAGGGAATGGAAGGGAGATGCCATGAAAATGCAGGAACTCAAGCAGTACGAAAGCGCGCTAGATGACCGGGAATTTTTTTCAGAATTTGTGGCCGGTGCGCTTTTGCTAATGGTGTTCGCGTATATTTGGTTTGCTTGATTGAAGAGGTTGCCCTTGAGGAAGGTAGCCGTCTGACTCAGTCCGGCCTGCGACCCTTGAAGAGTATCCCCCGACGAAGAAAATCGTCAAGCGCTTGACTTTTCCCGGCACCACTCTACAATTCGCGCCTTCATCAACCGCACTGTAAAGGAGAACATCATGCAAAAGCTGATCACCCTTTGCAGGCCGCGCCTGGCGTAATCGCCCCGCCGCTTCCGAGCGGCTTTGCATTGCCCGGCTTCGGCCTGCCATTCCTGGTATTTTTCTAACCATCCTCAAAGGAATTGGTAATGGGCAATTACGTTCAGATTTTGTCCGGGTGCGTCTCCATCATCGCCTCGGATGACACATGGATCGAAGGAAATGCGATCCAGCAACTTGAAACCACAGCACGCCTCGAAGGCATGCGCAACGTCGTCGGCATGCCCGATCTCCATCCCGGTCGCGGCTATCCCGTGGGCGCTGCTTTCTTTTCCGTGGGGCGGCTTTATCCGGCGTTGGTCGGCAACGACATCGGTTGCGGCATGGCTTTGTGGCGCACCGGCATTCCTGCCGCCAAACCCCGCCTCGATAAGCTGGAAAAACGCCTGGGCAGCATCGACGGCCCCCTGGACGAGTCATGGCAAGGCTATATCGAGAGCCTCGACTTGCCCCAAACGGGGCACGAGCACGCCCTCGGGACGATAGGCGGCGGCAACCACTTTGCCGAACTGCAGCAGCTCGACGAGAGCCATGATGACGAAGCGCTGCTGGCGCTGGGGCTCGGCCCTAAGCACCTGCTCCTGTTGGTGCATAGCGGCTCGCGCGGGCTCGGGGAATCGATCCTGCGCGAGCAGGTCGACCGCTTCGGCCACCAGGGCCTAGTCGAAGGCAGTGCGGATTGCGGCGCGTACCTGGCACGCCATGCCACGGCCTTGCGGTTTGCCCGCGCCAATCGCGAGCTGATCGCGCGGCGCATGCTGGCGCGCTGGCAAACGGAAGGGGAGCCTGTCCTCGACCTCCACCATAACCTGGTGGCGCAGACGACCGTCTCCGGCATCACGGGATGGCTGCACCGCAAGGGCGCGGCTCCCGCAGACCAGGGGGTGGTGGTGATCCCCGGGTCACGCGGCGACTACAGCTATCTCGTGCGTCCCATCGCCTCCGAAGTTAGCCTGTGGTCGCTCGCCCACGGGGCCGGGCGCAAGTGGATGCGCGGCGAATGCCGCGAGCGGCTCTCCGCTCGCTTCACCGCTGCGCAACTCGGACGCACGGCGCTGGGCAGCCGCGTGATCTGCGATGACCGCGACCTGATCTTCGAGGAGGCACCCGAGGTCTACAAGTCCATCGATACGGTCATAGCCGCGCTGCAATCGGCTGGTTTGATCAAGGTGCTGGCGCGCCTCAAGCCTGTGCTCACCTACAAGACGCGGGAGGGGCGATGATGCTGTTACTGCAAATTTCCGCAGCACAAGGCCCGGCTGAATGCCAGCTGGCGGTGGCGAAGGCGCTGCGCCGCCTTGTAGACGAGGCGGCGGACTGCGCCGTCGAGCTGCAAGTTGTCGAGCAGGAACCCGGCGAGCGCGAAGGAACATTCCGTTCCATCCTGCTGGCACTGGAGGGCAAACGGGCCGATGAACTGGCGCAAAGCTGGGAAGGTACGGTGCAGTGGACCTGCCCAAGCCCCTACCGGCCCAATCACGGGCGGCAGAACTGGTTCATCGGCGTGGCCCGTTTTGCGGCGCCAGTGGCAACGTTAGAAGGAGAAATCCGCTTCGAGACGATGCGCTCCTCCGGGCCGGGCGGCCAGCACGTCAACACCACCGAGACGGCAGTCCGCGCCACCCACGTCGGCACCGGCATCAGCGTCAAAGTGCAAACGGAACGCAGCCAGCACGCCAACAAGCGGCTGGCCGTGCTGCTGATCTCGCGGCGTCTGGCGCAACAGACCGAGGAAGCGAAGGAGGAACAGCGCGCAGACCGGCGCATGGCGCACCATCAGGTCACGCGCGGCAATCCGGCGCGGGTCTTCCGCGGCGAGCGTTTCAAGCCGAGCCCGTAGGTTGTACTGAGCAAGGCGAAGCCCAACAAATTCTAGGTGGATGTTGGGCTTCCTTTTCAGCCCAACCAACGGCCCTTAAACATACACCACCTCCATTTCATGGGGTTCGAGTGCTATCGAGTGTGAATAACACCTTCCTTCTTCGTAGTCAGGCCACGACTTTCGAATCCAGGAATGGCCGTAATCATCTATCTGCAAAACGGCAGACGATTTGCCCGTTGTGCTTGTTCCAAAGAGATGGCAGAAGGACAAGATCACGACTAAATCACTCGCATGTATACCGAAGGAGGGTGGACGAATTGGGGCTTTTTAGGGCTAATTTATTTTAAATGGTGACAATGTGGTGACAATGAGTTGTAAGTCATTGATTCTTTATCCCGCCGTACAGTAATAAAAATTGTACTTATTGGCATTTAGCGGGATTTACACGAATTCGGCTCACTGATTATTAAGGATTTTTCGGGTGTATTTGTTAGCGTGGTGACAAAAATGGTGACAAGTGTCACCATAAAAATCACCAAAATTTGCCCGAATTTGCTCTTTCCTCTACTTCGAAAACCTCACCGATCATGGACAGGACATCCTGTTTTTCTTCAGGCGGAAGCTCGTCCAACCATTTACCAGTTAAACCCAGCAGGCGCACATGAGTACAACATGCACAACATTCCCGGTTCGATCTTTTGGCGATGACACGGACATCCCTCTACCGCGCCCGCTCCACCGCATCCTCCACCCGCTCCACCGCGATGATCTCCATGCCCGCGATCTTCTGCTTGGGCGCGTTGGCCTTGGGGATTATGGCGTGGGTAAAGCCGAGTTTGGCGGCTTCTTTCAGGCGTTCCTGTCCACGCTGCACGGGGCGCACCTCCCCTGCAAGCCCCACTTCGCCGAACACCACCATTTTTTCCGGCAGGGGGCGGTTGCGCAGGCTGGAGACGATGGCGAGCAGGACGGCGAGGTCCGCGCCCGGTTCGGTGATCTTTACGCCGCCTACGGCATTGATGAACACGTCCTGGTCGAAGCAGGCAATACCCGCGTGGCGGTGCAGCACGGCAAGCAGCATAGCGAGGCGGTTTTGCTCCAGGCCCAGCGACAAGCGGCGCGGGTTGGGCGAGTGGGCATCATCCAGCAACGCCTGAATTTCAACCAGCAAGGGACGCGTGCCTTCCTGCGTGACCATCACGCATGAGCCCGCCACTTGCGTGCCGTGCTGCGAGAGAAACAGCGCGGAGGGGTTGCTCACTTCGCGCAGGCCCTTTTCGGTCATGGCAAACACGCCCAGTTCGTTCACCGCGCCGAAGCGGTTCTTGAA
>JBGPSQ010000069.1:0-12457 GCA_041490205.1 Gallionellaceae bacterium
AAAGCACCCATCCTGTGCCTGGTGGGACCACCCGGCGTGGGCAAGACCTCGCTCGGGCAATCCATCGCGCGCGCGACCAACCGCAAGTTCGTGCGCATGTCGCTGGGCGGGGTGCGCGACGAATCGGAGATTCGCGGCCACCGCCGTACTTACATCGGCTCCATGCCGGGCAAGATTCTGCAAAACATGTCCAAGGTCGGCGTGAAAAATCCGCTGTTCCTGCTGGATGAAGTGGACAAGATGGGCATGGATTTCCGTGGCGACCCGTCGTCCGCACTGCTGGAGGTGCTTGATCCGGAGCAGAACCACACTTTCGTCGATCACTACGTCGAGGTCGAATATGACCTGTCCGACGTGATGTTTGTCGCCACCGCCAACAGCACCAACATCCCCGCGCCGTTGCTGGATCGCATGGAGCTTATTTTTGTCTCGAGCTACACCGAGGATGAAAAGGTCAACATCGCATTGCGCTACCTGATTCCCAAGGCGCTGAAGAATAACGGCCTGAAGCCCGAGGAGCTCAGCATATCTGAAAGCGCCATTCGCGACATCCTGCGCTACTACACGCGCGAGGCTGGCGTGCGCAGCCTGGACCGCGAGCTTTCCAAGATCTGCCGCAAGGTTGTGAAGTCCCTGCTGCTCAAGGGACGCGACCACAAGGTTTCCATCAACTCGCGCAACCTCGACAAGTACCTCGGCGTGCGGCGTTACTCCTACGGCATCGCCGAAAAGCACAATCAGGTCGGCCAGGTCACCGGGCTGGCGTGGACCGAAGTCGGCGGCGAGTTGCTGACCATCGAAACCGCCGTGTTGCCGGGCAAGGGCAAGACCACCACCACCGGCAAGCTGGGAGAAGTGATGCAGGAGTCCATCCAGGCCGCGCTTTCAGTTGTGCGCAGCCGCGCGCGCAGCCTGGGCATTGCGGATAATTTCTACGAGAAAAGCGACTTGCACATCCACTTGCCGGAGGGCGCCACGCCCAAGGACGGCCCCAGCGCGGGCATCGGCATCTGCACCGCCATGGTTTCGGCGCTGACCGGCATCCCGGTGCGTGCCGATGTGGCGATGACCGGCGAGATCACGCTGCGCGGCGAAGTGTTGCCGATCGGCGGCCTCAAGGAAAAATTGCTGGCGGCGCATCGCGGAGGAATCAAACTGGTGCTGATCCCGGAAGAGAACACCAAGGACCTGGTGGAAATACCGGACAACATCAAAAATAAACTGGATATTCACCCCGTCAAGTGGATCGAGCAGGTTCTGGAAATGGCGCTGGAGCGTAAGCCGGAGCCGCTGCCCGATTTCGCTCCGCCCGCAGCACCTCTGCCGGTAGTGGAAGATAAAGGCGCTGCATCCCAGGTCATCAAGCACTGATGCAATTCGCGCGGGCCGGCGAACCCGGCCCGCACACTACTAAAATTTTTCGCGGCAAACTCCCGAATCGCTTGACCCGTCCTGAAACCCTTGCTATAAAGCCGCTGCAGGGATTTCCTGTCAATTTCTTCCAAAATCATACAAGGGGACTTACGTGAACAAATCCGAATTGATTGATGCAATTGCCCAGTCTGCCGACATTTCCAAGGCTGCTGCAGCCCGTGCTCTGGATGCGACCATTGACTCCATCAAGAAAGCAATGAAAAAGGGAGATTTGGTTACCTTGGTTGGTTTTGGGACATTTTATGTAGGCAAGCGCGCAGCCCGCACCGGCCGCAATCCCCAGACCGGCGCCGCCCTCAAGATCAAGGCTGCCAAAGTGCCGAAATTTCGCGCTGGCAAAGGTTTGAAAGATGCGGTAAAATAATCGGCTTGTTGGGTGCTTAGCTCAGCTGGTAGAGCGTCGCCCTTACAAGGCGAATGTCGGGGGTTCGATCCCCTCAGCACCCACCAGGAGTAGCAGTGATATTCTTGAAGTGGTAGTTCAGTTGAGTTTTTTGGAGTGGTAGTTCAGTTGGTTAGAATACCGGCCTGTCACGCCGGGGGTCGCGGGTTCGAGTCCCGTCCACTCCGCCAAATCAGGGCGAACGAAAGTTCGCCTTTTTCATTTGTATTTTTTCGTTAATATATTTCCCGTTGCTATAAACGGCCAGGTGGATTGTCATGTTTGATTATGTGCATGAGAATAAACGAGTGGTGCAGGTTATCTTGCTGCTGATTACCCTTCCTTTTGCATTCTGGGGCGTGAACTCATTTCGCCAGTCAGGCGGCGATGCGTTGGCCACGGTGGAAGGCGAAAATATCACCCAGCAGGATTTTGATAACGCATTGCGCCAGCAGCAGGATGAGTTACGCCAAAAGACGCGCGGCCGCATTGATCCTGCAGTGCTCGACAGGCCCGAGTTCAAGTTAAAAGTTCTTGACCAGTTGATCGACAATAAATTGCTGTTGGTCAAGGCGCGCGCCGCCGGCCTTGAGCCGACAGACAGGCAACTGACTCAAATGATAGCCAGGGAGCCCGCCTTCCAGACCGATGGTCAATTTGACCGGCAAAAATATGAGGCATGGCGTGTCAGGCAAGGCATGCCGCCTAAAATGCTTGAGTCGTTCCTCAAAGAAGACCAGGCAACCCGCCAGATCACCTCAATGTACATGCTGAACGGCCATGCATCGGACACGGCAGTGGATAGCCTGATTCGCGCAAGCGAACAGCAGCGCATGGTGAGCCTGGTCAATATCGCGCCCGATGCATTCCTCAGCCAAACCAAGGTGGATGAGGCTGCGGTCAAGAAATATTATGATGAGAACCGGGCGGAATTCAGCACGCCAGAACGCGCTCGCGTGGAATACGTTGTATTTTCAGCCGATTCCCTGCTGCCGCAAGTCACCGCAAGCGCCGACGAAATAAAAGATGCCTACGAAAAAAACAAAGGGGACTATACCGCCCCCGAACAACGGCATGCTGCACACATTTTGATTACGGTTCCGCCGAAGTCGGGCGAAGCCGGGAAAAAAGCGGCCATGGAACAGGCCGACTCCATCCTGCAGCAAATCAGGCAGGAGCCAGGAAAATTTGCGCAACTCGCCAAAAAATATTCCAAAGACCCAGGCTCTGCCACCAAGGGCGGCGATGTGGGCTTTTTTGGACGCGGCATGATGGCGAAACCGTTCGAAGATGCAACATTCAGCCTCAAGCCGGGCGAAATAAGCAGCGTGGTAGAGTCTGAATTTGGCTTCCACATCATCAAACTGATTGAAGTGAAGGGTGGCGGCATCACTCCTGTGGACGAAGTAAAAGACTCGATAGCCGTAAAAATCAAGATGAAAAAGGCCGGGGACAAATTCGCCGAACTTTCGGAAAAATTCGACGAGGCCGCTTACACGCAAAGCGACAGCCTGAAGCCTGCATCTGAAGTGGTGAAAGCGCCGATAAAGCAGAGTGGCTGGCTGGAAAAAGGACAGCGAGGCGCGTCACCCTGGACCGATAAGGCTTTGCAAGCCGTCTTTTCCGAAGATGTGCTGAAGAAAAAACGCAACAGTTCCGCGATTGAAATTGCTCCCGACAAGCGGCTTACCGTGCGCTTGCTGGAATTCCAGGCCGCCGGAACAAAACCGTTCGCAGATGTGGCCGAGGCCATCAAGAAGAAACTGGTGCTTCAGCAAGCCAGCGAACTGGCGGCCAAGCAAGGGCAGACCATGTTGGCGCAATTACAACGCGGCGAGAAAACGAGCCTGAAGTGGGTGGCCGTGAAAGACCCGCTCTCCCGCATGCATCCGGCGGCAGGCATGGATTTGGAATTGACGCTCCATGTGCTTCAGGCAGATGTGAGCAAGCTACCTGCCTATGTCGGGGTGGAAAGCCCACAAGGAGGGTACATGCTTGCTCGCGTGGATGCGGTCAAGGAAACCGGCCCGATTGATGAAGTCAAGCGCGCCGATTATTCTCAGCGTTTGCGCCAGGTCATGGGCGAAGAATTGCTGAAAGCCTACATTGCAGAAGCGCGAAAACACGCCAGCATCAGCTCGAAAGCATTTGCAAATGGCAAAGGTTAGTCATCAGCTCACAACCGCACAAATAAAAACGCCACCGCAAGGTGGCGTTTTTATTTGCGGCTTTATCCAAACACCGGTATGACTGTCAGGCTTCAGTGGTGCCGAGTGCGGTAGTATTAAAGCCGCCGTCCACATATGTGATCTCGCCCGTAATCCCGCTGGCCAAGTCGCTGCACAGGAAGGCGGCAACATTGCCCACCTCCTCGACGGTGACATTGCGCTTCAGCGGGGCATTTTTTTCGTTATACGACAGCAACTTGTTAAAGTCGCCAATTCCGGCTGCCGCAAGCGTCTTGATCGGCCCAGCGGAAATGCCGTTGACGCGAATGCTGCCGCGCCGCCCCAGGTCCATCGCCAGGTAACGCACGCCGGCCTCGAGGCTGGCCTTGGCCAAGCCCATCACGTTGTAATGCGGCATGGTGCGCACTGCGCCCAGGTAGCTCATGGTAAGCAGGGAGCTGTGATCATTCAGGTAGGGCAGCGCAGCCTTGGCCATGGCGGGGAAACTGTAGGAGCTGATATCGTGGGCTATGCGGAAGGCTTCCCGGCTGAATCCATCGAGAAATTCACCATCCAGCGCTTCGCGCGGCGCAAAGGCGATGGCATGCACAAAACCGTCGAATTTGTCCCAGTGTTTGGACAAACCGCCAAACAACTCCTCAATTTCGGCATCGGACGACACATCGCAGGGGAAAACCAAGTCGCTGCCGAATTCCTGCGCCATCTTGATGACGCGATCCTTGACGCGCTCGCCCTGATAGGTGAAGGCCAGGATTGCCCCCTCGCGGTGCATGGCCTGGGCAACACCGTAAGCGATGGAGCGGTTGCTGATCATGCCGGTAATCAAAATGCGCTTGTTGGCCAAAAATCCCATGTTATCCCTTTGAAAAAAATGGTTGTTACTGCCAGACGGGTGCAATTATAACTGCACTTTCACCAGTGCGCACCGTGGCTTTGGCCGTAGTATAATCCATAGCTATTTTTAACTTAACCGGACATCATTCGCGCAATGCTGGAAGTCGGCAATCTTGGTTGCGTCCGCGGCGACCACAGGCTGTTCTCGGGATTGAATTTTTCACTGTCCGCCGGGGAACTGATGCAGGTGCAAGGCCCCAATGGCAGCGGCAAGACCAGCCTGCTGCGCACGCTATGCGGCTTGGCCATGCCGGAGTCGGGTGAAATCCGCTGGCGCGGCAAGAATGTCCGGGAGCTGAGCGAGGAATATTTCGCTGAGCTGGTATACCTTGGCCACCATAACGCCATCAAGGACGAGCTGAATGCGCTGGAAAACCTGCATATCAATGCGGGACTGGCGGGGGCTGAAGTGGATGAGAAGCAGGCGCTGGCAGCCTTGCGGCGCATGGGGCTGCGCAAAAAGGAATTGTTGCCGGTCAAGGTGTTGTCACAGGGACAGCGCAGGCGCGTGGCGCTGGCGCGACTGCTGGTGACCGATGCGCCATTGTGGATATTGGATGAGCCACTCACCGCACTGGATGTCGGAGCAGTAGATTTGATGCAGGAACTCATAGGTGAGCACTTGTCCAAGGGTGGAATGGTGATTTTCACCACCCACCAGCCGTTGCAAGTGGCTGGCGTACAGACCCGCGGCCTGGCCCTAGCATGATGAACATGGGCATGACGAATATGGGCGTGATGAAGAAGGGCTCGATGAACAAGCTGGGCCTGCCCGGCTTGCTGGCGCTGGTAGTGCGGCGCGATCTCGTGCTGGCAATGCGCCGCCGCGCCGATGTGCTGACCACACTGGTATTTTTTGTCATGGTGGTGAGCCTGTTCCCGCTGGGCGTAGGGCCGGAGACCAAGATGCTGGCCAACATGGCGCCTGGCGTGGTGTGGGTGGCCGCATTGCTGGCTTCGATGCTTTCGTTGGGACGCATGTTTTCTGCGGATTATCAGGACGGCACGCTGGAACAAATGCTGCTGGCACCGCAATCGCTGCCGGTGTTGGTGCTAGGCAAAATGCTGGCACACTGGATGTCCTCCGGCTTGCCGCTGGTGCTAATGGCGCCGGTGCTGGGCTTGCAGTTCGGGCTGACCTCCGATCAACTGGGTGTGTTGGTGCTGGGCCTGGTTCTGGGCACGCCGGTGCTCAGCATGATAGGCGCGGTGGGTGCAGCCCTCACTTTGGGGTTGCGCGGGGGCGGGGTACTGGTTTCGCTGCTGGTGCTGCCGCTGTGTATCCCGGTGCTGATCTTCGGCGCGGGAGCGGTGGGAGCGGCTGCCAACGGTATTGAGTATGCTGCACACCTGCAGCTTCTGGCGGCGGTAGTGGTAGCTGCAATGGTTTTGACACCCTGGGTCACGGCACAGGCGCTACGGATTTCGATGGAGTAATAGTTTGGCGATCAACTGGTTCAAGTATTCCGCCCCCAGCACGTTTTACGCACTGGCGGGCAAGCTGGCCCCGTGGTTTGCGGCAATTGCAGCAATACTGTTCGCGGCAGGGCTTTACATCGGCCTTTATGTTGCGCCCATCGACGCGGTGCAGGGCGATGCTTACCGCATCATTTTCATTCATGTACCCACCTCCATCCTGTCCATGTTCATCTACCTGGTGGTGGCTGGCTATGCTGCGTTGGGGCTGATTTTCAACACACGCCTGTCCGCCATGATGGCCAGCGCCATGGCTCCGACCGGCGCACTGTTCGCCTTCATTGCCTTGTGGACAGGAGCCTTTTGGGGCCGCCCGACCTGGGGCACCTATTGGGTGTGGGATGCGCGCCTAACCTCGGAGCTGATCCTGTTTTTCCTGTACCTGGGCTTCATCGCCCTGCATGCCTCGATTGATGATCCACGCCGCGCCGACCGCGCCTCTGCCCTGCTGGTCATCGTCGGCTCGGTCAATGTGCCCCTCATCTATTTCTCGGTCTATTGGTGGAACACCATACACCAGGGCTCAACCATCAAGCCAACCGGCATCAGCATGGAGACAACCATGCAGGAAGCACTGCTCACCATGTTCCTGGCATGCTGGGCCTACGCCATCGCAATGACACTGTGGCGCGTGCGTAGCATCATCCTGGAACGTGAGCGCACCGCACAATGGGTGCAGGATTTGCCGGAGGCGAATTAATAATGAGCTTTTCAGAATTTATCGATATGCATGGTCGAGCATTCTACGTGTGGGGTTCGTATGGCATGGCCCTGCTGGTTTTTATCGTGGAAATCGCACTAGTAGTCCACAAGAGGAAATTGACTTTGAAACAGATACGCATGATGCGCGATGCGGAAGGAGAGCAATAGCATGACCCCGCGCCAGAAAAAAATGACCGCTTTCATCGCCGTTGCAGTGGCGGCAGCCGGCTTGGTTGCCTGGCTGGTGGTATCCGCGCTGAACAAGGACGGCGGCATCAATTTCAGCTACACGCCCAGTGATGTCTACGGCAACAAGGCTCCCCATGACCGCAGCTTCCGTGTCGGCGGGCTGGTGGTGGCAAACAGCGTGAAGCGCGACAACGACGGGCTGACCGTGCGCTTCGAACTGACCGATACCGCCAAAAGCATGCCGGTGATTTTCAAAGGCATCCTGCCGGACCTGTTCAAAGAAGGCAAGGGCGCGGTCGCGCAGGGCAAACTTGAGGCTGACGGTGTATTCCACGCCAGTGAAGTGCTGGCCAAGCACGACGAGAACTATATGCCCCCCGAGGCCAAGCAGGCCGTGGAGCAAGCCCAAAAAGACAAGAGTGCCGCAGCGCAGGTTCAGGCCGGTTCGGCCGTGAACGCCGCGCCATCGTCAGCAAGAAAATAAACAGGAGCATTCAGCATGTTACCGGAACTCGGCCATTTTTCCCTGATTGTTGCACTGGCACTGGCGCTGGTGCAGGGCATATTGCCCATCGTCGGCGCGGCGCGCAACAACGCCGTTCTGATGGGCGTCGCCCGCCCTATCGCCGTCGGCCAATTTGTGTTTGTGGCATTTGCCTTTTGCAGCCTGGCCTATGCCTTTCTCAACAGCGATTTTTCCGTGCTGTACGTGGCGGAGAATTCCAATTCCCACCTCCCGGCGCAATACCGTTTCGCTGCGCTGTGGGGCGGCCATGAAGGCTCCATTCTGTTGTGGACTTTCCTGCTGGCCGTATGGACCGTGGCGGTGGCGCAATTCAGCAAGCACCTGCCGCAGGAAATGGTGGCCCGCGTAATAAGCGTGATGGGCCTGGTCTCCGCCGGTTTTCTGCTGTTCATGCTCTTTACCTCCAACCCGTTCGCACGCCTGATTCCCGCTGCTGCCGACGGACGCGACCTCAACCCGCTGTTGCAGGACCCGGGCATGGTGATCCACCCGCCCATGCTGTATATGGGTTATGTGGGATTTTCCGTCGCTTTTGCATTTGCGCTGTCGGCGCTGATAGGCGGGCAACTGGATGCCACTTGGGCGCGCTGGTCGCGCCCGTGGACCACGGTTGCCTGGGTGTTCCTCACCCTGGGCATAGCCCTTGGCAGCGGCTGGGCCTACTATGAATTGGGCTGGGGCGGCTGGTGGTTCTGGGATCCAGTGGAAAACGCCTCGTTCATGCCCTGGCTGGTGGGCACCGCGCTGATCCATTCGCTGGCGGTGACCGAAAAGCGCGGCGCCTTCAAGAGCTGGACCGTGTTGCTCGCCATCGGAGCCTTCTCGCTCAGCCTGCTGGGCACCTTCCTGGTGCGTTCCGGTGTACTGACCTCGGTGCACGCCTTCACCACCGACCCGCGCCGCTGCATTTTCATCCTCGCCTTTCTGGTGCTTGTCATCGGCTCTTCATTGCTGCTTTATGCCTGGCGCGCGCCCAAGGTCGGCCTGGGCGGAAAGTTTGAACTGGTTTCGCGTGAATCCTTCCTGCTGGTCAACAACGTGTTGCTGTCGGTGGCCGCGGCCACCGTGCTGCTGGGCACGCTTTATCCGCTGGCCATGGAACTCCTGAGCAGCGGGACGCGCAAGCTGTCGGTCGGCCCGCCCTATTTCGAGGCGGTATTCGTTCCGGTCATGGTTCCCCTTGTGATATTGATGGGCCTGGGGCCGATTGCGCGATGGAAGCAGGCAGGCATGTCTAACATCTGGCGGCGTGTGCGCTGGGTGCTGGCCGCAAGCCTGGCGGGTGCCGCCTTGGTGCCCTACGCTCTGGGCAAGTGGACGCCGTTGATCTCCCTTGGCCTGCTGATCGCCTTCTGGTTGATCGGCACCGTGCTGGTTGACCTCTACCGCCGCACAGTGCGCGAAAGCGGGCTGAAATCGCAATCGCTCAGCTATTTCGGCATGCAACTGGCTCACTTGGGCATTGCCGTGTTCATCATCGGCGTCACGCTGGTGAAAGGTTACGAAACCGAGCGCGATGTGCGCATGGCGCCCGGCGACACGGTAATTGCTGGCGGCTATACCTTCCGGTTCGACGGCGTGGCCGAGTCGGAAGGACCGAATTACCAGGCAATGAAGGGCCGCATCATCGTCAGCAAGGACGACAAGACAGTTGCCCAGCTGTATCCCGAAAAGCGCCATTACATGTCTTCCGGCATGCCGATGACCGAAGCCGCGATTGACCCCGGCTTGTTCCGCGACCTGTATGTATCTCTGGGCGAGCCGATTCCGGACAGCAACGGGGCTTGGGCAGTGCGCGTTTACCACAAGCCTTTCGTGGACTGGATCTGGGGCGGCTGCATCCTGATGGCGCTGGGCGGCATCCTGGCGCTCAGCGACCGGCGCTATCGCATCCACACCAAGAGAAAACAGCCCTCCCCTTCCGCTGAAAATAATATGGCGCACGAAAAAAGCGCGCCTGCCATGGCAAAAAGGAGCAAGACAGCATGATGCGATTCATCCTTCCCTTGGTCGTTTTCCTGGCGTTGGCTGCACTCCTGTTTATTGGTCTACAGCGAGAAGGCCCTACGACATTGGTGCCGTCGCCATTTATCGGCAAGGATGCACCCGCGTTCAGCCTGCCCCAATTGCATGAACCGGCAAAGAAATTTTCGCCCGCCGACATGAAAGGCCGGGTGTGGCTGTTCAACCTGTGGGCTTCCTGGTGCGAATCATGCCGCGAAGAACATCCCTTGCTGATGGCGATGTCACAACAAAACATCGTACCCATCGTCGGCCTCGATTACAAGGACAAGAACGCGAATGCAGAAGCCTGGCTGACCCAGAGCGGCAACCCCTACATGCTGAACGTGACCGACGCCGAGGGGCGCATCGGCATCGATTACGGCATCACCGGGGTGCCGGAAACCTTCGTCATCGACAAGCACGGAGTGATCCGCTACAAGGAAGTGGGCATGCTCACGCCGAAAAACCTCAAGGAAACAATATTGCCGCTGGTGGCCAAGCTGGAGCAGGAACCATGAAAAAGCTCTTGTTCGTAGCGCTGCTGGGGTTCATGCCGCTCACCGCATGGGCGGGCGAAGCCAAAGACCTGGCCGAAGACCCGGCAGTGGAAAAACGAATGGTAGCGCTGGCCGCCAACCTGCGCTGCCTGGTATGCCAGAACGAATCGCTGGCCAGTTCGCATGCCGAGCTGGCCGAGGACCTGCGCCGCGAAGTGCGCGAGCAAATTCGCGCAGGCAAGACTGACCAGGAAATCACCGATTACCTGGTGGTGCGCTATGGCGATTTCGTTTTGTACGAACCGCCGATGAAGAGCTATACCGTGCTGCTGTGGTTCGGTCCATTTGTATTGCTCCTGGCCGGGGCAGGCGTTTTGTTTTATCAATTGCGCCGCCGCCGCGAAACCGTACCTGAAGCCAATCTCTCCGCGGAGGCACATGAGCGTGCTGCCGCCCTACTTAATGACGAAGAAAAGCAATGAGTGAATTCTGGATATATTGCGCGCTGCTGCTGACGGTAGCGCTGGTGTTTGTGATCTGGCCGCTGTGGCGCGGCATGGCCAAAAACAACCAGGTGGCGCGCGATGCCGCCAACCTGGAAATTTTCCGCGACCAGGTAGCGGAAATGGATGCCGATCTCGCCAATGGCTTGCTGACGCCTGAATTGTATGAGCAAGGCAAGCGCGAACTGGAGGCGCGCCTGCTGGATGAGGTGAAACCAGAGGGCAATGGCGGCGCGCAGACGCGCAACCCGCTCAAAATACTGGCGATCGTACTGGCAGTACTGATTCCGGTCGCATCGGTGGGATTGTATTGGAAACTGGGCAACCAGAATGTGTTCCTGCCGCAGGATCATGTCAGCGCGGACAGCTTCGGCGGGGCGCTTTCCGAAGATGGGATCAAGGCTCTGGAAGAAAAGCTGGCGAAAAATCCGAACTCTCCGGATGACTGGGTGATGCTGGCGCGCACTTACGTCCAAAAGGAACGCTGGAATGAGGCGGCAAAGGCGTATGAAAAACTGACGGAACTGGTACCAAACGAGCCGCAGGTTTGGGCGGAATATGCCGACGTCATTGCGATGGTGCATGGACAAAGCCTGATAGGCCCGCCCACCGACCTGCTGGACAAAGCGCTGGCGTTGGATCCGAACAATCAGTTGGCTCTATCGCTTTCCGGATCTGCGGCGATGGAGCGCGGCGACTACCCGGCAGCGGTGCGTTATTGGGAAACACTGCTGAAACAACTGCCACCCGGCTCCCAGGACGCTCAAGTGATCGCGAGCGGTCTTGAGCAAGCGCGCAATTTCCTCACGCAGTCCAAAGGCGGCAAACAACAGAAAAGAGCTGCGCAGGCCACGGAGCAAAATATGGCTGCCGCACCGGGCAAGGAGCGCATCAGCGGCACCGTGACCTTGGGCGATGCGATCAAAACCAAGGCATCACCGGATGACACCGTGTTCATCCTCGCGCGCGCCGCAGAAGGCCCGCCAATGCCGCTGGCGGTGATACGCAAACAGGTAAAGGACCTACCCATGCAATTCACGCTGGATGACAGCATGGCGATAGCCCCACAGATGAAGCTGTCGGGATTCGACAAAGTCGTGGTGATCGCCCGCGTATCCAAGTCTGGAGACGCCAAGGCGCAGCCTGGCGACCTGCAGGGCATGAGCACAGCGGTAAAGCCGGGCACAACAGCCTTGAAAATCAGCATAGACAGCGTGGTAAAGTAAAAGCCGGCTTCCAGGCAGGAATTGGGGTTTCGCCTCAGGGGCTTTGCCGTACAAGGGAATTTCCTGGCAAGGAGATTACCATGTTGGTAGTAGGCGTAACTGGCCGAGCCAGGCGGAAACGAAACGCTTGCAATGAAAAAGCCCGCGATGCCGCGGGCTTGGGTATTCTTTGGCTCCCCGACCTGGACTCGAACCAGGGACCTGCGGATTAACAGTCCGTCGCTCTACCGACTGAGCTATCAGGGAATTGCAGAGCGCGGCATATTAACAATTTCAAGCCCGCCGGTCAATACTAATGGTGTGGCAGGATGTGTGAAACAGCAGTTATGACAATGGCCGGAAGCGCCAGACACGGGATTAAGTACAAAAGGTCTGGTCTTTCGAGGTAAAATAAACGTCTATGAGCAATAAGACCGTCTTTGTCAGGACAAGCAA
>JBGPSQ010000070.1:0-12452 GCA_041490205.1 Gallionellaceae bacterium
GTCCACCGGGGTGTTTTTCCAGGCCAGGTGGGTGAATTGGGAGTCGATGGAAACGCTGATGACTTCCACGTTGCGTTTCTTGAATTCTTCCAGGCGGTGATCGAAGGCGATCAGCTCCGAGGGGCAAACGAAGGTGAAGTCCAGTGGATAGAAAAACACCACGGCATACTTCCCCTTGGTGACGGCGGAAAACGTGATGTCCTTGATTTCATTGTTGCCTAGCACCGCGGTCGCGGTGAAATCGGGCGCTGCCTTGCCTACCAGTACTGCCATGATATTCTCCTTATTCTGACTAAAATGCTGGGTTATGAAATTTAACCAGTGTAGCTGCCGCTGTCAATACCAACTTTATTGCGGGTCCTTTCGCACGTTCTCGCTGCCGGCCTGGTTTGCCGAGATCCGGTGCAGTTGGGCATATACGCCGTTCTGGGCCAAGAGTTCGGCATGGGTGCCGGTTTCCACAATGCGGCCTTTTTGCAGGACGACGATACGGTCAGCGTTTTCGACGGTGGTGAGGCGATGCGCAATAACCAATGTTGTGCGTCCCTGCATCAGCGTTTCCAGCGCGGCTTGCACATGCCGCTCTGATTCCGAATCCAGCGCCGAGGTCGCCTCGTCGAGGATCAGGATCGGGGCATTTTTCAGGATGGCGCGGGCGATGGCGATGCGCTGGCGCTGGCCACCTGACAGCCGCACGCCCTTTTCCCCGATCAGAGTGTTGAATCCCTGGGGCATGTCATTGATGAACTCCAGCGCGTGTGCCGCCTTGGCCGCCGCGACGATTTCTTCTTCGGGCACTGCGCGCTCCTGCCCATAGGCTATGTTTGCGGCAACGGTATCGTTGAACAGCACCACTTCCTGGCTGACCAGCGCAATGTTGGCACGCAGGCTGGCCAGCTTCAGGCCGGACAGGTCATGCCCGTCCAGGGTGATGCGGCCTGAGGTGGGGGAATAAAACCGCGGCACCATGTTCGCCAGCGTACTCTTGCCGCTGCCGGAAGCGCCGACCAGGGCCACCGTCTGGCCAGCCGGGATTGCCAGGTTGATGCCATGCAAGGTCTGCCTTTCGTCCACACCATAGGAGAATTCCACTTGGCTGAACTCCAGCCGCCCTGCGGCCCGGCCAATTTCGGTTGTGCCGCTATCCTTCTCGCTCTCCGAATCCAGCAGTTCGAAAATGCTCTCTGAAGCGGCCAGCCCGCGCTGCATGTATTCGTTAACCCCGGTCAGGCGCTTGAGCGGCGCGGTAAGCATCAACATGGCGGCCACGAAGGACAGGAATCCGCCCACTGTGGTCTCGTCGGCTTTCGATTGCTGGATGGCAAGGTAAATGACCGTGGCCAGCGCAAATGCACCGACCATCTGGATGATGGGCACGTTGGCGGCGGCGGCGGCGGCCTGTTTCACCGAATAGCGGCGTACCCAGTTGGCCTGCTGGTTGAAGCGTCCGGTTTCGTATTTCTGCCCGCCGAACAGCTTCACCACCTTGTGCGCGGTCACGCTCTCCTCGATGACCTGGGTGACATCGCCCATCGCGCGCTGCAAGTCGCGGCTGGTAGCGCGCAGGCGGCGGTTGATGATCGTCATCACCAGGGCCACGACAGGCGCAATCACCAGCGTGAGCAGAGTCAGCTTCCAGTTCAGGTAAACCAGCCAGCCCAGCAGGATGACGATAAGGATAGAATCCTTGACAGTAATGGTGACCACGCTGGTGGCGGCACCGGTCACCTGGGTCACGTCGAAGGTGAGCTTGGAAATCATGCTGCCGGTGGCGTGGTCGTCGAAGTAACGAGTGGGCAGGGTCAATATTTTGCCGAACATGGCGTTGCGCAGATCCATCACCAGCTTGTTGCCGACCCAGTAGATGGCATAGGTGCCGACGAAAGATGCCACGCCGCGCACAAAGAAGATCAGCAAAATAATCCCCGGCGCCCAGTGGATCACCATGTCGTCCTTGTGCACGAAGGTGCCGTCCACGAAGGGCTTGAGCAATGCGGGCAGGATGGCCTCAGTAGCCGAGGTCACGGCCATGCCGATTATGGAAGCCAGGAACATCCGCCAATAGGGCCGCATGTACCCCATCAGGCGCAGGTAAAGCTGGGTGCTGGTCATTTCTTTCATGGCGCGCACTTTACCAGAAACCGCCCGTGCACATGCGGCTTGCCCCCTAAGCAGCGACCTGGGCGTACTGGTCGCCCGGCACCTTGAATCCCGCTCCTTTCAGCAAAGACAGGGTTGCCCGGTTAAAAAGCGGCATGTGCCAAAAATAATGCGCAATGATGCCCTACCGTTTCCAAACAACTTTCAGACTTTTTCCTTACCATTTGACTTAAATGGCTTTTTTGAACTATAGTCCCAACGTGAAAAATGAACTTGACGCGCTTGAACAGAAATTGGGCCAATTGGTGAGGCTCAGCCAGCGCTTGCGCTCGGAAAACCACCAGTTGCGCCAGGCATTGGCAGAAATCGAGAGCAAACACCGGCAATGCAACGACAAGATCACCACCGCCAAAACGCGCCTGCAAAAGTTGCTGGTCCAGCTGCCTGAAGACGCATGAACGGCGACAAGATTCAAACCCTTGATGTTACGATACTGGATCGCGAACTGCGCGTCGCCTGCCCGGAGGACGAGCGCGCCGAACTCCTTGATGCGGTTAATTATCTTGACAAAAAAATGCGCGAAATTCGCGATGCCGGCAAGGTCGCATCGGTCGAACGCATCGCCATCATGGCCGCCCTGAACATCGCCCACGAACTGCTCACCACACGCCTCGGCACAGGTTTTGACATGGCCGAATTTAAGCGTAGAATGGATTCCATGCAGGCAACCATCGATGCAACGCTCGCGGAGCAGGATGAGTTGTTCTAGGGGTGACCCTAAGGTTTGCACCCTGCGGTGTTCGTCAGGCCCATAATTCTTAGAACCGATAAGCTATGTGCTTAGGCTGAGACCCTCTAATGTTACTGTTGTGCGCGTCCCATAGACGGACGTACCTGATGTAACCGGGAATCGGCCCCCTTGAACCCTGGTTCAAGACATTGGGTCAACGGCACAGGCGGGGCGCTTTATTTCCAATGCGGCTTAGGCCGCATTATTTTTTTCCGGATTATTTGACCCCGGATTAGTATTGAATACCATGCGATATTGGCTGATGAAGTCCGAGCCGGGCGATTGCAGCATAGACGACCTCGCCAATCTGCCGAACCAGACCGTGGCCTGGTATGGCGTGCGCAATTACCAGGCGCGCAATTTCATGCGCGACCAGATGACTATCGGCGACGGTGTGCTGTTTTACCACTCCAACTGCAAGGAGCCGGGTATCGCGGGCATCGCCCGGGTGGCAAGCCAAGCCTACCCCGATGCCACCCAGTTCAAGCGCAACAGTAAATTCTTCGACCCCAAATCCACGCAGGAAACGCCGCGCTGGCTGAATGTCGATGTGCAACTGGTGAAAAAGATCAGCTTGATCCCGCTGGCCGAATTGCGCCGCCACCCGGAATTGGAGCGCATGCGCATTTTGCAGCGCGGCAACCGTCTTTCCATCACGCTGCTCGACCCTTCCGAATGGAAATTCATCACCACTGACCTGGCGCACGTCTGATGGAATGGTTTGCCGCCTACCTGCTGTTGGGCGCGGCTGTCGGCCTGTTCGGCGGCATGTTCGGCATCGGCGGCGGGACCGTGCTGGTGCCGGTGCTGCTGTTCCTGTTCAGCGCCCAGCATTTTCCCCCCGAATATGCGCTGCACCTTGCCCTCGGCACCTCGATGGCAAACATCCTGTTCACCGCACTGGCCAGCATGTACAAACATCATCAGCATGGCGCGGTGAATTGGCGGGTGGTGCGCGGCATCACGCCCGGCATCCTGCTCGGCACGGCGCTGGGCGCGGCCTTCGCCAGCGCCATTTCCCCGCGCATGCTGGGGGTGATATTCGCTTTTTTCGTGCTGTTTGCGGCGATCCAAATCCTGTTTGACGTGCGCCCGCACGCTTCCCGCCAGCTCCCCGGCGCCGCAGGCCTGACACTGACGGGAATGTTTACCGGGTGGCTGAGCACGCTGGTATCCATCGGCGGCGGCACCATCGTGGTTCCTTTCCTCATCTGGTGCAATGTGCCGCTGCGCCATGCCATCGGCACCTCGGCCGCGGTCGGCTTTCCGGTTGCCGTGGGCGGCACGCTGGGCTACATTGTTGCGGGTATGCACATCGAGGGCCTGCCCTCGCCCCACCTTGGCTTTGTCTTCCTGCCCGCCCTGCTTGGAACGGCTGTCACCAGCGTCATCACGGCGCCCGTCGGCGCCTGGGCGGCGCATCACATGCAAGTCGCCATCCTGCGCAAACTGTTTGCCGTCCTGCTGCTGGGGCTGGCCGCGAAGCTGCTGCTGAATCTTCTGGGCTCCTAAATCAGGTCGGCGCAGGTGTGCGGAGGGTGCGATGCCGCTATAATGGCGGCTTATTCCAACCAGGCAGCCAACCAGAAATGCAGCAGGATTACCAGCCGAAAAGTATTGAAGCCGCCGCCCAGCAACACTGGGAGCAAACCCAAGCCTTCCGCGCCAGAAAAGAAGCGGGCAAGCCCAAGTACTACTGCCTCTCCATGTTCCCCTACCCCTCGGGCAAGCTGCACATGGGCCACGTACGCAACTACACCATTGGCGACGTGCTCGCGCGCTGGCACAAAATGCGCGGCTATAGCGTGCTGCAGCCCATGGGCTGGGATGCCTTCGGCCTGCCCGCTGAAAATGCCGCCATCCAGAACCAGGTGCCGCCCGCGAAGTGGACAGACGACAACATCGCTTACATGAAGCAGCAGTTGAAGTCGCTGGGCTTCGCCATAGACTGGTCGCGCGAACTGGCGACCTGCAAGCCGGATTACTACAAGTGGAACCAATGGCTGTTCCTGCGCATGCTGGAAAAAGGCATCGCCTACAAGAAGACGCAGGTAGTTAACTGGGACCCGGTGGATCAGACCGTGCTGGCCAACGAGCAAGTGATAGACGGGCGCGGCTGGCGCACGGGCGCGCTGGTGGAAAAGCGTGAGATACCCGGCTACTACCTTGGCATCACTCAATACGCAGAAGAGTTGCTGGCCGACCTGGACAAGTTGCCCGGTTGGCCGGAGCGGGTGAAAACCATGCAGGCCAACTGGATAGGCAAGAGCCACGGCGTGCGCTTTGCATTTAAAATCCCCGACGAAGTCGGGACATCTCTTCCCTCCCCCTCCGGGGGAGGGATTGAGGGTGAGGGAGCGCCCTCCAATAAAAACCTGCTGTGGGTCTACACCACCCGCGCCGACACCATCATGGGCGTCACCTTCGTCGCAGTGGCCGCTGAGCATCCGCTGGCACTTTACGCGGCACAGCACAACAAAGCTGTCGCCGCTTTTGTCGAAAAGTGCAAGCATGTTTCGGTGATG
Source organism: Gallionellaceae bacterium (assembly GCA_041490205.1). Lineage (GTDB taxonomy): Bacteria > Pseudomonadota > Gammaproteobacteria > Burkholderiales > Gallionellaceae > DATDDB01. The sequence continues at coordinate 5,416 of JBGPSQ010000070.1, forward strand.
GAAGCCGACATGGCTACCATGGAAAAGGAAGGTGTAGACACCGGGTTGAAAGTCACCCACCCGCTGACTGGCGAGCAAGTGCCGGTGTGGGTGGGCAACTACGTGCTAATGGGCTACGGCGAAGGCGCGGTCATGGCGGTGCCTGCGCATGACGAACGGGATTTTGGCTTTGCCAAAAAATACAAGTTGCCGATCAAGCAGGTGATTGAGCGTAGCGCACAAATTGGATATAACAAATTTTCTGATGAAGAAAAGCAAATCTTCGACAAATTCTTAGGAGACGATCTGACTTTCACCGCTGATTGCTGGCAGGAGTGGTATGGAAATAAGGAACGTGTTGTATGCGTAAATTCCGGCAAATACGACGGCCTAAACTACGAACAAGCAGTGGACGCTATCGCCGCTGACCTCGCCGCTAAAAATCTGGGCGAGAAGAAAGTGCAATGGCGTTTGCGTGACTGGGGCGTTTCGCGCCAGCGTTATTGGGGCTGCCCTATTCCCATCATCCATTGCGATAGCTGCGGTTCCGTGCCAGTGCCGGACGACCAACTGCCGGTGAAACTGCCGGAAGATTGCGTGCCGGATGGCTCCGGCAATCCGCTGCACAAGCGCGAGGATTTCCTGAATTGCACCTGCCCGAAATGCGGCAAACCGGCGAAGCGCGAGACCGACACGATGGACACCTTCGTGGATTCGAGTTGGTATTACGCGCGTTACGCCAGCGGCTTCAAGAGCGATGCGATGGTTGACGAAGAAACCAGTTACTGGATGCCGGTAGACCAGTACATCGGCGGCATCGAGCACGCCATTTTGCACCTGCTTTACTCGCGCTTCTGGACGAAGGTGATGCGCAACCTGGGCTTGGTCAAATACGACGAGCCGTTTGCCAACCTGCTGACACAGGGCATGGTGCTTAACCATATCTTCTCGCGACACACCGACAAGGGCGGCATCCAATACTTTGCGCCGGACGAAGTGATTGTGGAAAGAGATGACACGGGCCGCATAACCACTGCCCGCGCAGTGAACGACGGCAGCACGGTAGAGTATCAGGGCATAGGCACCATGTCGAAGTCCAAGCTCAACGGCGTGGACCCGCAAGCGCTGATCGAGCAATACGGCGCGGACACCGCGCGCTTCTTCATGATGTTTGCATCTCCGCCCGAGCAGACTCTGGAGTGGGCTGACTCTGGCGTGGAGGGATCACATCGCTTCCTCAAGCGCGTATGGGCTTTTGGCAATGCTCTTTCCGGCAAGGCTGCCGGGGCGATGCCGGGCAAGTTGCCTGCAACGCTGGCCGACGTTCGCCGTGAAATCCATCTGACGCTGAAACAAGCCAACTACGATCTGGGCAAACAGCAGTTCAACACGGTCGCCTCCGCCGGCATGAAGATGCTCAACGCGCTGGAAAAGACCCTGAAAGATGAAGGCGAGGGCCACGCAGCGGTTGCCCATGAGGGCTTTTCGATATTGTTGCGTCTGCTCTCGCCAATCTGCCCGCACATCACTCATGCATTGTGGCGCGAGCTTGGATACGGCGAGGACATCCTCACGGCAGCCTGGCCGGAGCCGCTGGCAGATGCGCTGGAACAGGACGAAGTCGAGCTTGTCATCCAGGTGAACGGCAAGCTGCGCGGCAGCCTGCGCGCCCCCAAGGATGCGGACAAGGCGACGCTGGAGCAAATGGCGCTGGCGCACGAAGCGGTGCAAAAACAATTGGCGGGTGGCGCGGCCAAGAAGGTTGTCGTCGTTCCCGGACGCCTGATCAACGTGGTGATCTGAGTTCCATGACGAAGCCCTTGCGTACATTTGTGCTGATAGCCGCGCTTCTAACGCTTTCGGCCTGCGGCCTGCATTTGCGCGGACATGACGCCAAGGACACTCAATTCGCCTTCCACAGAATATACATCCAGGCCCCGGGTGAAACCACCTTCACCAAAACGCTGCGGCGCAACCTGGCAAGCCACAAGCTGGGAGTCCTGCCCGCGCCCGGGCAACAGGACCTGACGCTGAGTATTGTTTATGAAACTACGGAAAAGCAGATCACAGCGCTGAACGCCAGCGGCCACGTCATTGAATATCTCTTGCGCTACCGCCTTTCACTGCGCGCTTATGATCGCGAGATGAATGACTGGCTGCCCGCCACGGAAATCCAGTTGCAGCGCGTGCTGCCCTATGATGACACCCTGGTATTGGCCAAGATACAGGAAGAGCAAATGCTTTATGACGACATGCGCTCGGATGCGGCGCAGCAGGTGTTGCGCCGCCTGGCCTATGCCAGGCCGCCGAAGCAGCAACCCGACAACCCGCTGCCAGTAACCCCATAGGCGTTTTTGACATGCAACTCTCCAGCGAAGACCTGCCGCGCCATCTTGCCAAGGGCTTGACGCCGCTGTACGTCATCCACGGCGAGGCGCTGCTGCTGTCCATCGAGGCGGCAGACAGCATACGCGCGGCGGCGCGCACTGCGGGCTACGACGAGCGCGAGGTGCTGACCGCCGAGCAGGGCTTCAAGTGGGCCGAGTTGCGCAACAGCGCCCAGAGCTTGTCGCTGTTTTCCTCGCGCAAGCTGGTGGAACTGCGCATACCGACGGGCAAGCCCGGCGTGGAGGGCGCGCAGGCAATTCAGGAATATTGCGGGCAATTGAATGCCGACACGGTGACCATCGTCACCCTGCCCAAGCTCGACAAGACCACCCAGAACAGCAAGTGGTTTTCCGCACTGGCGGAACACGGCATCGTCATCGCCAACGGTGAGATCGGGCTGAATGAGCTGCCCGGCTGGATTGCGGGCCGCTTGCAGCGGCAGGGCCAATCCGCCGACCGCGACACGCTGCGATTCCTCGCCGAGCGCGTGGAAGGCAACCTGTTCGCTGCTTTTCAGGAGATACAAAAGCTGGCGCTGTTGTTTCCCGCCGGGCCGCTTTCCTTCGAGCAGGTGAAAGATGCGGTGATGGATGTGGCGCGCTACGATGTGTTCAAGCTGTCCGAAGCCATGCTTGCGGGCGACGCGGCACGCTATGCGCGCATACTCGATGGCCTGCGCGCGGAAGGCGAAGCCACCGTGCTGGTGCTGTGGTCGCTGGCGGAAGACATCCGCGCGCTCGCCAGGGTATCGCGCGCAGCGCAGCGCGGCGGCAACCTGGCGGCCGCCCTGCGCGAGGCGCGGGTCTGGGGGCCGCGCCAGAAGCTGATGGAGCGCGCGGTACGCCGTTTCACCCCGGCGATTGCCGATCGCGCCCTGCGCAGGACAGCCTACGTAGACAAGGTGGTGAAAGGTCTGCGCGACGGCGACCCGTGGGACGAATTGCTGCAACTGGGCGTGCGCTGCGCGCGAGCGGGGATGGCATGAGCGCAGATGGCATGGATGCCAGCCACTCGAACGATGTCCTGCTGGTGATGACCAACCTGCCGGATCAGGACAGCGCGCAAGGTCTGGCCGATGCGCTGGTGGCAAATCACGCCGCTGCCTGCGTGAACATCCTGGCGCAGTGCACTTCCGTTTACCGCTGGCAGGGCAAGATTGAGACCGCAAGCGAGGTGCCGCTGCTGATCAAGACCACCCGCACCGCTTATCCGATGCTTGAAAAACTTGTCCGGGAACACCATCCTTACGAACTTCCGGAAATTATCGCTGTCTCTGTGGATGCCGGTTTGCCCGGTTATCTGCAATGGGTGGCCCAAGAAACGAAGCAGAAAACGAATACCCCATGAAAAAAATGCGTATTTTATTCTTGTTGTTATGCCTGATTCCGCTTGGCCTGTCTCCCGTTGCACGGGCGGATGGCTTTCTCGACAAGTTGTCGCCATTCGGTTCCAAACAACCCACTTTTCTGGAAGCGGACAAGGCGTTTGGCCTGGAGATCGATGTTCAGGATGCGCATACCCTGATCGCCAGCTTCAGGGTTACCCCGGAATACTATTTATACCGCAACAAGGTCGAGTTCCGCACCGCCGATCCGGGCGTCAAGATTGCCCAGGTCTCCATGCCCAAGGGCGAGATCAAACATGTCGCCAATTCCGGCGACTTGGTGGTGTTCCACCAGCCGTTCCAGGCCCAAATCACGCTCGCGCGCACCGGCAAGGCTGCGCAAACCATTTCAATAATGGCCACTTACCAGGGATGCAGCGAGCAGGGGTTGTGTTATCCGCCGATCGACAAGACGATCAAGGTAGACCTTCCCGCAATCACCACAGCCGCAACCGCTCCGGCGGCAGCGGCAAAGCCCCCGGCGGTGAAGGAAGTGCAGGCAACTTCTCCTGCGGCTACGGAAGCACAAACCTCCCCCCAACCCGCACCGGCCAACGATAATTCGCGATTTGCCCGGCTGTTCAAGCAGGGCAGCTTCTGGCTGATAGTGGCGGGCTTTTTTGGCTCCGGGTTTCTGCTTGCCTTCACGCCGTGTTGTTTCCCGATGGTGCCGATACTCTCCGGGATCATTGTCGGGCGCGGCCACAAGATCACCCACATGCACGGCTTTATTCTTTCGCTGGCCTATGTGCTGGGAATGGCGACCGTTGACGCCGTAGCGGGCGTGGCGGCAGGGCTTTCCGGCTCGCTGGCGTCCAGCGACCTGCAAACACCGTGGGTGCTGGGCAGCTTTGCCGCAATATTCGTGCTGCTGTCGCTCTCCATGTTCGGCTTCTATGACCTGCAGCTTCCCAACGCACTGCAAAGCCGCCTGGCCGGCGCCAGCAACAAGCTGCATGGTGGCCACATCACGGGAGTGTTCGCGATGGGCGCATTGTCCGCTGTCATCGTCAGCGCATGTGTCGGTCCCGCCCTTGCCGGGGCGCTGCTGTACATCAGTCAGACCCACGACGCATATCTTGGCGGCATAGCCTTGTTTTCCCTGGGGCTGGGCCAAGGCGTGCCGTTGCTGGTGATCGGTGCGTCCGCCGGAACGCTGTTGCCCAAGGCGGGGGAGTGGATGGAGTCGGTCAAGCGCTTCTTCGGCGTGCTGCTGCTGGCAGTCGCCATCTGGCTGATAGCCCCCCTGATCCCGGTCAGCGTGCAGATGCTGCTGTGGGCCGTGCTGCTTATCCTGTCCGCGATTTTCCTGCATGCGCTGGACGCGCTGCCGCACAATACCAGCCACTGGCACAAACTCTGGAAGGGCGTGGGCATCCTTGCCCTGCTGGTTGGAATTGCCTACCTGATAGGCGCGCTTTCCGGCGCGCGCGATGTCCTGCGCCCCTTGTCCATGGTCGGCAGCGCCAAGGCCGAAGCATCCGCCCAGCCGCAATTCACCCGCATCAAAAACCTCGCCGAACTGGATGCCCGTCTTGCCCAGGCTCGCGGCAAGATCGTGGTGCTGGATTTTTACGCTGACTGGTGCGTATCGTGCAAGGAGATGGAGCGCAACACCTTCTCGGATGACAAAGTTCAGTCCAAGCTGAGCAACGCCCTGCTGTTGCAAGCCGACGTCACAGCCAACAGCGAGAATGACAAAGCCTTGCTGGCTCGTTTCCAGTTGTTCGGCCCCCCCGCCACCCTGTTCTTCGACAAACAAGGCCGGGAGCAGCCTGATTTCCGCGTGATCGGCTACCAGGATGCCGAACTATTCCTGCAATCCCTGACTAGCGCTGGCCTATAAGCTTGAATTGCCTATTCCGGCGATAATTTCAGGCAACTCTGGACAATTTCATTTAATTTAGGCAAAATTCGGCCCATGAAAAATGTGCTTGTCCTGCACGGACCCAACCTGAACCTGCTTGGCAGCCGCGAACCCGACGTATATGGTCGTGTCACGTTGGGCGAAATTAACCGGAATTTGCATGAATTGGCCGCAAAAAGCCAGGTTAAATTGTCCGACTTCCAGAGCAATTCCGAATCGGCCCTGGTTGACCGCGTCCAGCAAGCCCGCGCCGAAGGGGTTGATTTCATTATCATCAACCCGGCAGCCTTCACCCATACCAGCGTCGCCCTGCGCGACGCCCTGGCTGCCGTCGCCATACCGTTTATCGAAGTACATATGTCCAATGTGTTTGCACGCGAAACGTTCCGCAAGGAATCTTACTTTTCCGACCATGCGGTCGGCGTCATCAGCGGCCTGGGGGCCGCAGGTTATGAATTCGCCCTGCAATTCGCGCTGAAACAACCCGCCTAGGAGCACTGAATCATGGATTTACGCAAACTCAAGACATTGATCGAACTGGTTGAAAGCTCGGGCATCGCCGAACTGGAAATCAGCGAAGGCGAAGAGCGGGTGCGCATCACCCGCGCGGGCGCACAAGCCGCCACCATGCAGCATATATATGCCGCCCCGCAAGCGGCTGCGCCCATCCCGCAAGCCGCAGCCGCCCCGGCGGTTGCCGAAGCGCCTGTCGTGGAAGGCCATGTCATCAAGTCGCCCATGGTCGGTTCTTTCTACCGTTCCGCTTCGCCAGGCGCCAAGGCATTCGTCGATGTCGGCCAGAGTGTGAACTCGGGCGATACCCTGTGCATCATCGAAGCCATGAAGCTGCTGAACGAAATCGAAACGGACAAGGCCGGCATCATCAAGGCCATTCTGGTGGAGAACGGCCAGCCGGTGGAATTCGGCCAGCCGCTCTTCATCATCGGCTGATCATGTTCGAACGCAAAGCACAGCCCGCCCCCAAGGCGGCAAAACCACCCGCCATGTTCGAAAAAATCCTCATTGCAAACCGCGGCGAGATCGCCTTGCGCATTCAGCGCGCGTGCCGCGAAATGGGCATCAAGACCGTTGCCGTCCATTCCGAGGCCGACGCCGACGCCAAGTACGTCAAGCTGGCCGACGAGTCGGTTTGCATCGGCCCAGCGCCCTCCAGCCAGAGCTACCTGCATATCCCCGCCATCATCAGCGCGGCCGAAGTGACCGACGCGCAAGCCATTCACCCCGGTTACGGCTTCCTGTCCGAGAATGCCGACTTCTCCGAGCGCTGCGAGAAATCCGGTTTCGTTTTCATCGGCCCGCGCGCCGAGACCATCCGCCTGATGGGCGACAAGGTCTCGGCGATCAAGCTCATGAAGGCGGCCGGCGTGCCCTGCGTGCCCGGTTCCGGCGGACCCCTGA